>NZ_JAGFNY010000004.1 GCF_019448115.1 Succinivibrio faecicola | reverse complement strand
GGGGTATAGCTCAGTTGGGAGAGCATCTGCTTTGCAAGCAGAGGGTCATCGGTTCGATCCCGTTTACCTCCACCATCTCATTATTTACGGGGTTATAGCTCAGTTGGGAGAGCGCTTGCATGGCATGCAAGAGGTCACCGGTTCGATCCCGGTTAGCTCCACCATCACCCCATTTCAAAACCAATTATTACAGATAGTATTCGTAGTATTCCTTATACTCAGTTCCATCAAATCCTATAAGACTATAATCTGATTTTCTAAAACCTAATGACAACAGTGCGCCTATCCTTTCTCTTGCACTGCTAATTGCCTTTGTTGCAATAATTTGTCCTTCATAATATTCCTTAGCATGCTCTATGAATATTAGTGCAAGCTCTCTTATATATTCTTTCCTTTCATATCTGCTTAAAAGATCAGCTCTCATTATTATGCAATTGTTAAAATGATCGTCTGCAAATCTTGTAAATAGCTCAACAGTTCCTATGGCAGTATTCGTTTGTCTGTCTACTATCGCATATCTTACGAAATATCTCTTTTCATAAGATTCAAACCAGAACTTCATAGCACTATTCATTCTATCGATAGTTTCATAGCAGAAATCGTCTCCATGACAATTATCAGAATTGAAAATAGGTTGCGCCATCTTATCTGAGTACACTTTTAATAGTGCTTCACAATCATCCGGTTTTATAAATCTGATATCAAAATTTTTTGTAGAATAGGAAGGAACTGATACAAAAATATCTTTTTCATTTACTGCCATTTTTATTCTTTGTCTGTTCTTTTAAGAATTCATTGCTCATAATTACTGACAATTATGAATTATTTGCTCAATAATATAAAAGTAAAACATAAAATTAGCGTAATCATCTTGATATAATTAGGCTAAGTAATTATATCTTGAGGTAAACAAATGAAATCTAAATTATCTACCTTGGCATTAGCACTTTTTGCATCTGCAAGTTTTTGTGCAAATGCAGCTGATTTAATGGATATCTACAAAGAAGCTCTACAAAGAGATACAGTTATTTCACAGGCAAAAGCAGAAGCACAAGCTGCTCATGCAAACCTTTCACAAGCTACTGCAGCATTATTACCTCAAATTGATGTTATAGGCTCAATTACCAAAACAAGAACAAGTACCTATAATGAATTTGGAGACAGAGCTAGCAACAAGAAGAGTGCTGCAACTGCAAATCTTTCACAGTCATTATGGAGACATTCTAACTGGGCTAACAGATCTATTGCTGAAAAAACAGCAACTGTAAAAGATCTTGCTTATGCTGATGCAATGCAGAATCTGATTGTCAGAGTATGTAACGCATACTTCAACGTTTTAAATGCAGCAGATAAGGTTAAGTTCCAGAAAGCAAATAATCTTGCATTAAAAAGACAGCTTGATGAAGCAGACAGAAGACTTCAGGTTGGTCTTATCGCAGAAACTGACAAGCTGGAAGCTCAGGCAGCATATGATTTATCAAATGCAGCTGTGATAGTAGCTGAAAATGATCTTATCAACTCTTATGAGGAGATAAGATTGCTTATCGGCAGACCACTTAGTGAAAAGGATCTAGCTGAGCTTGATACATCAAAATTCTCAACTCCTGTAGTTACAGATACTATCGTACAGCTTATAAAGAAAGCAGAAGAAAACAATCTGTCAATTCAGCAGAATATCATCTCAAGGGATATAGCTAAAGATCAGATCACTCTTGCCCGTTCTGGTCATGAACCAACTCTTGATCTTAATGCTAATGTTTCTACTGGATATACCTCATATACAAAGGAAAATCCGGCTGCAAATCTAGAGAATGGAAATGACTGGTCTAAATCAATTGGACTTACTCTGACTATTCCTATTTTCCACGGAGGTGCAACATCAGCAGAAGTTGATAAAGCACAGGCTCAGTATCTAATGGCTTCAGAATCTTTAGAAATGGCACATAGAAAGCTTATTGCTAATGTAAATAACAGCTATAACAATGTTAATGCTTCAATCAGCTCTGTAAAGGCATATAGCAATTCAGCAATTTCTGCTCAGTCTGCCTTAAACGCAACTATCGCAGGTTATGATGTTGGAACAAGAACAATGACTGATGTTCTAAATGCAACTCAAAATCTATATGATGCAATGCAAAAAGCTTCTGCTGCAAGATATCAGTATATCGTTTCAAGACTTTCTCTACTCTATTCACAGGGTGACTTAAAGGTAGAGCATGTTGAGCAGATTAACTTAGCTTTAAAAAAATAAAATTTTAAAGCAATAAAGGCTCATGCTAGTTTTTAGTATGAGCTTTTTTTTATGGGTAACACTGATTTATTTTGTACATAAGAAACTCTAGTTTTGCAGTTCAATCTTAACGAAAGAATTGCTTAAAAATGCGATCTAGCACCACATTTACAAGCCGATTTTTAGTTAAAACGAAACGCAAAACTTGAGTTACTTAACTACTTTTTATCAATAGCCTTTAATGAACGCTCATTGAATATAGTATTCTCCATCTGCTCTAACATCTGATCTTTTGTCTCTGGTATTACAACCTTAAGTACAACATACAAAATTGCACCTATGATAACAAAGAAGGAAATCATGAACTGAATACCTAAGTTATGCATTATTCTTGAGAATAGATACATACAAAGCATGATAGCTGCATAGCAAGTAATAAGACATACTGACAAACCAAATTCTCTTCCTTTTAAAGGTAAAAGTTCAGGGAGCAGTGTTGTAATGAATACATTTAGCAGTATTACAGATGAAAAGGAAAAAAGCAGAAGAATCAAGGCAAATGCATATGGTCCAAACTGTCTGTTCATTAGTGATAAAAGAATGAATAATGACAGCAGTAATACCTCATTAAACGTACATGCACCAAGCATTACAGCCTTATGACCAACCTTGTCTACTAGATATGAACTTAAAATAGATGCAAGAAGAATACCGATAAATATAGAGCCTATCAGTATATAGTTGAGTTCATATCTTTCATGTGGCATGAGTGAGCCTACAGCAGCATTGTAAATCTTACATAGGTCAGATGTCATCAAAGGTATGATTGCACATCCCTGAAAGAAAATTAAAAGTGCTGTTGATAAAAGGATCCATATAACAGAACGGTATACAGAGCTTTTAAAGAAAAGGTTGATACCTCTGTCTTCACCTAGAACACACTCATTGATAGCAGCTAGCTCTCTTGCAGCTTCTGAATTCTTGTTTCTAAGCTTAATCAGAACTGATAATGCTCTATCTGATGACTCTGATAAAGAAAGATATCTTGGACTTTCAGGAAGTCTTGCATATGCATAAAGAAGAACAGGAATGCAAAGAACAATAACTGACGACACAACCTCGATATTGCTACGTGCAATTACATTTCTTAATAAGAATGCGATTAAAAGGCCAAAACAGAAAAATACTCCAATAAGAGTTGAGCACGTACCCCTGCTAGATGAAGGTGCTAATTCAACCACATAACATGTAGAGGCCAAAAGATATATACCAAATGCGGCGCCTACGGCAAATTCTGATATAAAAAGAGTACTGAAAGTTGGAGACATTGCAGAAGTACTATGTCCAAGCACACCAATAATAAATGCACCTAGTATTGACTGAAGTCTTCCTGTCTGAGCAATGAGTCGGCCGCAGAGAAAAGAACCTACAAATGATCCTAACAAGAATGTATTTATCATGCTGTCAATGTCATAGATTTCCAACATAAAAATATTAACAAGACGTAGCTTGGTTGAAATCAGAGCACCTAAATTAAAACCAAATATGGTACACATCGCTGCAACTGTAATAATGTAGATATATACCTGATACTTAGTCTGATTATTAGTACTGTTCTGTCTCATATGTATGTATTCTCATAGGATATTTTTTATTGAATTATAGCTTACTTACATGTCAGGTAAAACAAGATAAGGACAATATGTCAGAAAATTTTAAATGCAACCTGAATTTTTGTTTTTGCAAAATGTCTTTACAGATAAATTAAAACATATTGTTAAGTATTATTTTCTTTTACCACCTCAATATATATAAAGTTTTGATAAAATATAGGGCAGTTATTTTTAGGAGTTATTCAATGTTTTCACAGTCATGTATCAGTGCCGGCATAAAAGTTTTAAGGCAGGAAGCTCAGGCTTTATTAGATCTAATCCCTGCAATTGATGAAAACTTTGTAAAAGCATGCCAGATTATGATGAACACCAAAGGAAAGGTTATTCTTACCGGTGTTGGTAAATCAGGTCATATTGCATCAAAGATAGCATCCACTCTGGCTAGTACCGGTACCCAATCATTTTTCGTTCAGGCAGGTGAAGCTGCACATGGCGATCTTGGTATGATTGGTAAGGATGACAGTGTAATTGCTATTTCAAATTCAGGCGAAGGCTCTGAATTAAAGATCCTAATCCCTATTCTCAAAAGAAGAGAGATTCCTCTGATTGCTATTGTAGGCAATGTTGATTCCTCTCTTGGAAAAGCAGCAAATGTTACATTGAGTGCTCATGTTGAAAAAGAAGCATGCCCTCTTAATCTTGCTCCAACATCAAGCTCTACAGCTGAACTTGCCATAGGTGATGCACTTGCTGTGGCACTGATTGAAGCTAGAGGCTTCACAGAACGTGACTTTGCAATGTCTCATCCAGGTGGAGCTTTAGGAAGAAGACTTCTTGTACACTGCCAGGATGTTATGCACAAAGGCACAGAAATTCCTGTTGTTCATGACAATGTAAAACTAAAAGATGCCCTTTTTGAAATGACAAGAAAAACTCTTGGTTTTATCTGCATTGTCAATGATTCAAATGAACTTGCCGGCGTTTATACTGATGGTGACCTGAGACGTTCTCTTGAGAAGGGAGCAACTATCAATACAGATATTAAAGAACTGATGAGTTCTACTGTTAGAGGTAAGGTAAAGGCAGACGATCTTGCAGCAGATGCTCTTGCACTCATGCACAAACTTAAGATTAACTCTCTTGTTGTTGTAGATGATGATAACCACCCAATAGGTGCTTTTAATCTTCATGATCTCATGCGTGCAGGAATTCTTTAATCAGGAAATAAGACTATGACAAATCAATCATTATCATTTACAGGAAAAGTTACAGTTGTTGGTGATGTAATGCTCGACAGCTACTGGAAAGGACCTAGCAGCAGAATATCACCTGAAGCACCAGTTCCTGTAGTCAGAGTTACTGATAAAGAAGACCGTGCTGGCGGTGCAGCAAACGTTGCTATCAATATCTCATCATTAGGTGCACCCTGTAATCTTGTTGGTATTGTCGGTGAAGATAAAAATGCTGAAATCCTTGAGAAAATTGTAAGATCACATCATATTTCTCCTGATTTTGTGCTTACTCAGACTCATCCAACAATTACAAAACTAAGAGTTCTTAGCAGAAACCAGCAGCTTTTAAGACTTGATTTTGAAGATTCTTTCTCAAATCTTGATGAAGATAAGATATTAAGAGCATTCGAAGATTCAATCAAAGATACAAAGGTGGTTATTTTCTCTGACTATGGTAAAGGATCTTTATCATGTGTAAGTAAAATGATTGAAATTGCATCAAAGTATAATCTTCCAACTTTAATCGATCCTAAGGGAACTGATTTCAAAAAGTATTCAGGTGCTACTCTACTTACCCCAAATATGTCTGAATTTGAGGCTGTTGTTGGAAAAGTAAAAAACGATGAAGATTTAGAACAAAAGGCATTAACTCTTATTGAAGAACTAAATCTCAAGATGCTCCTTGTAACAAGATCAGAAGATGGCATGTCTTTAATAAGACCAGGAATGAAAGCTGTCCATCTGCCTACATATGCTCGTGAAGTTTATGATGTTACAGGTGCAGGTGATACAGTTATCGGTACACTAGCAACATGTCTTGCTTCAGGTCTTGATATTGTTCAGTCATGCGAACTTGCTAACTGTGCTGCTGGAATTGTAGTTGGCAAGATTGGTACTTCAACTGTATCTCCTGCTGAATTATACAGCGCTCTTGGAAGAAACAATCCTGATGAGAAGTGTGGCTTAATAGGTGAAAATGAACTTGTTTCACTAGTTAGTGATCTGAAAAAACAGGGTAAAAAAGTTGTTATGACAAACGGATGCTTTGATATTCTGCACAAGGGCCATGTAACGTATCTAAAGCAGGCAAGAGCATTAGGTGATGCACTTATTATCGCTGTTAATTCAGATGCTTCAGTTTCAAGATTAAAAGGACCTACAAGACCTATCGTTCCACTTGAAGAGCGTATGGAGCTTCTTGCAGCACTAGGTTGTGTTGACTATGTTGTATCATTTGAGGAAGATACACCTCAAAGACTGATTTCAAGAGTTCTACCAAGCATATTAGTCAAAGGTGGAGACTATAAGGTTGAACAGATTGCAGGACATAAAGAAGTTCTTGCCGATGGTGGTAAAGTAATAATTATTCCATTTGTTGATGGATGCTCAACTACTAATATCGTCAAAAAAATTCAATCACAGGTAAAGTAAATGAATCGTATTAAAGGATTCCTTGCCGTAGTCTCATTAATATGTGGCTTATCATATATAGGAAATGCAATGGCTGAAAATACCTTTACAATCAACGCAGGCTACACAAAGATTGATCATCCTACTGCCTATTCTCTTATTGGCACAGGTAAAGTTGTATTAGTTGACGTTAGAGAGAAAGAAGAATTTGAAACTGGCTATATACCGGGAGCAAAACTTCTTCCTTTAGGCTCAATCAGTAAAGAGACAGCACAAGAAGTAATAGGATCCGATCTATCAAAACCTGTTGTTGTTTACTGCAGATCTGGTCGCCGTTCCAAAACAGCTGCAGACAAGCTGATTTCACTTGGATATTATTATGTTCTTGACGCAGGCGGAATAAGCACCTGGCCATACGAAAGAGCTTATCCTAAAAAATAAGCTAAGATTTGTAATGCATCAAAGCTGATACTAATAGTTATGACCAGAAAGTTGATCACTTAAGTTTCCAGGTCATGCTAACTGATTTTAAGGCTTGTTTCCAGAAATTAATTGGAGACAGGTCTTTTAACTTTTTACAAACTCTGTCAGCGTTGTACCAATTTTTATAACTTTAATTGCTGTTAATGCCATCTCAATTCGTCATTAGATCTATCATTAATAATTACCATTCCAAAGCCATATAAATCCACTCACCTATAGACATAAGTCTGTACAACACAAATTTCTTGAAATTCCTAATGCCCTACAAGTATATGCTGTTCCGAACCTTTTATGATCTTCAACAACTAGATGTTTTTCTTCATAAGTTAATTTCACAATCTCATACTTATCAATCATGCGATCAATAACAGGATTCATACTATTATTTGATTTTGTTTTGAATTTAAACTACACACAACAGCATTGCCTATGCGTGAATATATACTTATTGCTAACCTGCATATCAAGGTATTTTATTTATTAAATACTTATAGGCAAAAAAAATCCCCTAAACTTTAATTCAGGGGATTTATTAAACTTAACTAACTATGAATTAGTCAACATTCTTGCTCTGTAAGTTCCAAATATCACGAGCATAGTCGTGCATTGATCTGTCAGAGCTGAAGATACCCATTGTAGCAGAGTTAATCATAGCTGCCTTAGCCCAACGCTGCTTGTCCTTGAACATAGCCTGAGCTCTCTGGTGAGCATCCTTGTAAGAAGCAAAGTCTGCTAATACTAAGAATGGATCGCCATTGTCTAACAATGAGCGCTTGATTGATGATAATACACCTGGCTGACCTGGTGTGAAGTAATCGGTATCTAACCAATCAAGGATTGACTTAAGCTCTGAGTTAGAGTTGTAGTAATCCCATGAGTTGTAGCCGTTTGCCTTTAGTGACTGAACTTCTTCTACAGATAAACCGAAGATGATGTTGTTCTCAATACCAGCCTTCTCAACGATTTCGATGTTTGCACCGTCCATAGTACCTAATGTTAAAGCACCGTTCATTGCAAACTTCATGTTAGAAGTACCTGAAGCCTCATAACCTGCAGTTGAAATCTGCTCTGAGATATCAGCAGCTGGAATGATCTTCTCAGCTAAGCTTACGCGGTAGTTAGGTAAGAATACAACCTTTAACTTACCCTTGATGCGTAAGTCGTTGTTAATCTTGTCACCAACAGCGTTGATAGCATAGATGATGTCCTTAGCAAGTGTGTATGCAGGAGCAGCCTTAGCACCGAAGATGAATACCTGTGCAGGAATATCCATATCAGGATTCTCTAATAAGCTCTTATATAGAGATAAGATGTAAAGCAGATTTAAGTGCTGTCTCTTGTACTCGTGAAGACGCTTTACTTGAACGTCAAACATTGCGTTAGGATCAACATCAACACCTACTAACTCCTTGATGGTCTTGGCTAAAACAACCTTGTTGTCGTGCTTAACCTTCATGAAGCGGTCCTGATAATCCTTGTTATCAGCAAACTTCTTTAACTTTTCGCACTCATCTAAGTTTAGAGGCCAATCCTTACCTGAAACCTCATTGTAGATGTTTGCTAAACCTGGGTTACATGCTAATAACCAACGACGTGGGGTAACACCGTTTGTAACGTTGCAGAACTTGTTTGGCCATAACTCAGCATACTCTGGGAATAGGTCTTCCTTAACAAGCTTAGAGTGAATCTTAGCAACGCCGTTAACCTTACCTGATGTAATAACACATAGGTTAGCCATACGAACCTTACGGCACTCGCCTTCTTCGATAATTGAAAGCTTAGCCTTGATATCGTTGTTGCCAGGCCACTTCTTCTCAACAACATCGTTTAAGAAGTGATAGTTGATCTCATAGATGATCTCTAAGTGACGTGGTAATAACTTCTCGAAGATGTATACAGGCCACTTCTCTAATGCTTCTGGAAGCAGAGTGTGGTTGGTGTAGTTGAATGACTTCTGAGCAATATCCCATGCTGCGTCAAATGATAAGCCTTCCTCATCGATAAGAAGTCTCATTAACTCAGGAATTGCAATTGTTGGATGAGTATCGTTTAACTGGATAACGATCTTCTTTGCAAACTCTGAGTAGTCATGGTGATGAGTACGGTTGTAACGACGTAAAATATCACGTAATGAACATGCGCAGAAGAAGTACTGCTGAGTTAAACGTAATTCCTTACCAGCTTCAGTTGAATCGTTAGGATATAGAACCTTAGACACAGTCTCTGCAAGTGACTTTTCAGCCTGTGCATCAACATAACCACCAGCATTGAATACATCCCAGTTGAACTGCTCAGTTGAACGAGATTCCCATAAACGGAGAATTGCAACTGATGAACCACGGTAGCCAACTACAGGAATATCCCAAGGCACACCCTTGATGATTGTAGCAGGATGCCAAACAGAGCTTACAGAACCATCTGGAGCAGTCTGCTTGTCAACATAACCACCTAGTGGTACGTTCTGAATTGATTCTGGACGGCAAACCTCAAGTGGTGAACCGTATTCACGCCATGAATCTGGACGCTCAACCTGCTTACCACCACGGATTTCCTGACGGAATAAGCCGTTCTCATAGTGGATACCGTAACCTACACATGGATACTTGCAAGTTGCAAGAGAATCCATGAAACATGCAGCTAAACGGCCTAAACCACCATTACCTAAAGCCATATCTGGCTCTTCTTCACAAACTTCGTTGATATCTAAGCCTAACTCTTTTAAGGCATCACGTGCGATATCAAATTTTTCAAGATTGGTTAGATTATTGATAGTTAATCTACCCATTAAGAATTCTGCCGATAAGTAGTGAACTGCGCGAGTATCATTCTTAGCATGAGTTTCCTGAGTATCAGTCAATCTGCCGAAGATATCCTCATTAGCAGCTGCAACTACAGCCTGCCACCAAGCAAGCTTGCTTGCCTTTGCAGGAGATGTACCAATAGTGGTACGTAAGTGATTAAGAACTGAATCTTTGAATTTTGCAACGCTCTGCTTGTAATCTGCAGCTGGTGCAGCCTTTACAGCATTGCTTTGAGTTGTAGTTTTTTTAGGGGTACTTTTAGTTACCATATAAAAATTTCCTCATTAACACCCTTATAACCCTGATTATGACAAGTTTATTGCAAACTCAAATCAGAATTAGATCACATATTACACTATTTTTAAAAAAAATTAAAACCTTAATTCTTCAGGAATCGGTAAATTTTTATCAAGATCGCGAGGACGCTGATTGGTTTTACCTTCCTTAAAGGCTTTCATACCCATAACCCATGCCAGCAAAGATGCTACGGCTTTAAATAAACCTCTTGGAATCTCCTTGTTCAAATCTGTTGTATAGTACAAAGATCGTGCAAGAGGCGGGATAGGGATCACAGGAACGTCACTTTCTCGAGCAATTTCCTTTATCTTTTCTGCAATCTCATCTACTCCTTTTGCAACAACCAAAGGAGCGGTTTCTCCATCAGGATCATATTTTATGGCGACAGCAAAGTGAGTTGGGTTGGTAACCACAACGTCAGCAGTAGGAACATCCTGCATCATTCGTCTTGCAGCCATTTGGAACTGCAGCTGCTTGATTTTTCCTTTAATCTGAGGATTACCTTCTGTATCCTTATATTCGTCCTTAACTTCCTGCTTACTCATTCGAAGCTGCTTTAAGTAATGCCATTTCTGATAAGGAACATCTATCATGATTATAGGTATCATCGCGCATACAACGATAACCATAAACTGAAACAGAAGTGAAATTGCTCTTTTTATTCCAGCATGTGGATCAATATAAGACAGCCCCATTACCTCATGAATTCTGCCTGAAAGTGCAAAATAACAAAAAGATGCAATAAATACTACTTTGAATATGCCCTTAACAAGTTCAATAATTGAATTTAATGAAAAGATTCTGCCGATGCCTGTAACAGGATTTAACTTGTTGAATTTAGGCTTTAATGCTTCTTTTGAAAAGTTGTACCCGCCAATCATGATATTTCCTATGATTGCAAGCACAAAAACACAGAGTGCGATTCCAATAATTGGTATGCCAATAGACAGAATATTCTGTACAAATATTCGTCTGAATTCATCAACTGAATAAATCTGATCTCGAGTTAAGGAAAAGCTGTTCATGATAATCTGACGAAGGCCTGATCCTAATAAAGAGGAAAAGGCCCATATAGACAGAACACCACCTATCAGAACAAAGAAAGTACCAGCTTCTTTTGATCTTGGTACCTGACCTTTATTTCTGGCATCTGAAATTTTTTTACCAGTCGGTTGTTCTGTCTTGTCGTCGTTATCAGCCATAAGCTACCTAATCAAGCATATCAGCCTTATCACCGTTTTCTTCAAGCCACTGACGTCTATCTTCTGCTCTGCTCTTAGAGAAAAGCATGTCAAGAAGAGCAAAGGTATTATCATCAGACTCTGTAGTTAATGTTAACTTCATAAGGCGTCTAGAGTTTGGATCAATAGTTGTCTCTCTTAACTGAGCAGGATCCATCTCACCTAGACCTTTGAATCGCTGTACTACGATATTTTCAGCTTTTATACCCTTTCTTATAAGAGCTTTTTTCTTGCTTTCAAGTTCAGCTTCATCAAGGGCATACTCTTTAATTTTAGGACAATCAATTCTAAATAGTGGAGGACATGCCACATAAACATGACCTTCTCTTACAAGTCTTGTGAAGTGCTTAACAAAAAGAGCGCACAATAAGGTACCTATGTGCAGACCGTCAGAGTCCGCATCAGCTAGAATACAGATCTTGTCGTAGCGAAGACCATCTAATGAATCTGAATCAGGCTCAACACCGATTGCAATTGATATTGATCTGATAGCTTCTGATTCAAGAGCTTTTTGAGCATTAACCTCCCAGGTATTAAGAATTTTACCTCTTAAAGGAAGAATTGCCTGATAGCTTGAATCTCTAGCCTGTCTTGCAGAACCACCAGCAGAATCACCCTCTACTAAGAACAGTTCAGCACGACTTGGATCTGTTGATGTACAGTCAGATAGTTTTCCTGGAAGTGCAGGACCTTTACTTACTTTCTTTCTGTCTATAACTTTTGCCTGAGATTCTCTGCTTTTAGCTGAATCAATAATAAGATTGGCAATTACAGTTGCAACTTCAACATTTGAATTAAGCCATAAGGAGAATCTGTCATAAATAATGCCTTCAATAATTGAGGCAATATGTCTTGAGGAGAGTTTCTCTTTTGTCTGACCTGCAAACTGAGGATCACGCATCTTCAGTGACAGAACAAAAGAACAGTGATTCCATACGTCGTCTGCAACAAGTTTTAAATTTCTAGGCAGAAGATTGTGCAACTCACAAAATTCCTTTATCGCACCAGTAAGACCTGCTCTAAAACCATTTACATGAGTACCGCCATCAAAAGTAGGAATCAAGTTTACAAAGGATTCACCGATTGTGCGGGCACCAGCTTCAAGCTCCCAGCATACAGCCCATTCAACTTCCTCATCCTCATTTATAACCTCACCAGAGAAAGGAGGATTAGGCTCAACAACACGGCCACCTACAGAATTTGTAAGATAGTTAGTAAGATTACCAGAATAAGACCAGCTTTCCTTTGTATCATGCACTCTGTCCTCAAAATTGATTGTAAGACCTTTACATAATACAGCCTTTGCCTTTAACAGATGCTTTAGCAGTGAAACATCAAACTTTACATCATCAAAGTATGGATCATCAGGCCAGAAGTGAACAGATGTACCAGTCTCTTTTTTAAGACACGTGCCAATCTCTGACAGCTCACGAACCTTATTGCCATTTGCATATTCTATTTCATAGACAATTCCGTTTCTCTTTACAGTTGCTACAAGCTTTTTAGAAAGAGCATTAACAACAGATACGCCAACTCCATGAAGACCGCCTGAGAATTTATAGGCCTTAGAATCAAATTTGCCACCGGCATGAAGCTTTGTAAGAATAAGCTCAATAGCTGGGATCTTCTCTGTTGGATGAATATCTACAGGCATGCCTCGGCCGTTATCAGTTACCATAAGTGACTGATCTTCAAACAGAACAACATCTATCACAGTAGCATATCCTGCAACTGCCTCATCAACGCTGTTATCAATTACCTCCATACCCAGATGATTTGGATTCTGAGTATCTGTATACATACCTGGACGGCGTCTTACAGGTTCAAGTCCCTTGAGAACCTCAATAACATTGCCGGAATATTCGTTTTCGTTTGTGGCCATACTTTGATTATCTTGTTTTTATGAATTAATTGTCTTAAAAAAGAATAAGACACAATTGAGTTTATTGCAAAGCAATGAAGTTATAAATGTTATCAATATTGATTATATTTTGACTAGTGTCGTATTGAAGCTTTTAGAATAAGAAAAATATAAAATCAGCTTCTATTTTTTCATTTTATCACTATAAAAATAGTTAGATAAGTGCATATATTCAAAATGAAAAAAAAATAAAGAGCTGATTATTTGAACTATTAATCATATGTCTTGTAATACTGACATAGACTTACAGTTGCCATAAGACCGCTGTTGTGCTGATTTTTAAGCTTGATGGTTGCTGATATCTCATCGCATAGTGATTTTACAATCGCAAGACCAAGACCAGTTCCTTCTATCTTTGCCGTATCACCACCGATTCTGTAAAAGGCATTGAATACCTTATTCAGACTCTTTTCGCTGATTCCAGGTCCGCTATCCTTAATGATAATTGAAACTACAGTTCCACTCTTTTCACAAAGAATATCGCACACACCGCCGTTAGGAGTATATTTAAGTGCATTACTTACAAGATTTAAGATGATCTGTTTTAATTTGCTTCTATCTGTATATAAAGTTAAAGAGCAATTTCCAACAAGACCTAAATCAATGTCCTTTTCATCTGCAATATAACCAATTTCATCGATGACCTCGATAAACAGTGACTTAAGATCAAAAGAAACGAGTTTTAACTCTCTTCCACATTGAGAACGGGCGTACTCAAGCAGATCATTTGTAAGTTTTCTCTGTCTGCTGATTGCAAGTTTTAACTGCTCTATCTTTTCAGCTTCATCTGCAGGAATCAAACTTAAATCCAGGGACTGAGCCTGAAGAGAAATTGCAGTAAGAGGAGTTCTCATTTCATGAGCTGCATCTGCAATAAACCTTCTCTCATTTTGCAATGCACCATGGGTTTTATCAAAAAGATTATTGATAGCACCGATAAAAGCATCAAGTTCAGATGGTAACTTGTCCTTTTCAACAGGTGTCAAATCACTTTCTTTTCTTGAGTTAAGCTCTTTTGCAAGTCTGTTTACAGGAATAAACATGATGTTCACAAAGACAATTACACTTGGAACATAAAGAGCAATCAGTAGTAAGAATTCAACAAAGGAAGACAAAAGTGCTCTGCTTACGATTGCTTCCATAAGATCAAATGGTCTTGCTACAACAAATCTGATACCTGAATGATTAGTTGCAACCAGCGCTCTTACTCTTCTGTCATTGATAAGAACAGAATATAAGCCATCTTTTACATTAGGAGGAAAATATACAGCCTCGCCTTTAGGAGGAATAAGCGGAGCTACTATAATTTCCTGATGTTTATCAAACAGGTCATTTAATGTGGGAATAGGCAGAAATGACTTGGATTTTTCTTTTTTCTCAGAAAAAAGAATATTTCCGTTTAAATCAGTAAAAACATTGCGTTTAGCAGTGTTTCCACGCCATGATTTAGGCAAAATAACATTGTAGTTGATGATTACGCTTGAAATCTGAGCAAGCTCTTCATCAACATAGTCACCAAAAGAAGACATGGCCTTATTGTATGAGCGATAACAGCTAAATGCTGTAAAGCATATACCAATAATGACCAGTATCAGGCAAAGTTTAAAGCGTAAGGATCTTATGAATTTCCTTTGACGACTTTCCAACCTACACCTCTAACATTTTTAATATTTGCTGCGCCTACCTTCTTTCTGATATTGTGAATGATGAATTCAATTGCGTTTGATTCAACTTCTTCACCAAAAGCATAGATCTTATCTTCAATGCTCTCTCTTGATAATACAGTACCTGGTCTTCTTAACAGAGCTTCTAGCAAAGCATATTCACGTGATGTTAAAGAATGATTCTTTACAGAGCCATCTTCTTCTTTAACAGAAACCTCATGAGACAGAGGATCAAGTGTCAGTATTCCATTAGAAAGTGTTGTAACATCTTCGCTAACAATCGATCGTCTTGTAACTGCACGAATTCTTGCAAGAACCTCAACAAGATCAAATGGCTTTACAACATAGTCATCAGCACCAATATCAAGGCCCTGAACTCTATCGTCAAGACCATCTCTTGCCGTAATGATTATTACAGGAGTCTTGTTGCCTTCCTTTCTCCAGGTCTTTAAAAGTTCAACACCATCAATACCTGGTAAACCAAGATCTAGCAGAATACAATCATAATCTACATCGCATGGAAGATATCTTGCATCTTTACCATCAAAAATGCAGTCTACAGCATAAGCATTGGCCTTTAAACCAGCTTCAATGCCTTTTGATATCTGAGCATCGTCTTCTACAACTAAAATTCTCATATCAATCCCTGAAAAAACGTATTAGGTTATTTTAATCTTGTTTACTTAGCATTGTTTTAGGGTCATTATTTTATCAGTTAGACAAAGTTCACAATGGAATTTGACAGAAGACCTAAAGCAAGTTTGCAAAAAGAAAAGCTTAATATTCTTTGAAAAATTCAACAATCTGTTTGATGCATTTTTCAAAATTATCATATGTGTGAGAGCCACCACTTTCAATATTAACGAATGCGTCTTTGAAAAATAACTTAGCCTTTTTGTAATCTAGAACCTCATCACCTGTCTGAAGATATACTGAGGTTTTCTTTGGATTATATTCTTTTATACTCTGCTCAAGCTCTTTAAGATATTCAATATCTTCATTGGTAATTTTGAATTTTTCATGTGTATCAAAATTCTCAAGAAGTACATTTATAAGTGAATGCTCAATACAGAATTCAGATGGATAAATACAAGGATTTACAAGAGCAATTTTTAAATCAAATTCAATTTGCAAAACCAGAGAGAAAAAACCTCCCATAGAGCTGCCAACCAAATAAAGTTCTGTTCCTTTCTTTATTTCATTCTTTACAAAGCCTTTAAGAAAATCTACAGCTTTGTGTATATCGTCAGGAAAATCCAAGGATACAAATTCGATATTTGGATACTGATTTGATAATTCGTTTTTGAGTATTGTGGCTTTTCTTGCCTTTGAGCTTGATTGAAAACCATGTAGATAAGCAATTTTCATTTAGTAGCCATCAACATTGTCGTTTGGAATAAAAATATTGTTTTCTAAGCGATATACGGTAGTTTGTATAGAACCATCTGGTCTGAATGTGAGGTATCTCCAGCCAGGAGCAAGATTATCAAGAGCAAAATCATTTGATTTTGGCATGAACTGAATAGAAGTTGATGGAGTTGCAATATACCTAATATCTCTAACCGTTTCATCAAATTCCTGATGAATATGACCAGTTATAACAGCCTTAACCCTATGTAGTCTTCTGATATATGTATTAAACTCATCAGAATTATGCATTGTCTGTGTATCAAGCCATGCTGAATTTACAAGCATTGGCATATGATGAACAAGAAGTGCCATATGCTGTTCTGGATTGCGCTTTTGACAGAATGCAGCATAATCCAACTGCTTTCTTTCTATCCAACCATGAGGAACAGCATAAACTTCAGAATTCAAGAATACAAACTGCCAGCTTGGAGTAATTACATTTTTAGCAATGTTAACACCAAGATCTTCAAAAATTCTGTACATTAAAGGACCATCATCATGGTTACCAGGAAGGAAAAAAACTGGTTTTCCAAGAAAACTGATGAGCTTTGCAAAATGCTCGTAAGAGGTAACAGAATAATCCTGGCTGATGTCACCTGTGAAGGCAATGAAATCGTAATCGAAATTCTGTGCTTTAATTGCGTTTAAAACAGCATCAAAACTTTTATATGTGTTTACACCAAGAAGATCCTTGTTTTTATCAGCAAAAAGATGACAGTCTGTAAGTTGTAAAACTTTTACAGATCCATCATTAGCCGAAGGAGTTAAATATCTTGGAGCCATATCAAAGCCTAGTTAACACACACAGTATAAAATTTTATGGTAATTTATTACAAAAAAAAATGCACTTTGTTGCATTTTTCATAAAAAACCACCTTCAGAATTTTGCGCAAAGAATAGTAGTAAAAATCAATAAAATCAATATGTAAACATTTTCTTTTCATTTAGAATCTAAATTTGTTTATTATTTTGTGATATATATTACGTTTATCTGAAAATTTGTTTCACTTTTTCTTTTTCAATCAGAAGATACTGTATTGCAAGAATTGTTACTGCATTTTTGATTCTGCCAAGACCAATCTGCTTGTATGCTTCTGTTAATGGTGCTTTAAATACGCGAATATCCTCACCTTCTACATCAAGACCACCATGATTTCCAAGTCCTGACAGATCGGTATTTGCTATAAATACAGTTGTCTTTTCAGAAGCTCCGCCTGGAGTTGCGTACTCTTCGCAGATTCTTAGAAGCTTATCTTCTGATATACTGACACCAATTTCCTCTTTTAACTCTCTGATTGCGGAAATCTCTGGTCTTTCATTACCATCAATCATTCCTGCTACTATCTCTATTAACCAAGGAGAGTCAGAATCATTTAATGCACCGATTCTGAACTGTTCAATAAGAGCAATCTCATCTGTTTTCACATCATATGCAAGAACAGCGACTGCATCTGCATCTCTTTCAAACACTTCGCGTCTGAAAACTTTAGACTCAGTTCCATCAAATCTGCTATATGAAACATCATAAGCGTCTATTGCAAAATACTGTTTGAATAAGCGCTCTTTTTTATGAACCATAACATTTTTCTTGTTGAAACGGTGTTTAAATAAATTATCAGTATTATTTGCCATAATATATTTCAGATCCGATACAATACAGTGAAAACATGGAGCAATTATGAACAGAATACTTTTAAAGAATGCTCTGCTTATTACCCCAGAGCGTATTATACGAAATGATCTTCTAATTGAAGAAAAAAGAATAGCTAAAATTGATAGAAACATCATTGATAATGATGCACAAATTTTAGACTGTCATGAGTATATTGTTTTTCCAGGCCTTATAGATGAGCATGTTCACTTCAGACAGCCAGGTATGGAACATAAGGCAACCATTGAGTCTGAAAGCCGAGCATGTGTACTTGGTGGTGTCACATCCTATCTTGATATGCCTAACAACTCACCCTCATGCACAACCATGAAGATGATTAATGAAAAGAAAGCTATTGCAGCAAAGGACTCCCTTGCAAACTATGGTTTCTATCTTGGAGCTGATGATAAGAATATTGATGAAATTGCAAATGCGCCTGTAAGAGAAATTGCTGGTATCAAGGTGTTTATGGGCTCATCAACAGGAAGTCTGCTAGTTGAAGATGAAAAGAAACTTACAACTATTTTCGAAAAGGCAAAAACAATTATCTGTCTTCACTGTGAGGACACGAAAACAATTCTTGATAATGAGAAAATTGCAAAAGCAACTTATGGTGAAAATGTGCCATTCTCTATGCATCCTGTTATCAGAAACAGAGACTGCTGCATTAAATCAAGTGCACTTGCAATAGAAATTGCTAAAAAGACAGGAGCTAGAATTCATATTATGCATCTGTCCACTAAAGATGAAGTCAATATGCTTGCCGAATATATGTATGGAGATGTTGTTACAAGACAGATCTCTGCTGAAGCCTGCATTCCTCACCTTTGCTTCTCTGATTTTGATTATCAAAGAAAAGGTGCTTATCTTAAGTGCAATCCTTCAGTTAAATATGAGATAGACAGACGCGCTCTTGTAAATGGTCTTGAAAAAGGAATTATCACAACTGTTGCAACCGATCATGCTCCACATGAAAAAGCAGCAAAAGAAGGGACATACTTTAAATGTGCTTCAGGTCTTCCTTCAGTTCAGTTCTCGCTACAGAGTCTTTTAGAACTGTACAAACAGCATGAGATCACATTAGAGACAATTGCAAAAGTTACCTCTACTAATGTTGCAAAACGATTCCACATCAAGGATAGAGGTGCAATTAAAGAAGGTTATTTTGCAGATCTTGCAATTGTAAATCTGTCAGAGAGAAATACTGTTTGTGAAGATGATATTGCATCAAAATGCAAATGGTCACCTTTTACAGGTGAAACATTCTCATCAAAGATTGTTCATACTATTGTAAATGGAGAACTTGTAGTTAAAGATTCAAAGATAGTTTCTGATGCTAAAGGAATGGCCCTTGAATTTGACAGATAGGATTACTGTTATCTAGAACATATAAATCTGCTGTAGGATCTACAGCAGATTTTTTATTAACTAATATAAGTAGAAACCAATCTTCTTATATACGTCCTCTAAAGTCTTTTCAGCTCTTTCAGATGCTTTCTTTGCACCATCCTTTAAAACTTCGTTCAGATATGAAACATCCTGTCTGATTTCCTTGTAACGCTGCTGAACAGGCTCAAGCATAGCAACAACAGCTTCACCAACCTCACACTTGAATGTGCCATACATCTGACCTTTGTATTTTTCAACGAGATCTTCAACAGGTGTTCCTGTTGATGCTGATAAAATCTCAAGAAGATTTGAAACACCAGGCTTGTTCTCCCAGTCATATGCAATTACAGGTGGATTGTCACTATCAGTAACTGCTTTTTTCATCTTCTTTAAGATTGACTTTGGATCTTCTAGAATTCTGATTACATTATTCTGGTTGTCATCAGATTTTGACATCTTCTTTAAAGGCTCCTGTAAAGACATAACACGAGCACCTGCTTTTGGGAAATAACCTTTTGGAAGAGTGAAGGTCTGACCGTAAATATTATTGAAGCGGGTTGCGATGTCGCGAGTGATCTCAATGTGCTGTTTCTGATCATCACCTACAGGAACTAGATCTGCCTGATATAAAAGAATATCTGCAGCCATTAGTACAGGATAGTCAAATAAACCTGCTGTAACATTATCAGCATAGCGCTTTGATTTATCCTTATACTGAGTCATACGGTTAAGCTCACCTACCTGAGTATAACAGTTAAGTACCCATGATAACTGGCAATGAGCAGGAACATGTGACTGTAAAAAAATTGTGCTCTTGTTAGGATCAACACCAGCTGCAATAAATAAAGCAAGAGTGTTTAATGAACGATCGAGCAGCTCCTTTGGATCCTGTCTTACAGTAATGGCATGCTCATTAACAACGCAGTAGATACATTCGTAATCATCCTGCAACTGAACCCAGTTTCTTAAAGAACCGATGTAATTACCTACTGATAGTTCTCCTGATGGCTGGATTCCAGAAAAAATAATTTCCTTAGACATTTTTTAACCTATTTGTTTAATTATAAAATCTGTCAAATCGTTAAAGTTATCAAAACGATAATCAAAATGCAGCTCTTTTTCATCAAGGCGATTATAGCCGTATGATAAAAAAGCTGTTTTAACTCCTGCTCTTTGTCCTGCAAGAATATCATTGTTTGAATCACCTATCATTAAGGCATTCTCTTTTTTGATATTCAGTTTTTCTAATGTATATTCAAGAGGATAAGGATCAGGTTTTCTTTTACTTAAAACTTCGCCTGCTAGAATAAAATCAAACTTATCGTAAATTCCCATATGTTTTAGCAATGGAATTGCAAACATATGTGGTTTATTTGTAACAACAGCAAGTTTTAAATTCTTGCTTTTAAAGAGTTCTAACCCATTTGTTACACCATCATAAAGGCGATAATTCTCACTAAGGCCCTTTGTATATTTTTCATTGAACACTTCTCGGGCTCTTTTGAAAAGTGTTGTATCAATATCCTCTACTTTTGCATCAAAGCTACCCTTTATGCAACGCGCAAGTAACATATTGACTCCGTTGCCAACGTAGTCCTTGACCTGTTCAAGTAAAGGAGGATTCAGACCAATTGCCTCAACAGCTTGCTTTGAGGCTTTTGCAAGCTGCACTACTGTATCTGCAAGAGTACCGTCAAGATCAAACAGTAGTGCCTCTAATTTGAATGAATTAGGCATTTAATGCACTGTGCAGATTGTCAATTGCAACTTTCTTGTCATCAGCTCCGAAGAAAGCAGAGCCTACAACAAAAACTTCAGCTCCATAAGATTCAATTTCCTTGATGTTGCTGTCTTTTACGCCTCCATCAACTTCAATAAAGATATCCTTATTAGCTTTCTGAATCTGAGCTTTAATCTTAGCAACCTTATTTAAGGTTGAAGGTATTGTCTTCTGTCCGCCAAAGCCTGGATTTACAGTCATAACAAGAACAAAATCAAGATCATCTAATAGATACTCAAGAAGTTCTGGAGCAGTAGATGGATTTAAGGCAATACCAGCCTTAACATTCTTTGATCTGATATATGTAAGCATACGGTGGGTATGAATACATGCCTCAGGATGGAATGAAATCCAGCTTGCACCTGCATCTATATAATCATCAACGATTTCTGGAGTTACAGGATCAATCATTAAATGAACATCAAAAACCGCATTTGGGAATTTATGATGCATTGCTTTTAAAAATGCAGGGCCGAAGGTCATATTTGGTACAAAATGATAATCCATTACATCAAAATGGATAACATCAACACCAACATTCAGAGCCTCTTCAACATCTCTTTGTAAATTTAATAGATCTGCAGATAAAATTGATCCTGCAATTAAAAAGCGCTTATCTTTCACTTTAACTTCATCTCTTGTTGAACTTTGCCAAAGGTTTTTATGAAAGGTCCTGCCTTCTTAACTTTTTCTGGTAAAGAAGAAACAGTCTTCAAGCCTTCCCTGGCAGTTAAATAATCACCGGTAATCAGAACATACCATAGTTTACCATTTCGTCTTGTCTGATAAATATGGTATTTGCCTGAAATAGTATCAGCTACATCAAGTAATGGTGCCTTGCTGTAACTTGCAAATATCTGCAAAGTATAGTGTCTTGGATTCTTTTTTAAAAGCTCATCCTCACTTCCTGCAACAGATTTTTCCTTTTTTACCTTTGTTTGTTGCTTTTTGGCTTTTTCAGTCTTTTTAACAGCTACGCTCTTGTCTGAAGCTGATTGCTGCACTTTTTTATCTTCTTTTGCTACCTGATTATTATCAGCTAACTTATTATCATTTTTAGCATTTTCTGACTGCTTTTTCTTAAGTGATTCTAAAGCCATCTTGTCTGCTAATGCTTCTTGTTGCTGTTTTTTTATGAGAGCATCCTCATGTTCAATCTGATCTTTGTAAAGAGCATTATCAGCTCTTGTAAGATAGCCAGATTGTGCATTTACCTTAGATCCTCCCAATCCTTGCCTGGGATCGTCAACTTTTTCGCCACTTGAATTCTCAATAGCGTCTAAAGTTTCTCCCTGCAAGGTAACCTCATTTTTAGTTGTCTTCTCAAGGCCTTGAGTTTCCACTCCGCCTTCAATCTTATCAAGAAGCTCGCCGTTATCATCAACAACGGTCTTTGCATCTCCCTTTTGAGCATCTGCCTTGATGGAAGATACAGATCCTGCAGACACTGCTAAAGGATCGTCAGCTACAGTTGATGTCTGATTTGAATTGCTCTGAACATCTTCAACCTTAACAGGTTCAGCTTTCTTATTTATAGCATCTTTTGAACTTAAAATTACAGGAAGAAGGCAGGCTACTACAATAGCAAGGCAGATAAGAGAAATAAAAATCGCAGTCAGATTCTTTTTAGAACCAGATGCAGCCTTTTTCTCTACAACAGACTCTTTTTGCTCATTTTCTACTTGAGTTGGATCAGACATAAGTTTCTCCGTTAGTTTGATTATCTTTCCAATATTACCATCACAACTTTGAATAGCTTTTGGAAGCTTAGGTAATATTGCTTCATAAACATTATTTAATTGTGAAAATTCAAATCTTTTTTTACAAAGCTCTAAGGCTTCTTCAACGCCGATGTATGGAATAGCAACCTCTTCAATAGAAAGATTCTTGTCTGTATTCTTGTATCCTTTAGTCTCAAGCCATAAAGGATGAGCCGTAATAAGAAAAGAGAATCTTCTAGTACCTAATGAACGCTTGTACAAAGAAAAGATTTCATCTGCAAAAGAACTTACAACAAGATCGATATCATCAATAACGATCAGGACTTTTTCTCTTACAGGTACTGATGCTTTCTTTATGCTGTTTTCAATAGATTCAGATGCATCCCATTTATCTTGTGAGCACAGCTGCTGTAACAACAGTGTTCTTAGTTTTTCAAGTTCCATTTCCCTCGAACATGGAATAAAAACAGTAGTAAAGCGATTATCAAGAGAATTGATAACATGCTCTAGGACTGTTGTTCTTCCTGAACCTTGATTACCTGAAAGAACAACAAAATTGTCTCCATAAGAAAACAGAGTGCCAACCTTGCCTGCACAGTCAAGTAAAGATTTTGGAACAGAAAAACCTAAATATGCCATTATTCAGCCTTTAAAGAGTTTACTAAAGCTACTACTTCAGCATCATCAACATCTGAGAATATCTTAACAGAGCCGATAGCAGTTGGCAGTACATATCTTATAATACCGTGACGTACCTTCTTATCATGACGCATATGTTTGATAAAATCGTCACCGCTCATGCACTCAGGTATGCTTACAGGAAGTTTTGCCTTTTTGCAAAGATCTTTCATTGAATCGAAATCGTCTTTACTGATAAGACCTCTTTTTAGTGAAAGTGCAGATGCTATCACCATACCTAAACCTACAGCTTCTCCATGAAGCCAGGTACCAAAGCCAAGATGAGCTTCAATTGCATGACCGAATGTATGGCCATAATTTAAAATAGCTCTTAGGCCGTGTTCTTTTTCATCTTCTGATACAACTGAAGATTTCACCTCACAGCACTTTTTAACAATGGTATGAAGAGTATCTAAATCATCAGAAAATACTTTTTGTATATTCTGTGTCAGAAAATCATAAAATGCTCTATCATAAATAATTGCTGTCTTTACAACTTCACCTAAACCTGCAGTTAATTCCTTTTCAGGTAAGGTTTTTAAACAATCTAAAGATGCAATTACAGCCTTAGGCTGATAGAAAGCACCTATCATGTTTTTGCCAAGAGGATGATTGATAGCTGTTTTTCCACCTACAGAAGAATCAACCATTGCAAGAAGAGTTGTTGGGATCTGAACAAATGGAATGCCTCTTTGATAGGCAGATGCTGCAAATCCTGCCATATCGCCTACAACACCACCACCTAAAGCGATAATAGCACTGTCTCTACCATAGGCATTTTCCATAAGAGCAGTAAGGATCTGCCACCATGATTCAACAGTTTTGTATGATTCACCGTCTTTTAAGATGCAGCTTTTTACGTTAAAGCCTTCAGCTTCAAGCTCTTTTTGCAGTCTTTGTAAATATAAAGGAGCTACAGTCTCATTAGTTACAACCATCAGATCTTTGATTTTTGGTAAAGCCTTTGACACTAATGGACCGTAATTAATCTCATTTCCAATATAAATTGGATATGATCTTGTATCTAAACCTACTGTAATGGTTTCCATTATGATTCCCTGATTTTTTCTATAATTGTTTCTACGCAGTCATGTATATCCATTTTTCCAGAATCAATGGTTATATCAGCACACTCTTTGTATAAAGGATCTCTTTTACTGAAAATGTCTGCAAGACGCTGACGTCTATCATCAACATTCAGCATCGGTCTGTTATTATCATGACTGGTTCTTAAATACTGGGTATCCACATCAGCTAGCAGATATACAACAATACCGTTTTCCTTTAAAAGTTTTCTGTTTAGTTCTCTTCCGATGATTCCACCACCGGTTGCAATAACAGCATCATATTTCAGACATTTTTCAAGAACTACAGATTCAATATTTCTGAATTCTTCTTCGCCTTTAGTTGCAAAAATATCAGGAATACTCATCTTTGCATAACGGACAATTTCCTCATCCACATCCAAAAAAGCTTTTTCTGACACTAATGCAAGAGACTTGCCAATACTGCTCTTTCCAGCCCCCATAGGGCCTATTAAAATAATTCTTTCTTTTTTATCAAATGACATCGTTAAATACCTTGAAAATCTGAAAGAATTTTAAACTATTTTTGTATTTTGTCCTATGACTTTGAAGAAAAATACTGATGGTTGGCAATTTTATAATTACTTTTTGATAGCCATTAATAATCTTATTACAAAGAACACAGAATTATATTAGAAAGAAATATGTATACATTGGTGACAAAAGTGTTTTCTTCTTTAGAATCTACAATTTCATTTACTCTAGAACTTCTTTGAAAACAGACATTTTTTAATGAACGTAGACTAATGGTTGCAACTTGAAATACAAGCAGGCCTAATTACTTTTTTAAATAACAACCTAACGTATAAAATGAAGACAAGAAAAAAAAAGTGGAATCTACTTCATTAATAATCTCATAACGTTCGTTATATCAAACATAGAAATAGAAAAATAAGGTAATATTTTGATAGAATGAGTGTCAGTTTTTTCTAAATATATGAGGCCATTTTGTGCTACGTAAAATAATAAATTTCGCTTTTTGGACTGGACTTTTTTCTGTAGGTGCAAGCGGTGTTGCAGGTGCAGCTATTTATTATCAGACTTTAGGTGATCTTCCTGATGTAGCAAAATTAAAGGAAGTTACATTCGAAACACCTATGAAGGTATATTCTGCAGACAACAAACTCATTGGAGAATTTGGCGAAAGCAAGCGTATTCCTGTTTCTATTGACCAGATCCCTGAAAAATTAAAACAGGCTTTTATTGCAATTGAAGACAGCCGTTTTTACGAGCACTCAGGTATTGATCCAATTGGTATTGCTAGAGCTGCTATCGTATCTGTAAGTAAAGGCTCAGCAAAGCAGGGTGCATCTACCATTACACAGCAGGTTGCAAGAAACTTCTTTTTAACAAGAGAAAAAACATTAAAAAGAAAACTAAAAGAAATTTTCATCTCCTTAAGAATCGAACAGGTTCTTACAAAGGACGAAATATTTGAACTTTATCTTAACAAGATTGCCTTAGGCCACCGTTCATACGGTGTTGCAGCTGCAGCTCAGACATATTTTGGAAAAAAACTAGATGAACTTACTCTTGGACAGATGGCTACAATTGCAGGTCTACCAAAAGCTCCATCAACTCTAAATCCAATATCCAATCCTAAAAGATCAAAAGAGCGCCGTCATCTTGTACTAGATAGAATGTACACTTTAGGTTTCATTACCAAAGATGAATTTGAAAAGGCTGACAATGAACCTTATAAAGCTGAATTCCATTCAAGCAAGCTTGAAGGTTATGCCCCATATGTTGCAGAAAAGGCTCGACTCATTGCTCTTGAAAAGTTTGGTGATTCAGCCTATACAGACGGAATCGAGATATATACCACTGTAAATACAAAAGATATGCAGGCTGCTCACGATGCTGTATTCAAGGCTGTTACAGAATACGACACAAGACATGGCTACAGAGGATCTTTGGATAATGTTGATCTGAACAAACTCAAAGCCAAAAATGAGTTTGCTCTTGAAAACTATCTTTACTACAAGGATATCTTCCACTATATCAAACCAGCCCTTGTAACAAATATTAATGATAAAGAACAGTATCTTTCAGCAATTGGCAGAAAGAATGAGGAAGTTATTATTAAATTTGAGAATCTCAAGTGGGCTGCACCATTCATCTCTGATAAACGTCAAGGTCCTGTACCTAAGCGCGTTTCAGATGTTGCAACTGAAGGTGATCTGATTTATTACTACACTAATGCGACTGGCGAAAATGTTCTGACTCAGATACCTCAGGTAGAAGCACTACTCATAGCCATAAACCAGTATGATGGTGCAATCAAGGCTATGGTTGGCGGATATGATTTTGCAAAAAGCAAACTTGACAGAACAAGTCAGTCTACAAGACAGACTGGTTCTAATTTCAAACCATTCTTATACTCTGCAGCTGTGGCTAAAGGTATAAACATCAACACTGTTTTCCAGGACGAGCCTATCAAGACATGGGATCCTGGTTCAAGAACATGGTGGTCTCCAAAGAACACTCCTAACAGATATGATGGAAACATGACCTTAAGAGAGGCTCTTGCCAGATCAAAGAACGTTGTTTCTATCAGACTGATAAGACGCATTGGTGTTCACAATACAGTTGAGCATGTTCAGAAATTTGGATTTAATGTTCCAAAATCTCAGCAGGTTGAATCAATGGCTTTAGGCTCTGTTGAGGTAACTCCTCTTCAGCTTGCAACAGGCTATGCTGTTTTCTCAAACGGTGGCTACAAGGTTGAACCTTACCTGATAACAAAAATCGTTAAAGCCGGTGAGGTAGTATATACACATACACCAAAGCATGCTGATCCTCATGCTCCTGATCGTGTTAAAAACTCAATTTCTCTTGAGTACAACGACGTTGCAGAAGTTGCAGATCCTAATTCTTATGAACAGGTACTATCACACAAAAATGCATATATTGTAGCTGATATGATGAGCTCTGTAATATATGGTGGTGAAGGAATCTCTGGTCCATATTACGGAACTGGCGGCCGTGCATACAGAACTACAGGCAGAACCGATCTCCATGGTAAAACAGGAACAACTAATAACGTTCATGATGCATGGTTCTCAGGTTATAACGGACATATCACAGCTACTGCATGGATGGGTTTTGATACTGACAGAGATCTTGGTTACTCAAGATTCACCGGTCCTGAAGGCGGTGCATATTCTGCTCTTCCTATCTTTGCCGAGTTTATAAGACTATCTCAGCAAGATCTTGAAATGGCTCCACTTCCAATACCTGAAGGTCTTGACAAGTGCACAGTTTCAGGTATCACAGACTGGTGCGTAAAAGGTTCAGGCTCTTTAATTGAAGATGACAGTCAGAGCGATTCTCAAGAGCAGACTGAAAATGAGCAGGAACAGTCAGAACAGGCAAAACCTGAGGATAAGATCGATACATCAAACATTACTGACGACAATATTTTCTAAAAGGTATAAATAATTGTACGAAAAACTAATTCTTTCTGTGCAGGATTTAGCAGAAAAACTAAATGTCAGTGCCAGTACTGTCAGAAACTGGCTTAAGCTGAAAAAAATCGCTCCAACTGTTTATATTGATAATGAGCCTTTTTTCGATCAGGTCTCACTTAAGGATATTAGAAAAAAACTGCACAGTGCTGATAATGTTGCCTTAAAAAAGAGAAGAAATAAAACTCTTATTAAGGGTAACCGACTGTACTCATCATATGTAACAGAAAACTGCATTAATCTTGATACAGTAAAACAGATTGTAGAACAGATTGAAATAAGACATATCAATCTTAGCGATGATCTGATATTAGCTCTAATCACAGATTGTGCTATTAAGCTTATCCTGTCAAAGCAAAAAAAACTAACTAAAAAAGACAGTATCTTCAAATATGCAAAAGGAGCATATAAAAAAGACAGATTTATGAGCCTTGTCGATGATCTGCTTTTACTAAATCCTTTTGTTTTAAACTGTATTGATCTTTATCCATTCCTTTTTGAATATTCATATGAATACGAACAAAAAGAGGATATTTTAGGTTTACTTCAGATTTCTCTCTCATCTTTAGGTACAAGAAAGGCTAATGGAGTTTACTACACTCCTACAAGAATAGTATCTTTAATGTGCGAAAAGCTCTTTGCAAATTATGAAGATGGACAGACTATTATCGATCCTTGTGCAGGAACTGGTAATTTTATTTTGCAGCTTGATGATTCAATAAGCTATGAGAATGTTTATGGTAACGAGATTGATCCTCTTACTGCTGCTATTGCCAGAATCAACTATGCTTTAAAATACGGTATAAGCGACAGAGAAATCCTAAAAGAGCATATAACAAATTATGATTTTCTCTTTGAAAAGACAGATAAGAAATTTGATTACATCATATCTAATCCACCTTGGGGATATCTGTTTAGTGAAAATCAAAAGCAAAAACTCAAAAATATATTTTTGTCTGCAAAGACAAAGAATATTGAGTCATATGACGTCTTTCTTGAAAAGGCTATTTCAAGCCTCAAAGATGACGGTGCTTTAAGCTTTGTTCTTGCAGAGGCTATTTTAAACGTTGCAACTCATAAAGCAATCCGACAGATAATCATAGATTCAGGATCAATTGACTATCTTGAATATCTTGCAAATGCATTTGATAATGTTCAGTGTCCTGCTGTTGTTATGCAGATTAGAAAAACTAACAGAAAACTTGATACTTCAGGTATGGTTGTCCGTTTGTCTCAAAAAGAAGAACCTTTTGTCATAAATACAAGTCGAGTTGTAAGCTCTGAATTCTTTTCATTTAACATTACTGATGAAGAATATGAGCTTATTAATAAACTAGAAAAATCTGACAACCGATATCTAAAAGACAATGCAGATTTTGCTTTAGGAATTGTTACAGGAAATAATGAGAAATATATTTCCTATTACAAGTTTGATGATAATGAAATGGTTTTAAGAGGTTCTGATATTTTCAAATACAGCGTAGCTAAAACTGAAAACTACATTACCTTTAAGCCAGAGCAATTCCAGCAGGTTGCAAAAACTGAGTTTTATAGAGCTAAAGAAAAGCTTCTGTACAGATTTATCTGCTCACAGCTTGTATTTGCCTATGACAATAAGCAAACCCTTTCATTAAACAGCTGTAATATTCTTATACCAAAGATCCCTGATCTGAGTATCAAGTACATAATGGCTATCCTTAATTCATCAATAATGCAGTTTTACTATCAGCTGAAGTTCAACTCTGTAAAGGTATTAAGAAACCACTTAGAGCAACTGCCTATTGTTTATTGTGACGATAAGACTCAAAAGACAATTGAAGATCTGACAGATAAGATAATTTCATCAGAATCAAATGATGAAAAACAAAAGACTTATGAAAAGATTAATGAAATTGTTGCTTCTTTATATGGTCTAACAGACAAAGAATTTGAGCTTGTTAAGAATAAGGCAATATCAAAAGTTCTTTTTTAAGCATTATCAGCAGTTAACTAAACTGCTGATATCTTAAGTCTTAATGAAGAGTATTCTGAATTTTTGCACTCTCTTGTCACAAACAGATCACCTAATCCTAAAATAATATCTTTATTGTTAACAGATCTAATCAAAGGATAAATGTCTCTATTCCAAACAGGAATACAAAACTCACCAAAAAGCTTTCCTATATCTCTTGAATGAGCTCTTTTCTCTGGATGAACAACGATTGATTTTGAGTAATTAAAATCTAGAACCACACTAGCAGATGTTATTTTTTCATTACTCATATCAACGTAAAGTTCATATGTATAGTCACCAAGCTTTATCTTTTCGCCAAGGGATAGAACATATTCTCCCTTTTGTGGCTTTTGTGTGTTTTTAACTACATAAAGCTTTTTCTTATATCTTTTTAAGAACAGATCATCTTCAAGTTTAACTAAAGCCAACTGATCGTTAGATATTCTGCAAAGATTTATAGCTTCAAGAACTGTATTTAGCTCAGGTGGCATTAAAGTATATTCGCTGATGAAAAGGCGCATAACATAAGTAATTAAAGATTCATCATCAAGATTTAATGTTGAAAAATCCAATGAGGCACTCTTTTCATCATATAGTGGCTTGAATATACTTGATGCATATCTTGCAGCAAGATCGTGCTCATATGCACACAGTTTCTGAGAACGTAAAATTGCATTATCAATTCCAGAAAAACGCTCCCTTAGTAAAGGTAAAACCTTAAGACGCATAAAGTTTCTTTCAAACTTCATATATGTATTTGAAATATCAAATACATAGTCAAAGCCAAGAGCATTGATAATTTCAATGATCTCATCCTTTGTTAAATGAAGAAGTGGTCTTACAATTGTTCCTCTTGAATCCCTTATGCAGTAGCGCATTCCTGATAAACCGTATGGACCAGAGCCTCTTTTTAAAGCTAAAAGAAAATTCTCTACCTGATCATCTGACTGATGGCCAAGCATGAGAATACCATCTTTAGATTCTTTTAATAAAGCTGAGTATCTTTCCTTTCTTGAGCTGTCCTCAGGAGAAACACCATTTCCATATACAATATGAAGTTTTGGTGTTGAAATCTCTATATCAAGTTTTTCACAAAGCAAAGTACAGTGATCAAACCAGATAGGATCATCTGCATCCAATCCATGCACACAATGAACTGCTTTAACAGAGAAATTTTTGTTGAGTTTTCTGATATGATGAGCTAATAAAAGAACTAAGGTGGAGTCTGCTCCACCTGAGAGGCCAACAACTAATTTTGTTGGACTGAAAGTATTTAAGAATTTAAAGGCCATTTCATCAAGAATGGCCTTTGCTTTTGAGATTAACAATATCCGTACTTCATTAAACGAGTGTATCGCTGCTCAATAAGTCTATCTGATGACAGTGTTGATAACTCGGCGATATCATCAAGTAGTCTCTTCTTTAAGTTCTCAGCCATCTCATCATAGTTTCTGTGTGCACCACCTAATGGCTCGGTTACAACATTATCGATTAGACCAAGATCTTTAATTCTGTTAGCAGTAATATTCATAGCTTCAGCAGCTAAAGGAGCCTTTTCAGCTGACTTCCAAAGAATTGAAGCACAACCTTCTGGTGAAATTACTGAATATGTTGAGTACTCAAGCATATTAACTCTATCACCAACACCGATAGCTAATGCACCACCAGAACCACCTTCGCCGATAACGGTACAGATTACTGGTACCTTTAAATCAGACATCAGTTTTAAGCTCTCAGCAATTGCGCCTGCCTGAGAACGCTCTTCAGCACCAACGCCAGGATATGCGCCTGGAGTATCAATAAAGGTAATTACTGGGATATTGAATCTTTCAGCAAGTTTCATCAGACGCATTGCTTTTCTGTAGCCTTCAGGACGTGGCATACCGAAATTACGCATTGTGCGGGCTTTAATATCTCTACCCTTCTGATGACCGATTACCATAACAGGACGACCATCTAAACGAGCTAAACCGCCGATAATAGCCTTATCATCAGCAAAAGCTCTGTCACCGGCCAACTCATGGAAATCAGTGAAAATACGGCTTACATAGTCTAATGTGTAAGGACGCATTGGATGACGTGACAGCTGTGAAATCTGCCAGTCAGTTAAAGATGAAAAGATCTTCTTTGTTAATTCAAGATTCTTTTTCTCGAGCTGATTTAATTCTGCAGTCAGATCAACACTTGAATTTGAATCTGCACTCAGACGCTTTAACTCTTCAATATGAGCTAACAAGTCTGCAATTGGTTGTTCAAAATCTAAATAATTAATGTTCATCATGTCGATTCAGCCTCATTGATCTGATATAAGTGGTGTGAATTTTACTACATTTTGACTATTGAAAAAAGTGCTTTATATAATTTGTCAGATATCACACCATCTTCGTATTGCTTCAACGAAAAAGTTTATAAAACAGTATGATCAGAAGAACTCATCAGTATCTTCTTGATTGGACTATAACTCTTTCTGTAAAAGTCTAGAATTGGAAGTGTTTTTAGTAATTCTAAGTGTCTAGCTGTTGGATACCCTTTGTGTTTAGCAAATTCATATTCTGGGTATTTTCTGTCAAGTTCATACATCTGTCTGTCGCGCTCTACCTTAGCAAGAATAGAAGCTGCAGCGATCTCTGCTACTCTAGCATCACCTTTTACAACAGCTTCCATTTTAATTGGAAGATCTTTTGGTGTCTTGTTTCCATCAACAAGCATAAGATGACAGTTACGATTCATATTTAAATATGCCCGTTTCATTGCTTCTAAGGACGCATTTAAAATATTTAGAGAATCGATTTCCTGAGGAGTACAGATTCCGATGCCGTAAGCTAGAGCTTTTTCCTTTATAACAGGCTCTAACAAATCACGTTTCTTTTCAGACAGTTTTTTAGAATCGTTCAATCCTTCTATTGGATTATTTCTATCGAGAATAACACAGGCAGCAACAACATTTCCCATAAGAGGACCCCTACCAGCCTCATCAACACCACAAATGCAGTAGTGATTAGGATCTATAGGGTATTCAAACGGAGGTAACTCTTTTTTCATGGTTGTTTTTTGTCAGCTTGTTGTTTTGAAGCATCTTGATTTACCTGAAGCTGTTTTTCCAAAAGCTCTTTTTCAGCCTGTTTTTTAGCATGATTCGAGATGACCTTGAATACTGCATCACAGGCAAGTTCATCTGAATTACAGCGCATGCACTGATGAATATCAGTAAACTGTTTTTTCATCAAAAGATTATCAGAGTTCAGAAGATTTACCATCTCATCAGACAGATTCTTTGATGTACATTTTTCCTGAATAAACTCTTTTACAACTCTGTTTTTAGCAATCAGATTAGGTAGAGAATATGTATCAATCTTTAGTAATCTTCTGGCTATCAAAGCTGATATAGCACTTACCTTGTATGCAACAGCAAAAGGAGTTTTTAAAAGCATTGTCTCAAGTGCGATTGTTCCACAGGTTAATAAAGCAGCATCTGCAGAAGCAATAACATCCTGAGTATTTCCGACAAAAACTGTTAAAGAAAGATCTGGAGCAACTTCAAGCCATAAATCTTTGACAAGTTCTGCTGTCTTGTATGAAGGTACAGTACATATGAATACTGTATTTGGCAATTTTTTCTTAACCAATCTAACAGTATGAGCATAGATTGGAAGCATTTTTGTAATGATACCTTTTCTTGAACCAGGAAGAATAGCCATAACCTTATCTTTAACAGGTTCAACTGAGCTTTTTTCAAGACTGATTCTTTCTCTAGCATTCTGCTGAGATACATGAAGAGGGATCATATTGGCAAGAGTATGACCTACATATGTACAGCTCATCTGATGTTTTGCATAAAACTCAGGTTCAAATGGCAACAGAGCTAAAATCTCATCACATGCAGCTTTTATCTTGGTGATTCGGCCTTCTCGCCAAGCCCAAACAGATGGGCTTACGTAGTGAACAGTAGGTATTTCCTCATTCTTAACCTTCTGTTCTACGTAAAGATTGAAGTCTGGAAGATCGATGCCAATATATACGCAAGGTTTTGCTTCGAGGATGTTCTTTACAAGACGAGTCCTGATTTTAAGTATCTTTGGTAACTTTAATAGAACTTCAGTGATTCCCATTACTGCAAGATCATCCATATTGGCACAAGAATGCAACCCCTGATGAATCATCTTAGGTCCACCAATGCCAATAAACTCAGCTAATGGATCACGTCTTTTTATAGCCATCATAAGGCCTGCACCTAAGGTGTCGCCTGATGGCTCTCCTGCAACTAATGCGTATAAATGAGGATTGGCAGACAATGGCATTAACGAACAATACCTCTTCCATTTGCCTTTAAGAAATCTACTAAAGGCTGAACTTCACTATGCTCTAAAGCTAGTTTTTCAATTTCAACAATAGCTTCATCAATGGTTAAATGCTTCTTATATAAGAATACATAAGCATTGAAGATTGCACTGATTGCCTCTTTAGAAAAACCTCTTCTCTGGAGCCCCACCTTATTGATGCCGAAAGGTTTTGCATAGTGGCCTGCTGCCATAACATATGGAGGAACATCCATATTAAGAGCAGCCATACCGCCTACCATTGCATGGCATCCTACTCTACCAAACTGATGAATTGCAGCTAAGCCGCCGAATACAACGTAATCGTCAATGGTAACATGACCTGCTAAAGTTGCATTATTTGAAAAAATACAGTGATTTCCAATAATACAGTCATGAGCTACATGAGTATTAACCATGAATAGGTTGTTTGAACCTACGGTTGTTGTGCCATTTCCCTGTACTGTTCCACGGTGCATTGTACAATGCTCACGAATAACATTGTTATCACCGATGGTTAATGTTGTAGGCTCACCAGCATACTTTAAATCCTGGCAACCTTCACCTATAGAGCAGAACTGATAAAAATGGTTGTTCTTACCGATAGTGGTAGGTCCTCTAACTATACAAAATGGCTCAAATATACAATCATCACCAATTGTTACCTTTCCTTCAATGATTACATTTTCACGGATGGTAACATTCTTGCCAAGCACAACCTCTGGACCAATGATTGCACTAGGACTGATATTTCCTGTCGCTTGAGTCAATTTATCCACCTTGAATAATTAGTGCTTTGCGCACATTAAGTCAGCCTGACAAACAACTTTGCCGTCTACACTTGCAACACCTCTGAAAGATGCGATGCCACGCTTTTCCTTGAAGTATTCAACATCTAAAACTAACTGGTCGCCAGGTACTACAGGACGCTTGAAACGAGCATTATCAATAGCAGCAAAATAATATAACTCGCCTGGATTTGGTTTACCAACCATAGTAAATGCAAGAATACCTGTTGCCTGAGCCATTGCCTCTAGGATAAGAACACCAGGAAGAATTGGCTTACCTGGGAAGTGCCCCTGGAAGAATGGTTCGTTGAAAGTAACATTCTTGATTGCACGTAATGTTTTGTGTTCCTCGGTAATTGAATAATCAAGGACACGATCAATCATTAAAAATGGATATCTGTGTGGCAACAGATCCATAATTTTTTCAACGTCTAATGTATGGGTGGTATCTACGGTATCAGTCATCGTTCACCTCTTAGTTGTTAATATTTTCTGAAAGCTTTTGAACCTGCTTTTCAAGTTCTGAAATCTTATGATACATCTCATTGATGTGCAATGTTCTTGCAGCGGTAATACGCCATTCCTTGTTAGTCTGTGCTGGAATACCTGATGAATAAACTCCTGGTTTATCAATAGATCTCATAACCATACACATTCCGCTAACAGTTACACCATCACAAATTGAGATATGTCCGTTGAATACGGATGTTCCGCCAATAATACAGTATTTACCAATTGTAACTGAGCCTGCGAAGGTTGTACCACCTGCAACAGCTGTACCATAACCAATATGAACATTATGTGCAATCTGACATAAATTGTCGATTATCACATTATCCTCAATTACTGTATCGTCGATTGCACCTCTATCAATACAAGTACATGCGCCGATTTCAACTCTGTTTCCAATTACAACTCGTCCAGTCTGTGGGATCTTGATCCACTCACCGCGCTCATTGGCATAACCAAAGCCGTCACCGCCTATTACGGTTCCAGACTGGATTAAGCATTTTTCGCCAATAACGCAATCATGATAAACACTAACATTTGGATATAACCTTGTACCGGCGCCTATCTTTGCATTAGGTCCAACAACAACATTTGCACCTAACTGAACATTATCACCAATTACAGAGCCTTTCTGAACATAGACATTAGGACCTAACGATACATTCTTTCCAATAACTGCACCATCTTCAACGACTGCTGAAGAATGAACATCACAAGCTATCTGAGGTGTTGTATCAAGTAACTGAGCTACTCTTGCAAATCCAACATATGGATCCTGCATTACCAATGCCTGAGTTTTTACATGCTCGACATCAGATTCCTTAACTATCACTGCTCCTGCCTTAGATAGAGATAAAACCTCACGATACTTTGGATCAGTCAAGAAGCTTATCTGATTTGACTTGGCTGTCTTGAGGTTTGCAACTGATACAATATCAATTGAACCGTCACCTACAAGCTTTGCGCCTAGTTTTTCAGCAATATCCTTTAATAGCATATTATCCTCGGCTATTGATTATTTCTTGTTAACTTCCTTTGAGCTCTTTAATTTAGAAGCACGTGCAATAACATCCTCTGAAATATCAACTGCAGGGGTTGCAAAAACAACAGTCTCACCACGTACAACTAAATCAATACCACGCTCTTTAGCGATTCTGTCGATAGCAGTCTGAACTAATCTACCTAACTTAACTTCGATCTCACGCTCTTTTTTCTGAGAATCTTCCTGTAAAGCCTGTGATTTTAATTCAAAATCAGCTTTCATCTGAGCAAGCTTTCTATTAATCTCGGTTACACGCTCACCCTTTGCAGTCTGTAACTCTTTCTCAAGTTTCTGACCTTCTTCCTGAATCTTTCTTAATTCTTCAGAACGTGGTCCAAATTCTTTCTGAAGTGCAATTGTTGCCTCTTTTGCCTGAGGTAACTCTGACATGATTAAACGAATATTTACAACTGCAACGCTAATCTTTGAAGCTGAAGACTGAGCCTTTGCTGCTTCTGCCTTTACTTCTTCGCATAATGCTGCATTTGAAAGAACGGCTAATGATAATGCTGATGCTAATGCTATTTTTTTTAACATTTATATACTCCTTAATTAAAAACTGCCACCAATATTGAAGCTAAACTGCTGTGTATTATCGCCATCGTACTTCTTAACTGCCTTTGCAACAGTGAATGAAAGAGGACCCATTGGGGACATCCATGTCACTGAAACACCTACTGATGTTCTATATTTGCCAGGATCTGAGTAATCCTTTGAATAACTACCAGATCTAGTATCCCATAGAGCACCAGCATCGAAGAATACAGATGTTCTAACACTACCCTTATAAGCTTCAGGAAGAAGTGGAGTTGGGACAATCACTTCAGCAGTGGTTGCCCAGAAAGCGTTACCACCTACTGAATCGCCAGACTCATAATAACCACTTCCATCTGGTGTAATATAAAGTGCCTTAGGGCCGACAGAACTCTTCTTAAAGCCTCTTAACCACTCTGAACCACCTAATGAGAAGTTATCAAAGAATGGTAGTCCTTCCTTTATTCCATTCTTCTCACGATAACCATTACCATAACCTACGCGACCTCTAAATGAAAGTACGTACTGATGATATGTATCGAGTGGATAGAAATGATAGGACTCAGCAGTTGCCTTATAATAATGCATATCTGAATTTGGTGTTGTTGCCATCAAAGACAGAATCTGCTTGTTACCATCTGTTGGGAAAACTCCTCTATTAAGTGTATTGTGAGTTAAATCAACACTTGCCTTATAGTTGGTAAAACTTGCAGATCTGTCTGAAATCTTACCGTACAGTGAGAAGAATCGATCTGACTGCTCAAATCTTGTTCCCCTGTTCTGAATTTTTGTCTTCTCAACACCAAGATTGTAATTAAGATACCATGTTTCAGCTAATGGATAACCAAGATTCATGTAAGCAGCTATAGTCTTGTTCTTGTAGTTTACAGCATCAGTGTCATCATCACCATCATACTTGTCAAGGAAAACTCGTCCACCTAAACTTACATTGTCAACTGTAAAGTAAGGATTGGTATAACCTACCTCAACATGCTTTGTATAGTCATTTTCATATGCACTGATATGACCGTGATTACCTGTACCGAACAGATTATTCTGAGAAATATTAGCCTGAATTGTCAGACCTGAATCAGTACCAATACCAACGCCACCTGCAATAGTTCCTGTAGGTTTTTCCTTTACGACGGTTGTCATATTTACAGTATCATCACCTGAACCTACATTTTCAGTATTGACTGCAACTGTCTCAAAGTAGCCAAGTCTGTTTAATCTTGCTTCAGATAACTCTACAGCCTCGGTTGATAACCATGAGCCATCCATCTGTCTCAACTCACGTCTGATTACAGTATCATCTGTTATATCGTTGCCTGTAATCATTACCTGTGAAACATGAACTCTCTTACCAGGGATAACATTAAACTGCAGTGAGACAGTCTTGTCTTTTTCGTTATATACAGGATAGGCTTTAACTTGTGAATTAGCATAACCATACTTACCTAATACAGAAGATAGTCTCTTCTCATTAGCAGTAATTCTTCTTTGGTTATAAATCTCGCCTTCTTCAATACTGATTGCATCTTTTAGCTCTTTTGCATACTTTAAGGTATCACCTCTTACGTCTGTAGAGCTAATTGTGTACTGATCACCTTCTTCAATATTGATTGTCAGGAAGATGCCCTTTCTATCAGGAGTCAGTTCAACAGCTGTTGATACAATCTTGAAGTTAACATAACCTCTATCCATATAGAATGAACGTAAAGCCTCAAGATCAGCTCTTAATTTCTGGCCATTGAAGCGCTGATTTGATAGGAAGTTCCACCATGGCACATCATCGCGTAATTCCATCTGAGCTAATAAAACTTCTTCATCGAATTTTGTATTACCAACAATATTAATCTGTTGAATTTCGGCAGCCTTACCTTCGGTAATTTCAATCTTGATATCAGCTCTGTTTCTTGGCAGCTTTGTAATAACAGTTTTCACTTTGGCCTGATACATACCAGAAGAATGGTAGAAATCTTCAAGTGATTTTTGAATCTGATTTAATGACTGTGTATTTAAAGCTTCACCAGATCTTACACCCTGCTGATTGATTATCTTTTCAAGATCTTCTTTCTTGATATTGCTGTTTCCAGAAAAGTCAATCGCACCGATTGTTGGTCTTTCCTTAACATTAACAATAAAGGTATTTCCATTTCTCGACAGCTTTACTTCATCAAAATCACCTGTTGCATATAACTGCTGCATTGCAAGTGCAATGTTTTCCTTTGTCATAAGGTCACCGTGACCGAATGGTAGTGCCAGCAGCACTGCACCCTTAGATACACGGTTTATACCCTGTACCTGAATCTCCTTGATTACATCGTCGTTTGTTGCAGCACTCAATCCTGCAGGCATGACAACTGCCATGACAGCCAGTGATAGGGTTGCTAGTTTTAGGTAATTTTTACGTCCCATTTTTATGCCTAAAATTGTAATTATTAAAAACCTTTTATATCATTGAATAATGCAAAAACTGTCAGCAATAACAGCAATAGCGCACCAATCGAAGTCAGCATCATCTGAATTCTTGGTCCAGGCTCTTTTTTGAATATTGCCTCATATGCAAGAAATACAAGATGACCACCGTCTAAAACAGGAACCGGTAATAAGTTCAGAATACCCAAGTTTACACTAATAGCACCAAGAAAACTCAAAAACATAATAAGACCGAAGCTTGCGCTTTCCTGAGCACCTTTAGCAATTGCTATAGGGCCTGATACATTGTCTGCAGATATGCTTCCTGTTATAAGTTTTCCTGCTGATACGATTATTACCCTGGCCATTGATACAGAATCACCAATAGCCTTTACGAATCCGTCAACTAGACCATAATATACTTTCTTTGTTAAACCTTCAATTTTTTCGACTTTTGCAGAGATTCCGACAAATGGTCTGTATTTATCAGTTCCCCTTATCTGCTTTTTCTCTGGAATCAAGCTGGTCTGATATATTTTTGAATCTCTTTGAACAACAAGAGTCAGCTCATCGAAAGAAGAATTTGCAATAGCATCACTGACTCTGTACCAGGTATCAGTACTGATGCCATTTACACTTAAAATTGTGTCACCGCTTTTAATAGATGCTCTCTGAGCTGGAGATCCTTCAATAACCTTATCAACAACGTTTAGAGCTTTTCCAAAACAAGGGCGAAGACCATTTTTCTCAAGTGGAGACTCGTTTCTCATGAGAACAGAATCTTCAAGAGACATAGAGATGGTTCTCTTTTCACCTTTACCTAAATCTGAACGAACAATAACATCAAACTTTCCAGATGATCCAATTTTCTCAACAAAAGAAATCATTACATCTGACCATGATTCAGTATTATTGCCGTTTACAGATACAATTTTATCAAAAGTTTTAAAACCTGAAAGCTCTGCTTTAGAGCCTGGAACTACATCTCCAACAATTGGAAGTGAATAGGAAATACCACTCATGTTTACAATAGTAAACAGAATGACAGAAAGAACTATATTAAAGAATGGACCTGCTGCAACAATAACAGCTCTTTTTGCAACGCTTTGAGCTTTAAAAGCTGTTTTACTTAGTAATGCTTTGTCATCACTTGAGGCATCTTCACCCTCCATCTTGACATATCCGCCAAGAGGAATAGCACTTATGGCATATTCACAACCGTCTTTACCTGTTCTTTTAACAAGAATGGGACCAAAACCGATTGAGAATCTCAATACCCTCACGCCACAGGCTCTAGCTGCAATGAAATGTCCTAGTTCATGAATAGAAACTAGAATTCCTAAAGCAAGAAGGAAATAGAAAATACCACCAAAAACGTTAACCATTAAGCTTTCCTATATAGTCAATAGCTCTCTTTCTTGCAGATTCATCAATTGATAATACTTCATCGATGCTATTTGGCTCTTTGCATGTATTAGAACAAAGAACTGTATCAACAACGCAGGAAATATCAGTAAATTTAATCTTAGACTCAAGAAAACTTGCTACAGCAACTTCATTTGCAGCATTTAATGCCGTTGTTGCACTCTGACCTGACTTACTTGCCTGCATTGCAAGCTTCAAGCATGGATAACGGGAAAAATCTGGCTCCATAAAAGTCAGAGAAGATAGCTTTGTAAAATCTAGTCTGTTCACTCCGCTTGAAATTCGCTCTGGGAAACCTAAAGCAACTGCAATAGGAGTTCTCATATCAGGATTGCCAAGTTGAGCCATTACAGCACCATCCTCATATGAAACCATTGAATGAATAACACTCTGAGGATGAATTACAACCTGTATATCACCATCATCTGCATTAAATAAATATCTTGCTTCAATAAATTCAAGACCTTTATTCATCATTGTTGCAGAATCAACAGAAATTTTTGGTCCCATAGACCAAACAGGATGAGCTATAGCAGTTTTTGCATCCACAAATTCTAGATCCTTAATTGGAGTATCTCTAAAAGGACCGCCAGAGCCTGTTAATAAGATCTTGTCTACATGTGCACTTTTCAAATTGCAAAAGCCAAGATTTTCCTGAACTTCAAAAGGAAGACTTTGGAAAATAGCTGAATGTTCGCTATCAACAGGAAGAACCCTTGCACCATATTTTTTTGCAGTCTCAAAAAAGATAGTACCAGACATCACAAGAGCTTCTTTGTTTGCAAGAGCAATAATACAGCCAGTTTTTGCAGCTGCTATAAGAGGCCTTAAACCTGCAGCGCCTACAATAGCACCGACTACAATATCGGCACTACCGTCACCAGCAAGAGTCTCAACACCGTCGTCACCAAAAAGGACTTCGCATGGAAGTTGTAACTCCTTAACCCTCTTTAGTACTTCTATTGCAGCTTTTTCAGAGCTCATTGCAACAACTTTAGGTTTGAATTCTCTTATACTATCAATCATTGCATCAATAGAAGTTGATGCCACAAGACCATATACGCTGAATAAATCAGGATGTCTTCTGATTACATCAAGAGTTGACTTACCTATAGAGCCTGTTGCACCAAGAACTGTTACGTATCTCATTAGAACAGAACTCCAGAGAAAATATAAAGACTTGTTAAAAATACAGGTATAGCTGCTAACTGAGAATCTATTCTGTCAAGCATTCCACCGTGTCCTGGGAAAATGGTTCCAGAATCTTTTATGTTAGCAAGACGCTTTAGCATGCTCTCTACAAGGTCGCCGATAACAGAGAAAACAATTGTCAGGATGCTTGCAGCATATAAAGCACCTTCATTTATTGCATATTGACCAAACCAGCCTAATTCTATAAAGATATAAAGACCGATGAGTGCTGTAACAATACCACCAATTAGACCTTCAAGAGTCTTTTTTGGACTTACGTTTGGTAACATTTTATGCTTACCAAAGAATCTTCCTGCAAAGTAGGCACCAGAATCAGCGCACCATACTAAAGCCATTACGCTTAAGACTAAAAAGCCACCAGCTTTAGGATCTGAACCATACTCACTGGCTCTTAATATCAAAAGTCCAATAATAAACGGAACCATCATCAAAAGAGCAATGATGGTATTAAAAACAATGTTCTTATGCCATGCTGTATTGTTTGGATACTTTAAAAGCAGTGGGATTGAACCTACCCAAACAATAAGACCTGCAGCTACGACATACTGAGCAAGTGGAGGAACACCAATGCCGATGAATGAGCCTGGTTCAACTAGAGCAAAGATAAGACTTAAGACTATAACAGCTACTGCTAAAAATGGTATTCTACTCTTATATCCTAATAGAGGTCCCATTTCATATGCACCAACAGCATAAATAAACAAAGCACCGATAGCAAAGATTTCAAAATTTGCAAAAAAAAGCCATGCTAAAGTGGCGCCAATTAATACAACTGCGGTTATAATTCTAGTTAGCATTATTTGTATCCTTAAGTTTTACCTGTTCGGAAGTCTGACCAAATCTTCTTTCTCGAGTATTATAGAATTCAACTGCTTTTATAAGCTCATTTTCATCAAAATCAGGCCATAATACATCTGTAAAATATAATTCAGCATATGCTGCCTGCCAAAGAAGAAAATTACTAATGCGTTTTTCGCCGCCTGTTCTGATCATTAAATCGACATTCTGAACTGTGCTCAGTCTTTGACTGAGTAAATCCTCATTAAGTTCATTTATATTAATCTTGGATTGAGCAATATCTGATACAAGAGATTTTGCTGCCTGTAAAATGTCCCATCTGCCACCATAATTTGCGGCGATATTCAATGTCATGACATTGCAGTCTTTTGTGAGTTCTTCAAGTTTTTGAATCTGGTTTTGAAGAATTGATGGAAAACGAGAAAGATCCCCTAGGATCTTTGTTTTTATTCCGTTTTCTAGCAAGGATTTGCTTTCTTTTTTAATTGCTTCAACAAACAAAGCCATTAAAGCATTAACCTCAATAGCAGGCCTTTTCCAGTTTTCACTTGAAAAAGCAAATAAGGTTAATTCTTTAACGCCTAATGCAACAGATTGTTTTATGACTCTTCTAACAGACTTTGCGCCTTCTTTGTGTCCAAAGACTCGCTGTTTACCACGAAGTTGAGCCCATCTGCCATTACCATCCATGATAACAGCTAAATGACGAGGAGCCTTCAAGCTCCCCGGAGAATTAGATGATATCTGCATAAAGTTAATTAAATTTCCATTAACTCTTTTTGTTTTGCAGCTAATAAATCATCTGCCTTTTTAATTGAAGAATCAGTAGCCTTCTGAATCTTTTCTTCTGCAGAACGCTGCTCATCCTCAGATATTTCCTTATTCTTCTGAAGATCTTTAATTTCAGCATTTGCATCACGGCGAACATTACGGATTTCAACCTTAGTCTGCTCTACTTCGCCCTTAACGATCTTAACAAGATCCTTTCTGCGCTCTTCTGTTAATGGAGGAAGAGGTACACGAATTTCTGTACCAGCAACAACTGGGTTTAAACCTAAATCTGACTGCTGAATAGCCTTTTCTACAGCCTTAATTGCATTTCTGTCGAAAACAGTAATCTTTAAGGTACGAGCATCTTCAACGTTGATCTGTGCAACCTGACGAAGAGGTGACATGCTGCCATAGTAATCAACCATAATGCCATCTAAAAGACCTGGCTGTGCACGACCAGTACGGATTTTGCTAAGACGAATATCTAATGAGTCTAAAGCTTTCTGCATACGGTCTTGAGCTTTCTGCTGGACATCGTTTAACATTTTCGGGGCTCCTTATTAACTTACGAGTGTACCTTCTGATTCGCCTTTTGCAGCTCTCATGAAAGCACCGTCTTTACCCATAGAAAATACTCTGATTGGCATGTGATGGTCTCTTGCTAAAGCAAAAGCTGTTAAATCCATCACTTCTAACTGCTTTTCTATAACTTCATCAAAGCTAAGAGTATCATATTTTTGAGCACTCTTGTCTTTAAATGGATCTGCAGTGTAAACGCCATCAACTTTTGTAGCTTTGAGAACCTCAGAGCACTGAAGTTCAACTGCTCTTAATACGGCAGCTGTATCAGTTGTGAAGAAAGGATTTCCTGTGCCTCCTGCGACAATCAGTGAAGATCCTGAATCTAAAATCTCACGGCCTAGTGTTGCTGAATACTGAGTTGAAATGGATGGAACTCCATAAGCACTCATAAGCACACACTTACCACCTTGAGCTTTTAATTCCTCACGCATTGCAAGACCGTTCATTATGGTTGCAAGCATACCCATCTGGTCACCGGTAACTCTGTCAAAGCCAGCTTTCTGTAAAGCTGCACCTCTAAAAATATTACCGCCACCGATAACTAGAACTGTTTGAACTCCTTCGTTCTGAACAGCTCTGATTGCCTTTGCTGTATTAGACAGAACAGATGGATCAATACCAAAACCATTGTCACCGCTTAAAGCTTCGCCAGAAATTTTAAGCAGAATTCTTCTTGTTTTGCATTTTAGCTCTGAGGACATGTTCATCTCCGCAAATTATTTCTGTGCGGCAGCTACTTGAGCCTGAACTTCAGCAGCGAAGTCAACAACAGCCTTCTCAATACCTTCACCTACTTCGTAGCGGATGAATGATACTGCGTCAGCATTGTGCTCCTTTAACATCTGACCTACAGAAATCTCTGGGTTCTTAACGAATGGCTGACCAGTTAAAGAAACTTCACCAGTGAACTTCTTCATACGGCCTTCAACCATCTTCTCAGCAATAGCCTGTGGCTTGCCTGACTTCATAGCGATTTCGATCTGAACCTGACGCTCGTGCTCAACAACTTCTGCTGATACGTCTTCTGGCTTTACGAAATCTGGCTTTGAAGCACAGATGTGCATTGCAACATCCTTAGCTACTGACTCATCGCCACCCTTGATAACAGCAGCAACACCAATGCGCTTGTTTGAGTGAACGTATAAACCTAAAGTCTCACCTTCCTTAGCTTCAACTAAAGCAACACGGCGTAACTGTAAGTTCTCACCAATCTTTGCAACAAGAGCTGTTAAAGCATCAGCAACAGTCTGACCATCTAACTGAGCAGCCTTTAAAGCCTCAACGTCAGAAATGCTTGATGCTAAAGCTAAATCAGCAACTTTCTGAGCATATGTTACGAACTCAGCGTTCTTAGCACAGAAGTCAGTCTCTGAGTTAACTTCTACTAAAGCAATCTTGTTAGCATTGCTTGCAACAGCAATGATGCCTTCAGCAGCTGTACGACCTGCCTTCTTAGCAGCCTTAGCAGCACCACTCTTACGCATTGCGTCGATAGCAGCCTGCATATTACCATCAGCAGCAACTAAAGCCTTTTTGCAGTCCATCATGCCTGCGCCAGTTGCATCACGTAATTCTTTAACCATAGCAGCGGTTACGGTAGCCATGTTTATATCCTCTTAATTTGTAAAAGGCCGGAATATACCGGCCTTTAATGTTTATAAAGATCTTTTACAAAAAAGCTGGCAAATTTATTTGCTTTGGCAAATATTATTCAGCCTTTGACTCTTCAGCCTTAGCTTCAGCAGCTAATGCTTCCTTGTCCTGACGAACTGCATCTGCGCGAGCAGCGTTGATTGTCTCAACAGCGCCCTTTAAATATAAATCAACAGCACGGATAGCATCATCGTTGCCAGGAATTACGTAGTCAACACCATCTGGGTTGGTATTGGTATCAACGACAGCAACAACAGGAATACCTAAGTTGTTAGCTTCCTTAATAGCAATGTGCTCAACTTCAGCGTCGATTACGAATAATACATCTGGTAGACCGCCCATGTCCTTGATACCGCCTAATGAACGGTTTAACTTCTCAAGCTCACGGGTACGTAATAAAGCTTCTTTCTTGGTTAACTTCTCTAAAGTACCATCCTGAGTCTGGGTCTCAAGCTCCTTTAAACGCTTGATTGACTGACGAACAGTCTTCCAGTTTGTTAACATACCACCTAACCAGCGGTGATCAACATAGTACTGGCCACACTCAGCAGCAGCTGAACCAACTCTATCGCTTGCAGCACGCTTAGTTCCAACGAATAGAACCTTACCCTTATGAGCAACAGTGTTGCTTAAGAAGTTTAATGCAGACTCATAGCACTCAACGGTCTTCTCTAGGTTGATAATATGAATACCGTTACGTGCACCGAAGATGTACTGTTTCATCTTAGGATTCCAGTAACGTGTCTGATGACCGAAGTGAACACCTGCCTGAAGCATGTCGCGCATAGTGATTGATGACATATTGAATTTCCTCAAAATTTAGGGTTAAGCCTCCACTGTTCTCCTCTGTTAACCAAAATGGCACCCAACACAAGGATTGGCTGAACAGTGTGCGTTTTCTTAAAAAATACAGATTGTATCGGTAGTTAACAGATACAATACCCCTTTATCCACATAAAAAGGCAAGATATTTTATCACGTTTCAAAAGGATTTATAAAATTTTCTAAAAAAAATATTCATCTTTTATTTCATCAGTTTTCTTCAATGCTGAATCTCTGCATTCAACACTAAAATCAGAACATTATTGCTCACTATTTTATAAAAAATAGCTCAAAAAAATATATAATCTTTGATAGTTGATAAATAAGGAATTAGCAAATGGATATTACATTAAAATCACCAAGTGAAATTGAAAAAATGAGAGTCGTTGGTGCTGCAACAGCCAGGGTACTTGAGATGATTGAACCTTACATAGTACCAGGCGTAACCACTGATGAATTAGATAAGATCATGAATGATTACATTGAGCAAAAAGAAAATGCAATCAGTGCTGATCTTGGCTATCAGGGTTATCCAAAGGCTACCTGCATTAGCATCAACGAGGTTGTCTGCCACGGTATTCCAGGGCCACACAAACTGCACAAGGGTGATATCGTTAATATCGATGTTACCGTATTAAAGGATAAATATCACGGCGACAGCTCAAGAATGTTCATTGTAGGTGAGACATCACCTCGTAATCAGCAGCTTTGTAAATGCGCTCAAGAAGCCATGTATGAAGCTATAAAAACAGTTCGTCCTGGTTCTAATCTAACAGAAATAGGTGCCGCTATCCAGAAAGTAGCTGATAAAGCAGGTTTCTCTATTGTTCGTGACTACTGCGGTCATGGTATCGGAAAAGGATTCCATGAGGAGCCATCTGTTCTTCATTACAAGAACAACTTCAACTGTATCCTTGAAGAGGGAATGTGCTTTACCATTGAACCTATGATTAACGCAGGAACCTATAAATGCAAGGTTAACAAAAAAGATGGATGGACTGTTACAACAGCAGACAAACAGCCATCAGCTCAGTATGAGCACACACTTTTAGTTATACCAAACGGTGTTGAAGTTCTAACTTTAAGAAAGGACGAAGACTTCCCAAGAATCATTGTCCATTAGGAATAATTTATGTTTGAGACAATCAGCGTTCCAAGAAAAGTTATAGAAACAAATGTTAATGATGCATTCCCTTTTGTTTCTAAAATTTCTGATGTTTCCGATATCAAGCAATACAGAGAACGTATAAGTGAGTATAAAGATTACAGAATACAATGCTTTGATAAAGGATTCAGAGTATCTGATCTGCTGAACTCTCAAACAAAAAGTCTAGATGATTTTTTGGCAAAGATTTTTGAAAAATATATCGCTCGTTTCAATTATATTGCTCTTGTCGCTGTTGGCGGATACGGAAGAAGGGAACAATTTCTTGAATCCGATATTGACCTTTTAATCGTCTCTGAACTTGATCCAATACCTGCTGAAGCAAAAGAGGCAATTGAATCATTCATTTCTTTTTTATGGGACTTAAAACTCGATCTTGGTACTTCTGTCAGAACCATTAAAGAGACCATTCTTGCATCAAGAGATGACATCACAATCATTACCAATCTTATTGAAACTCACTTTATTGCTGGAAATCAGACTTTATATGAAAATCTTATTCACAGCATTACAGAAGATGATTTTTGGGATGATGAAAAGTACTTTGATGCAAAAATAAAAGAGCAAAACGAAAGATATCATGCATTCAGAGATACCATCTACTCGTTAGAGCCTGATATTAAAAATAATCCTGGCGGTCTTAGGGATCTGCATATTATGCAGTGGCTTGCCCTTAAAATTTACCATTTAGGCAAATATGACAATCTGCATACCATAGGCCTTTTAACAAAAGAAGAATATGAAGAATATCTTGCATGCCGTGATTTTCTCTGGGACGTAAGATATGCTATTCACTGCAATTCAAATTCGAATATCCTTAGATTGGATTTTCAAAAATCCATTGCAAAAACGTTAGGCTATGGTGAAGAAGGAAATGCACCTGTCGAAGCTATGATGCGTGATTTGTACAGAATCTTCCATAGAGTTCTTGAACTGAACAATATGGTTCTGCAGCAGGTATCCATTGATATAAAAGGATATGTTGGTGACGAATTCTCAGAGCCTGTCTTTTTGAACAACGCATTTGTTCAAAGGGGGCAGTATATTGATGTAATCGATCATGAAATCTTCAAAAACGATCCTGAGAAAATGCTTGATCTTTTCCTGGCTATAGAAAGCCATCCTGAGATCAACAAGATCCATGTTAATTGCTTGAGAGCACTTAGAGAAGGAAGAAGAGAATTAAAGGATCATCTGATTACTATTCCTCAGTGCAGAAAGAAATTTAAACAGATCCTAACTAGCACAGACAGTCTTCCTTTGGTACTAAGGCTTATGCATGAAACCCATGTTCTGTCTAGCTATATGCCACAGTGGGGAAGAATTGAAGGTCTTGCACAGTTTGACAGATTCCATCTGTTCAGCGTTGATGAGCACACAATAAGAGTTCTTTCAAATCTAAATGAACTTGCAATAAAAAGAGAGCCCATTTATCAGCTTTTTAGAAATGTAAGAAGAAAAATTGCAGATCCAGAAATACTGTTCTGTGCCGCTTTATTGCATGACATTGCAAAAGGTAGAGGTGGCAATCATGCTGCTAAGGGTGCAAAAGAAGCAGAATCATTCTGTATTCTGCACGGATTTAATGAATATCAGACTAACCTCATTTCATGGCTAGTCGGTGCTCATCTGATGTTCAACACTACTGCAACTAGAAGAGATACCACTGATCTTGAAGTTATAAACAGTTTTGCAGATTTCGTTCAGGATGAAGAACATCTCAACCATCTGTACTGCCTGACTGTAGCTGATATATCAGCCACAAATGACAATGTTTGGAATTCATGGCAGGACAATATTTTCAGACAGCTTTATCAGGCAACAAAACTTGCTGTAACACAAAGTGAAGCAGATCTTGTTAAGAGCATGCATCTTCAAGCTAACGAAAAGAGAGAAAGAGCAATTGAAATAACGAAGGACTGCAAAAAAGACGATCTGCTTCGCTATATGAGACAGTTCCCTAATGACTATTTCATTCATTATTCTGTTGAAGATATATCCTGGCATGCAAGAAATATCCTTAGATACAGAAAAAATGATGAACCACTGATCCTATTTTCGCAGACTCCTAACGTAGGTACTGAATTATTGTTCTATTACAAGAGCACCTCCCCATCAATGTTCACAAACCTAGTAATTACAATGGCTGTGAAGCAAATGAACGTTTTTAGTGCACAAATATTTTTGACGCACGATTTTCATGCATTATGCACAATTATGTTCCAAAACAAAAAAGGACAACCTCTTGATCATGACCGACTAAACGGGCTAAGAAAGGCTATTCTGGCAGGTCTAAAAGAAGACAGCCAAGTGCTTAATTTATCTACAATTAATCACAAAATTTTCGAGGTTCCAACCACCATTTCTTACCTTGATTCTAAGTCAGAAAAACAGACAAAACTAGAAATATCTACGCTTGACAGACAGGGACTGTTAGCTAAAATCGGCATAACACTTGGTAATTTAGGATGTCTAATCAGAGCCGCTAGAATTACAACAACTGGCGAAAGAGCTGATGACTATTTTGCAATTACTGACAGTAATGGTCTTCCTTTAGATGCAAACAGAAAAGAAGAGTTAAGTGTTGCTCTGAAGAAGGCTCTAGATGAGTAAAAGTTATGATCCGCCTAGGAGTATTTTAAATGTCTGTTCAGAATTTACAGGGTATTATTGAGAACGCTTTTGAGAACCGTGCAAATATCAATTCAAAAACTGCTTCTGCTGAATTAAGAGATGCAATCAATCAGGTTATCGATGCACTTGATAGAGGTGAAATCAGAGTAGCAGAAAAAGTTAATGGTGACTGGGTTACAAACCAGTGGATTAAAAAAGCTGTTCTATTATCATTCAGAATTGAAGATAATTTCCTGACAGAAGTTCCAGGTGGTGCATTCTACGATAAGGTTCCATTAAAGTTTAATGGCTATACAGCTGAAAGATTTGCAAAGGAAGGCATCCGTGCAGTTCCAGGTTGCGTTGTAAGACGCGGTGCATTCCTCGAAAAAGACACTATTCTTCTTCCATCATTTGTTAACATTGGTGCACATGTTGGTTCTGGCACCATGGTAGATACATGGGCTACAGTAGGTTCTTGCGCTCAGGTTGGTAAGAATGTACATATTGCAGGCGGTGCAGGTATTGGTGGTGTTCTAGAGCCCGTTCAGGCAGGTCCTACCATCATTGAGGATAACTGCTTTATCGGTGCACGTTCAGAAGTTGTTGAAGGTGTTATCGTAGGCGAAGGCTCTGTTATTTCAATGGGCGTTTTCCTTGGCAAATCAACAAGAATCTATGATAGAACAACTGGTGAAATCAGCTATGGCAGAATTCCTCCTCATTCAGTTGTTGTTGCAGGTAACCTTCCATCAAAGGATGGCAAGTATTCACTTTATGCTGCAATTATCGTTAAGAAGGTTGATGAAAAGACCTTATCAAAGGTTGGCCTAAATGATCTTCTTCGTCAGGCTCAAGAAGAAGTTTCTCACATGTAATAATATGTAACAACAGATTTTTAAAGGAGGCTAACGCCTCCTTTTTTCATATACGTGCATTCAGATTCTGTTATCTTTATTATCACATAGGTACTATTATGTCCTCATCGATATCATCGTCGCTATTGTAGATATCATCTGGCTGGCCATCATTATCGTCATACTTATCCTGCTCAATGGTCATCTTTTCGTCTGTACCTTCTTTTTGCATATTCTGTGAAATATCTGGTAATTCTTCTCTTGAATATGCAAAATTCAGCATAGCATTAGTCTGAACAATTGAAGCAAGAGACTTGATAAAATCAGCTCTCCACAATGGAATAGTGTTTGAGCTAACCAGATCGTCAAGATAAAGTTCTAGTGCATGATAATACTCAAGGTAAAGGTTATTCAGTTCATTCAGACTGTTAGCATCATCTGCACTTACGTTACTGATTGAATCTAATCTGTAATTGAATTCTTTTGTATATGTAGAATAATATTTATTTGACTCATAACTGCAAATGTCAGAATCTCTACTTGATAGACATTCTCTGATCTGGAAATAATCACCAAATCCATATTCCCTAAACAAAGAGAGTATTATAAGTGTAAGATTTGCTCTTTTGTTCTCTCCAATTGCATCATCTAACGAATCATTGTAGAAAGGAGAGCTCATCCAAGCCTTTGCATAATTGTCCCATTTTATTTCGAGATCTTTGTACAAAGATGTGTTGTAAGGAGAGGTTCTCATTATATCTGCTACTGATTTTACACAATCAGATGATGCATAGAAGAACTGCTCTCCATTTGAACCTTCAAATAACGAACACTGCTTTTCAAGGTTTTCGTCAGTTATAGTCTTTCCATTAGTTCCATGTCTGAACATATTTTTTGAATAGAATTTTACTCCATTAGGTCTTCCTGCAAGATTCCATATTCTCATTAGCATGGACTTGTAGATAATCGGTCTTACTGCCTGTGCGTGATGAATATTAGGCAGCATCTGAGTTAACTGACGATAAAAATCAGACCATAATTTCAAAGTCTTTGTGACTGAGTTTTTTGATTTTATTGAAGAATTCATCCTTCTGTACAGAACAGATGAATACTTTAAAAGCTCCATCTCATATCTGTTGTCTATATCGTATACTAATGTAGTCGGATCACCTTTGTGATTATTTATTGCATAGAAACTGTTAGGAAATTCCCTGATATGTCTGTTTCCGACTAATGAATACAATAGAAGATACCAGTCATTGAGCTCATATCGGTTCATATCTTCTGCAACTACAGGAGAGAGAGCAACGGTCTCCTTCCAGCTTTGTTCATATTTCTTATATGCAGAATTTGGACTGTTAAATAGTTGATATACGAAAGATAAAGGACCTACACCTTCATTGTTATAGAATCTGTCTAACTTTGCTTTACATTTTTTTGTCAGATTGAATCTATATACATCAGGTCTTGTCTGCTTGGTACACAAATCATCTATTTGTTCATACTCTAGACTATTGAAAGAATTTACTGGCCATAGAATTGATGATAGAAGAGATTTATTACATGAAAATCCGTTATTAAGACATAAAGCAGTACATTGAGATGAAACATTCTTTAATGCAAGCTCTGCACCTTTCATGCTTACATCTAGTATTTTTGGCAATCCAAGATATTCAGCATCTTCTGAATTAAATTCTAACTGAAGTTTTGCACTATATGGAATTGCAAGAAGAAGACTTTCATCCACCTGAAAATCAATGCTATTTCCAGAAACCTCAGCATACTGCTCTACCTCAGAATCATCTGTATATACCTTAACTTTGATAACAGAATCAGATAGAACTTTTTTTGGAAGTAGTAATGTAAAACGATAATTATCAATTGATTTTTTACTGCACAAAACTACCTGAAGCTGTGTATTTTCCTTAGTATTTACAAAAGCAGAAATTTCAGTCGATCCGTTCTTATATGTAAGCTCTCCTGCTTCCCATATATTCGACAGACAGGCTGATGATTTAATGAATACGAAAAGTAAAAGAAACCTGAAAACAAGCTTCATTTTTATTATCCCGGTAGTATCTTACGCATGCTTAGTATATTACCAATTTACTATGATGATTATATTATGAAAAAAATTTTTTATTTTGCTTCTTTATGACACATCTAACGTTATGAAATAAGTTATTTGTCTTGCTTTGTGGGGGGTATGGAGTTAAAACTCTTTGCAAAAGTAATAATATAAATTATTGGATATGTGTACTTATATACCTTTGAGCTATTGTATTGTGTGTACACAAATAGACAAAAGGGACTGAAGAATCAGTCCCCTTTGCAATTTAGCTCTTAATTAGCCACCAAAGTTATCGAAGAGGATGTTCTCATCTTCAACACCTAATGAGTGGAGCATATCAACAGCTGACTTAGACATCATTGGAGGACCACACATGTAGTACTCAACGTCTTCTGGGTTCTTGTGGTCACGCAGATACTGCTCGTAAAGAACATTTGCGATGAAACCAGTTAAACCAGTCCAGTTATCTTCAGGCTGTGGATCAGATAATGCTAAGTGCCATGAGAAGTTTGGATGCTCCTTAGCTAACTGATCGAACTCATCGGCATAGAATACTTCTGCTAATGAACGTGCACCGTACCAGAAAGAAATCTTGCGCTTTGAATCAAGTCTCTTTAACTGATCGAAGATGTGTGAACGCATTGGAGCCATACCAGCACCACCACCAATGAATACCATTTCATTGTCGGTATCGCGAGCGAAGAACTCGCCGAATGGACCTGAAATAGTTACCTTATCACCAGGCTTTAAGCTCCAAATATATGAAGACATGATTCCTGGAGGAGCTGATGGATTACCGAATGGAGGTGTAGCAATACGTACATTCAGCATGATTAAGCCCTTTTCACCAGGGTAGTTAGCCATGGAGTATGCTCTGATGGTTGGAGTATCAACCTTTGATACTAACTTGTCAAAGCCAAAGTGCTTGAATGCGCCCTGATACTGTGGCTCGATATCGAAGTCTGCATACTTAACAGTATGTGCAGGAGCTTCAATCTGAATATAACCACCAGCGCGGAATGGAACTTCCTCGCCCTCAGGAATGCGTAAACGTAACTCTTTAATGAATGTAGCAACGTTGTGGTTAGAAATAACCTCACATTCCCACTTCTTAACACCGAATACCTCTGGAGGTAATTCGATTTCACAGTCATTCTTAACAGTTACCTGACAAGCTAATCTCCATCCTTCTCTGATTTCACGCTTTGAGAAGTGTGAATATTCGATAGGTAGAACGTTACCGCCGCCCTGAGTAACCTTAACTTTACACTGACCGCAAGCACCACGACCACCGCAAGCTGATGATACGAAAATACCCTTCTCAGATAAATCGTTTAACAGCTTACCGCCAGCTGGGCACTTCATTGCCTTTTCTGGATCACCGTTAACGCCGATAGTAATATCACCAGACTGTACAAGGAACTTTCTTGCAACAAGAATAAGTGCTACTAGTACTACGACGATAGCAACGAACATTAAAACACCAGATACAATAGTAAACATGTATCCCCCTTATAACTGAATACCAGAGAAGGACATGAAGGCAACTGCCATCAGACCTGCTGTGATAAAGGTTAAAGGTAAACCACGGAGACCTGCAGGTGCACTAGCATACTTTAACTTCTCGTTAATAGCTGCTAAGAGTACTAAAGCAAGTGCCCATGATGAGCCAGAGCCTAATGCATATACTACAGACTCACTGAAGGTATACTCACGCTGTACCATAAATGAAACACCTGCGAAGATAACGCAGTTTACGGTAATAAGTGGTAAGAAAATACCAAGAGCTGCATACAGTGAAGGTACATACTTATCAAGGAAGATCTCAAGGATCTGAACTAAAGCTGCAATAACACCGATATAGGTGATGAAGCTTAGGAATGATAAGTCTAAACCAACAACTAAAGCATCAGGCTTTAAAATATAGGTATTGATTAAGTTGTTAACAGGAACTGCTAATAACTGAACCATGATAACTGCTGCGCCTAAACCTGCAGAGGTTGTAACCTTCTTAGAAACAGCTAAGAAAGTACACATACCTAAGAAGAAGGCTAAAGCCATGTTCTCAATGAAAACACTCTTAATAAAGAGGGATAAATAATGCTCTAACATTATTAATAATCCTCCCTGTGGGTATCGTACTCAAGAGGTTCCTGTAAATCCTTACGGAAGGTTTTAACAACCCAAATCAGTAAGCCTACTAGGAAGAATGCACATGGTGGCATTACTAATAAGCCACATGGTACATACCAGCCACCGTTGTTTACAGTCTCGAATACAGTCATGCCGAACCATGAACCTGAACCGAAGATCTCACGGATAGATGCTACAACGCAAAGAACAAGCATATAGCCTAAACCGTTGCCTAAACCATCAAGGAATGAAGCAAGTGGTTTTGACTTTAATGCAAAGCCTTCAGTTCTACCCATAACGATACAGTTAGTAATAATAAGACCAACATACACTGATAACTGCTTTGACAGATCATAGGCAAATGCCTTTAAAACCTGGTCAACTAAGATTACTAGTGATGCAATAACTGTCATCTGAGCAATAATACGTACAGAGTTAGGGATTAAGCTACGTACTGTTGAAATTGCAAGGTTTGCAATAGAACATACGAAGATAACTGACAGACCCATAACAAATGCAGTCTTCATGCTTGAAGTAACAGCTAAGGAAGAACAGATACCTAATACCTGAATCATTACAGGGTTATTTGCAATGATAGGTGTCAGGAAAGTTTCCTTTAAGCTAGGACCCTTGTTACTCATTTACAATGATCTCCCCTTTGCTTAAATTCTCTAAGAATGGTCTGTAAGCATCACCTAACCAGTACTTAGCAGTGTTATCAACACCAACTGAAGTTAAGGTTGCACCAGACAGAGCATCGATATCGAAATCATGCTCAGAAGCATTCTTCTTGATACAGAACTTATAGTCGCCGTTCTCGTCGGTAAGTTTCTTGTTAACCCATAGAGCCTGCCAGCGAGGATTGTCGATTTCGCCACCTAAACCTGGAGTTTCACCGTGTGAGTAGAAGGTAACACCTAAAATGGTATTAGCATCTAAAGGTGATAAAGCAACGTAACCGAAAACAGTTGACCATAATGCCTGACCGTAGAAAGGAAGAATTACACGTACTACTTTGCCGTTGTCATCTTTTGCAAAATATACAGGCATGTACTTAGAACGTGAAATAATTTTTGCTACGTCACGGGCCTTCTCAATCTTAACTGATGAAGCAGGCTTTTTAGCTAATGATGCAAAGTTGTAGCCTTCAATTTCATTTGCAGGAACAGCATCATCTGCAAGACGGCCGGTTGCTACATCGATAAGATGTGACTCAATATGTGCTTTAAAGGTCTTTGATACTGAATCATTAACTTCAAAACCAGAAACCTTAAGAATGTTTACCTGACGGTCATTCTCAACAGCAGCCTTCTTGAATGGATCAAGAGCAACTACAGCTGATGAAACAAGCACTGAGCATACTAAACAGAAGGTAACAATAATAATTAATGTACCTAATGCGGAATCTTTATTAAGCTTGGACACGAGCAAGTCTCCTCTTAATATTGCGCTTAGCAGCTAGGTAGTCGAATAAAGGAGCCCAGCAGTTAGCGAACAGAATTGCCAACATCATGCCTTCTGGATATGCAGGATTTACAGTACGAATCATGATTACCATGATACCGATTAAGATACCAAATGCCCACTTACCTTTTGATGTAAATGAACTTGATACAGGATCGGTTGCCATAAAGACAGCACCAAAAGCAAAACCACCTAGTACTGCGTGCCACTCAAATGGCATTGAGAACATTGGATTTGTTGCTGAACCGATATAATTGAATAAGGTAGCAGTTAAGAATGCACCGATAAGGATACCTAACATGATACGAAGTGATGCAACACCTGTTAACAGGATGATAGCAGCACCAACTAAAATCATAGCTGTTGAACCTTCACCGATTGAACCTGGGATGTTACCTAAGAAAGCATCCATCCAGTTAATCTGGTGACCTAATGCATCCTTAAGACCGTCTGCACCTTCTGCAGCCCACTGTGCAAGTGGAGTTGCGCCTGAGTAACCGTCTACTGGAACCCAGCACTGAGTACCTGAAATTGAAGCAGGATATGCAAAGAATAAGAATGCACGACCGCATAATGCAGGGTTTACGAAGTTTCTGCCTGTACCACCGAATACTTCCTTACCGATTACAACACCGAAGCTGATACCTAAAGCAGCCTGCCATAATGGCATGGTTGGAGGCACAATCAGTGCAAATAGGATAGAAGTTACGAAGAAACCTTCGTTGATTTCGTGGTGACGAAGTAAGCAGAATAAAACTTCCCAGAAAGCACCAACAGCAAATACTACGATGTAAATAGGCAAGAAATAAACTGCACCTAATAACATCTTTGAGTATACGCTAGCATCAGCACTTAATGAACCGCCAAGTAACTGTGCTAAAGCATAGTGCCAGTCAGCTGAAAGAAGGCTGTAATACTCAGAAACGATTTCCTGAGAATTTGGCAGTGAAGCAATAGAAGTTACAATCTGATTACCTACGTTATACCAGCCCCAGAACATTGCAGGGAACACAGCAGCCCAAACGATGATCATGATACGCTTTAAATCAACGAAATCACGAACATGAGTTCTGCCGGTTGTTACACGTCCTGAACTGTATAAAAATGTAAATGTACCCTCATATAAAGGATAGAACCAATGTAGTAGTCCGCCTTTAGTGAAGAGTAAGGAGAATTTCTTCATTACGTCTAGTAACACTTATTAACCCTCCACCTCAATCTTAGTTAAGCTTCTGCGTAATAATGGACCGAAGTCATTCTTACCTGGGCAAACATAAGTTGCAAGTGCAATATCATCTTCAGAAAGCTCAAGGATACCTAATAACTTAGCCTGATCAACATCATTGATGTCAATAGCACGAAGTAACATTGTAGCCTCAACCTCATATGGAGCTAATACCTTGTCATAGCAACCGATTGGCAGAATGGCACGAGGACCACCATTTAATGCGGTGTTGAAGGTATATTTAGATGGTCTTAAGAAGTTTGCAAGGAATGCTCTGGTTGCTGAATGACGGTGTAAACCTAAGCCCATCCAGTTTCCTAAGAAGAATTCGTTACAGTTACCTTCCTCAAGCAATGCAACTGCCTGGTGATAACGGCCAAGGTATGCAAATACACCAGTAGCGATGTTACCATTTAGAACAGTACCAGAAATAACACGTACACCCTGTGAAGACTTCACAATCTCGTTTGCAGTTAATTCTGCAACGCTTGCGCCTAATAATGTCTTTACAAGACGTGGTTTCTTTGCATTTGGACCTGCAATTGAAATAACGCGCTCATTGAATAGCTCGCCTTCAACAAACAGATGACCGATAGCAATAACATCCTGATAACCGATGTGCCATACAGTCTTGTTCTCAGAAACTGGATCAAGATGATGGATATGAACACCAGCTAAACCTGCAGGATGGTGACCCTTGAATGACTCGTAACGGATGTTGTCAGCTGTTACAAGTGGTACGTCATAGTCGCCCTTACATACATAAACCTGTACACCGATGCGGCTTAAAACCTTAACACCGTTTGCAAAAGCTTCTGCCTGAGCTGAGATAACTACCTTAGGATCAGCAGCTAAAGGATTTGTATCAATAGCAGTAATGAAAATTGAGTGAGGAAGAGAACCGATTGCAGGCACCTTGTCAAATGGACGGGTACGTAATGCAGTCCACATACCAGATGCAACCAATTCATCAACTACTTCCTTTGATGAAAGACTTAATAGTCTGTCTGTTGAAGTCTTTTTGAATTCAACACTTTCACCGTTAGGATCTACTTCAATTACTAAAGACTGGAAGCAACGTCTCTCACCTCTATTGATAGCTACTACAGTACCAGCAGCAGGGGCAGTGAAACATGTTCCAGGATTTTTCTTATCTTCAAAGAGAACCTGACCTTTCTTGACTTTCTGGCCAGCTTCAACAGCCATTGATGGACGAAGACCAACGTAGTCTGTACCTAATAAAGCTACATGACTTACTGCAGGGCTTTCACTCACCGACTGTTCAGGCTTGCCGCCAATTGGCAGATCCAATCCTTTTTTGATATTAATCATAGACGGTTCCAATTAAATAAAAATAAGGAAAAATTTCCCGATTACCTCCCCGCCCTCACATATAAATCTGAAACAAAAACCAATGTCACAAATATAGCGGGCAGGATTTTTCAATGTGAAATTTTATCATTAAAACTTATTAAATTCTAATGAAATCAAACCTAAATCTAAAATGTTAGATAAACATCAAAAACAAATAAATTTTTAATTTATTTTTGTAAAAAAAGTTTGATGAATTGGACAGATTTAAACATAAGAGTGCATTTACTGCACTCTTTTGATTATGAAGGATTTTTATCTTCGTTTTTTTCAAAGTATGGAGCTACCTTGAAAAGAAGAAGCATTCCGGGAACTGCAAGAACAGTGCAGATATAAAAGAAGTTTTCCCAACCGCAGAACTCGACAATATAACCAGTTGTTGCATTACAGAAGGTTCTTGGCACCGCACTTAATGATGTGAGCAGGGCAAACTGTGTCGCAGCATAGGCTTTACTTGTTTTTGCTGAAATAAATGATACAAATGCAGCAGTACCAAGTCCTGCGCCAAGATATTCAAATATTAGCACAATGGCTAGATACCAAACAGAAGGAGCAGTTTCTCTTCCTGCACCTATATGTGCTAAAAATGCAAATCCAAGGATGGTTACAAGCTGACCGAAACCGAAAATCCAAAGTGCTTTATTAATGCCGATTTTCAGCATAATAATTCCACCTAGGATTCCACCGATTATCATGGACCATATACCGCAGTTCTTTGCAACAAGGCCTATAGTCAGCAAGTCATACTTCAGATCGATATAAAAAGGAGTTGCCAGCGCAGTAGCCATTGAATCGCCAAGTTTGTAACAGAAAACAAACAGGATGATTAATAGCATTGACTTTAAACCTGCTCTGTTAACAAACTCTCTGAATGGTTCAATAATAGCCTGATGCAGATTCTTAGCACAGACAATAGTTTCTGGCTCTTTTAAAAATACCGATAAAAGAAGACAAGGAAGCATGAATGCCGCAGTTATGAAGAAAACAGCCTGCCAGGAAATAAAATCTGCAAGAATTAAAGAAAGGCCTGCAGGGATAAGACTTGATGCTCGTGAAGATGCAATAAATAAAGATGTTCCAAGTCCAAGTTCATTATCCTCAAGAATTTCTCGTCTGTAAGCATCAATCACGATATCCTGTGTTGCAGATGAGAATGACAGGATCAGCGTTATTATAGCTATAACAATTGTACATGACTGAGCGTTGAACTGACCTACAAAGAATATAGATAAAAAGACTGCTATCTGGGAGAGAATTATCCAGCCACGTCTTCTACCTAGTTTAAATGGGTTGTATCTGTCTACTAAAGGAGCCCAGAGAAATTTCCAGGTGTATGGGAAAGATGCCAGAGAAAATAGGCCGATTTCTTTTAGGTTAACACCTTCTTTTCGAAGATATGCACTTATTAGTGTAAGAACAACAAAAAGAGGCATGCCTGATGCAAAGCCAAGGCACAGGCATATAAACATCTTTTTTGAAAAGATCTGTTTTATCAGATCTTTTCTTGATTTTCTTTCAGGTGATTCAGGCATATGCAAACCTTAATCTCTGAAGTTTTCGTACTGTAATGGTTGCTCTATCTTTGATGAACGAACCAGAGCAATAACAGCCTGAAGATCGTCTCTTTTCTTGCCTGTTACTCGAATAATATCGTCGTTGATCTTAGCATCAACTTTGATTTTTGAATCTTTGATAATTTTAATGATTTTCTTTGCAAGTTCCTTATCAATACCTTCTTTGAATGAAACTACCTGTATTGATTTTTTACCAGAACGTGTAATTTCCTTAAACTCAGCAGCTGTTGCCTCGATATTACGCTTAATCAGTTTCTGTCTTAGAATATCGTCCATCTGCTGAATCTGAAATTCTTCTGAAGCTTCTAATTTCACTTCGTTTGAAGCCTTATCAAAATTAAAAGATGCCTCAACGCCTCTAAAATCATATCTTGTCTGAAGTTCGCGATTTGCATTATCAACAGCGTTTAATACTTCATCTTTCTTTAACTTTGAAACTATATCAAATGAAGGCATTTTTACTCCTTGTACATTTTTATAAGATTTTCTATGCTTTTAGCATCTAATTTTTCATCTTCTAGCAATTCTGACCTCTTACCTTCCATAACGAATTGATCAGAGATTCCAAGATTTATAACCTTTACATCATTTCTAATGCTATGAGCTACAGACATAACCTCCTGTCCGATGCCCCCCATTACAACCCCTTCTTCAAGAGTAATCACAGTATCGTGATTCATAACAACACCTTTAATGCACTCTTCATCAAGTGGTTTTATAAATCTCATGTCTATTAAAGTTGTATTATTTCTCTTGCAAACATCTTTTACTGAACTCAGTAAAGAGCCAAAACAGAGAATTGCAACCTTTGATCCAGTCATTACTGTTTTTGCTTTTCCTATCTGAACTGTATCATCAAGACTCAGCTCGTTTAAAGCAACATCATCACCATCTCTTGAATATCGGATTAAAGCAGGTTTATTTAGCTTATATGCTGTATTTAAAAGAAGATACTGCTCTTTGCTGTCCGATGGACACATGATTGTCAGATTTGGAATGCATCTTGAAAATGCAATATCAAATATTCCCTGATGAGTAGGACCATCAGGACCTACAATTCCAGCTCTGTCAACAGCCACAACAATAGGAAGATCCTGAATTGCCATGTCATGAATCAATCCATCATACGCTCTTTGAAGGAATGATGAGTATATACCTACAACAGGATGCAATCCTCCAGCAGCAAGACCAGATGCAAATATCATCGAATGCTGCTCTGCAATACCAACATCAAAAAATCTGTCAGGATAAGCCTTCTCAAACTCGCACATACCTGAGCCTACAGGCATTGCAGGAGTTATGGCAACCAGTTTTTCATCCGCTTTGCCCATATCACAAAGCCATTTACCAAAAACATCTGAATATGACTTGATTGAATCGACTTTTTCATCATCGCTGATACCTACAGCAGGATCAAATGTTGGAACTCCGTGATATTTTGTTGGGTTCTGTTCAGCTGGGATATAGCCCTTACCTTTCTTTGTCACAACATGGACAAACTGTAAACCGCCAATCTGTTTTACATTATTTAAAATAGAAACCAATGATGGGAGATCATGACCATCAATAGGTCCGATATAGTTAAATCCAAGCTCTTCAAATAAAGTTCCCGGGAGCAGCATTCCTTTTGCATGTTCCTGAGCTTTCTCTGCAAGTGACTTGATTGCAGGAAGTTTTTCTAGAACCTTCTTTCCACCTTCAACAAATTTTACATAATATGGGCTAGCAAGAATTGATGCTAAATACTGAGAAACTGAACCTACATTCTCAGAAATACTCATCTCGTTGTCGTTAAGGATAACTATAAGATCAAGATCCTTTGTGCCACCTGCGCAATTTAATGCCTCATATGCAGCACCACCTGACAAGGCACCATCGCCTATAACAGCAACAACTTTATTCTTTGTTTTTAAATTTCTTTCACATACTGCAAGACCTAATGCAGAGCCAATTGATGTTGAAGCATGACCTGTTGATAAAAGATCATACTCAGTCTCTCCACGCCAGACAAAAGCGTGTAGTCCGCCTTTTTTACGAATGGTTTGAAGCTCTTCTTTATGACCAGTAAGAACTTTGTGTGGATATGCCTGATGGCCTACATCAAAAATAATCTTGTCATCAGGGGTATTAAATACATAATGAAGGGCTGTTGTAAGTTCAACAACTGCAAGGCCTGAAGCTAGATGACCTGATGTTTTACTTACAGAATTGATTATATATTCTCTCAGTTCCTGACAAACAAATTTTAATTCATCTACAGGAAGTTTTCTTAGATCTTTTGGAGACTTGATGCTGTCAAGTAACGGTGTATTTAATTCTTGCACTTACTAATGATCTCTGCTGATAGTAAAACGTGCGAACTGAGCTAAAACCGATGTATCAATATCAAGTTTTTTCAACTCGTTTACTGCATTTTCAACACACTCATAAGCAAGTTTTTTAGCATTATCAAGACCTAAAAGGCTGACATAAGTGCTCTTATCAAGGCTGATATCTGAACCTTGAGTCTTGCCCATAACAGAGGTGTCTCCAATAACATCCAATATATCATCCCATATCTGGAATGCAAGACCAGTATACTTTGCATACTCGTCTAATATCAAAAGCACAGATTCTGTCACATTCTCAGAGGCTACTGCACCCATAAGTACTGCAGCTCTAATAAGTGCACCTGTCTTTTTAGAATGAAGAAGTCTTAATTTTTCTAAAGGGATCTTCTTTCCCTCAGAATCAAGATCCATAGCCTGTCCGCCGCACATACCTGTATATCCTGCTTTTGAAGACAGTATTTTTACAAGATTTGCAACAGCTTTATCAGATAGACCAGATTTGCTATCAGACAGAATTTCAAACGCCATTGTCTGTAGAGAATCTCCTGCTAACAAAGCAATGGTTTGAGAGAACTTCACATGAACAGTTTCATGTCCTCTGCGGAGTTTGTCATTATCCATTTCTGGCATATCATCATGAATCAGTGAATATGCATGAATACATTCAATTGCAGCGGCTGGATAATCGAGTTTTTCAAAAGAAGAACCTAAAGCAAGTCCTGTAGCATAAACAAGCAGAGGACGAGCTCTTTTACCACCTAGAAGCAGGCCATAGCTCATAGCCTCCTTAAGATCTGGTGCAGCATCATCAAAATTATCAATATAATTCTTCATGAATGCATTGATTCTTTCAGATACTGTCTGAGCAAATTCCTTAAGTTCCATTATTTCTCCAACCGCAAAAAAATAGTAAAGGGTACAGTTAAGGCTCTTTATTCAATACTTTCTGAGCATTCTCTCGAACGACTTCGATTTTTCCAGAAAGTTCTTCAAGACTCTTCTTGCATGATACAGCAAGCTCCATACCCTTTGAATACAGTTCAATAGCCTGATCAATAGGTAACTGACCATCTTCTAGTTTTTTTGTTAGATCTTCAAGAGCAGCTAAGCGCTGTTCCAAAGAGGTCATATTATTATCAACCATGGCTATATCTCCTATATTAAGAACGCAGAGTTGCGTTGAATTTTTCCTTTGCAGCTTCAACAAACTTGGTTGCTAATGCTTCAATCTCAGATTCTTCAAGTGTACGATCCACATCCTGAGCAATAATTGCAATTGCTACAGAACGCTTGTCACCTAAAGACTCATCCTCAAATACGTCAAATACAAAGGCATCGCTTACAATCTTACCACCAAGTTCATATGCTAAAGCTGTTAAATCATAAGCATTTACGTTCTTATCAACAACAAATGCAAAGTCTCTTCTAACAGATGGGAACTTTGAAATTGGGTTGTATGATGGAATATTACGTACTGATACAGCAGAACGAGCAATCTCAAACACACCAACTTTCTGCTTGAAGCCTAAAGCTTTTGCAGTTGTTGGATGAAGCATACCAACATAGCCAACTTTCTGACCATTCTTAAGAATATCAGCACTCTGGCCTGGGTGAAGCATAGGCTCATTGCTTCTTACAAAAGTAAATACATCGCTGTTTGCTGTTACACCAAGTAAAGCTTCAACGTCACCCTTGATATCAAAGAAATCAACTGCTCTGCTCTTAGCATGCCAGCCTTCTTCCTCAATGTCGCCTGCTGAAATACCAGCAACCATAGGTTCCTGTCTTACACCATTTTCAGCATTCTGATCGATAATATAAATCAGTCCCTGCTCAAATAGTCTTACCTTCTTCTGCTGACGATTTAAATTGTATTTAGCAACAATTGAAAGACCTGCAAGAAGACTTGTACGCATTGCAGAAAGTTCTGGTGAAATAGGAGTAGTAAGCATTAATGGCTTAATTGAGCTAAACTCCTTTAAAACCTTTGGATCAGTAAATGAGTATGTAATTGCCTCATTGTAACCGCTGTCAGTCAAAGCTTGTCTGATATCTCTATCAGCAACCACTTCTTCCTTTTCGTGAACCATATAAAGCTCACTTACTGGAGTTACGTTAGGAATGTTGTCATATCCATAGATTCTTGCAACTTCCTCGATGATATCTTCTTCAATTTCAATATCAAAACGGAAGCTTGGTGAAACTACTGAATAGCCACCATCAATCTTCTGAGGATCAAGTTCTAGATTGTGAAGAATTGTGTATACAGTATCGTCATCAATCTCTTTACCTAGGACCTTAGCAATCTTTGCTAAACGAACATTGATGCGCTCGTGCTTTGGAAGATCATCCTCACTTACAGCTTCTGTTACAGGACCTGCACTTCCACCAGCAATTTCAATTAAAAGTTCAGTTGCACGCTCAATTGCTCTGCGCTGATTGTCGTGATCTACACCACGCTCAAATCTATGAGATGCATCTGTGTCTAAACCATACTGACGAGCACGGCCTTTGATAGCATCTGGATGGAAGAATGCTGACTCTAAAAGAACGTCTGTTGTATTATCATCAATACCTGAATTTAAGCCACCAAAAATACCAGCTAAACCAACTGCACCCTTTGAATCTGCAATAACCAATGTATTTGGCTTTAATGAAATCTCTTCACCTGATAAAACAGTCAGTTTCTCACCTTGTGCAGCCTGTCTTACAACAATCTTGTCGTTAAGCTTGTTTAAATCAAATGAATGTAATGGCTGGCTGTACTCAAGCATTACATAATTGGTAACATCTACGATAGGTGAAACAGCACGAATACCACAACGGCGCAGTCTTTCTACCATCCATAACGGAGACTTAGCTTTCTGATTAACACCCTTGATGATACGGCACAGATAGCGAGGACATGCTTTCTTGTCTACAACTTCAACAGGGAAAACATCGTCAATCTTGTTCTCTACAGAGAAAACCTTGTTTGCCTTAAACTCACGACCTAAAAGAACTGATACTTCACGGGCGATACCAACAATACCAAGACAGTCAGGGCGGTTAGATGTCAGATCAACATCGATGATCTTGTCATTTAACTCAAAATACTCTCTGATATCCATTCCTATAGGAGCATCATCAGGTAATTCAATAATACCGTTTGATTCATCTGACATGCCTAATTCCTTGTAGGAACATAACATACCATATGACTCCACACCACGAAGTTTTGCCTTCTTAATATCAATACCATTTACATGAGCGCCAATCAGAGCAACACAGACTGTAAGTCCTTCTCTGCAGTTAGGAGCACCACATACGATCTGAAGATTTTCGCCAGTACCTGCATCAATCTTTGTAACATGCATATGGTCTGAATCAGGATGCTCTACGCACTCTAATACCTTACCAATTACAACATGGCTGAAGTTATCAGCAACATCGCTAATTGAATCTACTTCAAGGCCTGCCATTGTGATCTTATCAGCAAGCTGCTCAGCACTCAGGTCGTTTTCAACCCACTCATCAATCCACTGTTTATTGAAAATCATTTTTTCTATCCAACCTAACTAAGCAAACTGTTTTAAGAAACGTAAGTCATTCTCAAAGAACGCTCTTAAATCATTAACGCCATATCTGAGCATGGTTAATCTTTCTACACCCATACCAAAGGCATAACCTACATATTTATCTGTATCAATGCCTACGTTCTTTAAAACATTTGGATGAACCATACCGCAACCTAACACTTCAAGCCACTTTCCGCCTTTTCTGCGTAAGTCAACTTCAGCTGATGGCTCTGTAAATGGGAAGAATGAAGGACGGAAACGAACCTCAAGCTCTTCTTCAAAGAACTTTAGTAAGAACTCATTTAATACACCCTTTAATTCAGCAAACGAGGTGTGTTCTTCAACAAGAAGACCTTCAACCTGATGGAACATTGGGGTATGTGTCATATCATAGTCATTACGATATACACGACCTGGAGCGATAATTCTGATAGGTGGTTTTTGAGTTTCCATTGTACGCACCTGAACAGAAGATGTCTGTGATCTTAACAGAAGACCGTTCTCAACTGAGAATGTATCCTGTGAAGAACGAGCTGGATGATTTGGAGGAAGATTTAAAGCATCAAAATTATGATAATCATCCTCAATTTCAGGACCACCTACAACTGAGAAGCCCATTGAACCGAAGATTTCTTTGATACGCTCTATAGTTCTGCTGATAGGATGAATGTTGCCATATTCTCTATGGCGGCCAGGAAGAGAAATATCAACGGTTTCCTTAGATAATTTCTCCTGTAAAGCAGCATTCTCAATGCTTGCTCTGCGCTCTTCAACAGCAGCAACTACAGCCTGCTTTGCCTGGTTGATTAGTGCACCACGTTCTGGACGCTCCTGTGCAGATAACTTTGATAGTTCCTGCATAAAGGAGGCAAAAATACCTTTCTTACCTAACAGATTTACACGAACAGCATCTAACTCCTGTAAATTCTTTGCGTTATTTGCTGCCTCAATACCGTCTAATCTGGCTTGTTCTAACTTATCCATTGATATTTACCAATATTTTGACATTTGACGATTAAAAAAAATTAATACTGCGATTATCTCATTTTTTAGGGATAAATGCCAATTTTTAAGAGGTAAACAAGAATAGATTCTAGTATTATAAAAACGAAGACACCCGGATAAACCGGGTGCCAAATAAAGATTATATTCGTAAAAAGAATTAATTGATCTTCTCGCGAATACGTGCTGACTTACCTGAACGGTCACGTAAGTAGTATAACTTAGCACGGCGAACGTCACCACGACGTGTTACCTTAACTGAAGCGATCATTGGTGAGTTTGTCTGGAAAACACGCTCAACACCTTCACCTGATGAAATCTTACGAACGGTGAAAGATGAGTTTAAGCCACGGTTACGCTTAGCAATAACGTTACCCTCAAAAGCCTGTAAACGGGTCTTATCACCTTCAACAACCTTAACCTCAACACGTACGGTGTCACCTGGGTTGAACTCAGGGATGTCTGTACGGATTTGCTCTTTCTCAAGCTGATCAATAATTGGGTTGCTTGCCATTTTGAAATACCTACCATTAAGTAAAAACAAAAAACTTATTCTAAACCATGCTCTTTTTTATACTCAGCAAGAAGTTTAATTTCTTCCTTAGTAAGAGTACGGTTTTCAAGCAGATCAGGACGCCTTTGCAAGGTTCTTCCCAAACACTGCTTTAAACGCCAAGAACGAATCTTTTCATGATGTCCACTCATCAGTACCTCAGGAACCTTAAGACCATTGATTTCCTCTGGTCTAGTATACTGAGGAAAATGAAGAAGACCTTTTGCAAAAGTATCCTCATTGGCATTCTGAATGTTTCCTAAAACACCAGGAACCATTCTTGAAACTGAATCGATGATACACATGGCAGGAAGTTCACCCCCTGACAGGACATAGTCACCGACCGAAACCTCCAGATCGACTTCAGTCTGAAGGACGCGTTCATCAATACCCTCATAGCGTCCTGCTATAAGAATAATTGAGCCCCAACTGTGGAATTTGGTGACCAGAGAGTGATTTAGCTGCACTCCTTGAGGAGACATGCAGACAACTTTTGTTCCATCCGGTGCTTGAGCTTTTGCTGCTTTGATAGCATCTGACAGTGGCTGAACCTGCATAAGCATACCAGGTCCACCGCCATATGGCTTATCATCAACATTACCAAATTTATCTAAGGTATAATCGCGAGGATTTGTGCAATTGACTGTAATCAGTCCATTTTCACAAGCTCTGCGAGTAACCCCGTATTTGGTCACTGCATCAAACATCTCAGGAAAGAGTGTAATTACGCCGAAATACATCTTAGTAATCAACACCCCACTCAACCTCAACTGTCATAGCTTCGAGATCAACTGCTTTGACAATTGGGCCCACGACATAAGGAATTAGAAAATCTTCATTTCTTTCCTTAGCCAGGTGGTCAGAGGGAGACACTACCATAATTGGAGCAGCTCCATAATCCCTAATTCCCGACACTTTGCCGAGCATTACACCTTCAAGACCATATACTGTACATCCAACAAGATCTGCAAGATATATGGTACCTTCAGGTACAGGTGGCAGGCTTGAACGCCTGATCCCTATCTCAGCTCCAGCATAAGCTTTAGCCTCCTCTGGAGTTGAGGCCACATCTAACTTAACGATAAAACCGTTACCATGTGGTCTATATTCTTCAACCTGAACCTCGCGCCATTCCATCCCGCGCTGACGTATAAACCATGGCGAGTAGTCAAAAAGGTTCTCAGGTTGGCTCGTAAAAGATCGAACTTTCATCCAACCTTTTACTCCAAATGAAGAGCCTAAGGCTCCCATTTGACGCGGAGTATCTGCCATATTTAGCAGTTATTAAGCCTGTTCAGCCTGTGCAGCTTCAGCTTCAGCCTTAGCTTTAGCCTCTGCAGCAGCCTTACGAGCAGCAACTGCTTTAGCGTGCTTCTCTTCCTTAGCTTTTAAAACAGCCTCTTCACCCTGCTCAGCTTCCCATAAAAGACGCTTTACACGATCTGATGGCTGTGCACCCTTTGCAATCCATGCATTGATGCTTTCTAAATCTAAACGTAGACGGATTTCTTTACCGTTTGCAACAGGGTTGAAAATACCAACCTGCTCAATGAAACGGCCAGATGTTGCAAAACGACTGTCTGCAACAATAACGTGATAGAAAGGACGTTTTTTAGCGCCTAAACGACGTAAACGAATGACTACCATTTCGCTAGTACCTATATAAAAATAAAAATCATGACAATTGTGACAATTGTCACCTTACAAAAAACAGTTGCCATATTTTACACTTAATTTCAAAAAAATCAAGTTCTCAAATAAAGAGAGTAAAAAAAATAGCAACCTAGAGTTAATCTGACAGAATTTCTGCCAGAAAAAATTTACCTTCTAAACAGGTTATTCATTGCGCCCATGCCTCCCATGGCACCCATCATACCGCGCATTGCACCTGCCATTTTACGAATACCACCCTTACCCATTTTCTTCATCATCTTCTGGGTCATTTCAAACTGACGTAAAAGAACATTTACCTCATGTACCTCAACGCCAGCACCCATTGCTATTCTCTTCTTTCTAGAACCTTTAATGATTTCAGGATGAATTCGTTCCTTTTTAGTCATTGAGTTGATAATTGCTTCCATATGAGCAATACTCTTATCATTGACTTTATCTTTAATCTGCTCAGAAATATTACCCATTCCTGGCAGTTTATCTAGCAATCCAGTCATACCGCCCATCTTCTTCATCTGAGCAATCTGATCTTTGAAATCCTCGAATGTAAAGCCTTCACCTGACTTTAGCTTTTCAGCCATCTTTTTGGCTTTTTCAACATCAGTATTTCGCTGAAGATCTTCAATTAAGGAGAGAATATCTCCCATATTGAGAATACGGGATGCAATTCTGTCAGGGTGGAAAGGTTCAAGGGCAACAACCTTCTCTCCCATACCGATAAATTTGATTGGCTTGCCGGTAATTTCTCTTACTGACAAGGCGGCGCCACCTCTTGCATCACCATCTGCCTTGGTTAATATCACACCAGTCAGTGCTAAAGCATCATTAAATGCTTTTGCTGTATTAGCTGCATCCTGACCTGTCATTGCATCAACAACAAACAGTGTTTCTACAGGATCAGTAAGTGCATGAAGTCTCTTGACCTCATCCATCATCTCTTCATCTACTGCAAGACGACCTGCAGTATCAACAATAAGAACATCATATGCTCTTAACTTAGCTTCTTGAAGAGCTGCTTTTGCAATATCTTCTGGTTTGTCTTTTGGTGAAGAAGGATAACAGTCAACATTTACCTCTAAAGATAAAGTCTTTAACTGATCCATAGCTGCAGGTCTGTAAGTATCCACCGATACCATTAAAACCTTTTTCTTGAGACGTTCTTTTAAATATAAGGCAAGCTTTGCTGCAGATGTTGTCTTACCAGCACCCTGAAGACCTGCTAACAGTATTACTGCAGGAGGCTGATGGGCAAGGTTAATCTCTTGTGTTGTACCACCCATTGTTTCGACAAGTTCAGCATGAACAGCCTTAATGAATTCCTGACCAGGTGTAAGACTTAAAGCAACCTCTGTACCTAAAGTACGCTCTTTAACTCTCTGAGTGAATGATTTTACAACTGGAAGTGCAACGTCTGCCTCAAGCAAGGCAACACGAACTTCTCGAAGAGTATCTTTAATGTTGTCTTCTGTAATACGACCTTTACCGCTTATGTTTTTAAGAGTGCGGTTAAGGCGCTCTGTTAGATTGTCAAACATTAGTAATCCTTAAAAAATTTCTGATAGTTATCAGCATTATAACAGATTATTGTTTTTTCAAAAAACAATGCCTGGATTTGGTCCAGGCATGCAGTATCTTTTCTGTTTTTTATATATCAGGCTCAAAAGCCTCATTTCTTGCAATTACATTCGGAGGTAAGAATTTTTTAAGCTGTGACTCTAAATAAATCTTCTTCATCTGAGAGTATTCATCTTCATACTGGCTGTGGTAAAGCCATGCATAAGCCTCTTCATACAAGGATGGAGAGCCATATCCTCTGATAAGCATATCAGCCCAATTAAGGCGTGCTGTTTTTGAACCTAATGCAGCAGCTGTGTGCATATACTGTTCTGAAAGGGAGAAACTCTTGTGCATAAAAGTTCCCTTTTCAAAATATTCCGCCATCTGAACCATAGCAGGAGCATAACCATCATCAGCAGCTCTTCTTATGTATCCGAGTGCAAGGTCACGCTCTGCCCTAACACATATTCCCTTAAGGAGCATCTGCCCCCAGGCATACATAAAAACAGGACTCTTAACTAGTCTTGCTCTATCTTCAATATCTGCAGTGAACTGGCATCGGTCCTGCTTTAAAACAATATATTCAAGTTTATTGTTTTCAATGATTGCGTTCATGATATCAGGCGTGTACATATCTGTACTTGCATCTTTAGCCTTATTTGTCATGGACGACATGTCAAAAGACTGCAAAGCATCCCTGGCAACCATTGCTTTTGTACTGGTCACCATATCATATTTTGCTGCATGTGAAGTTAAAGGTGCTGAGAAGCAAGCTAAATTAATAGCAATTGCTATAGCACTGAGCTTAAACAATTTACTCATAGCTTCTCCTCTATTTTCTGTAACATTAATTATAGTACAACTATACGGTAATTTGTTTTTTCCAAAATTGCCACTTGGTATTTTATTAACGGCTTAGCAGTAAAAAAGTTTAATTAGGAATGAAAAAAATTTTTTTGAAAACAGAATTTTTTGATTTGCCACATTTTTTCATATATTTGAAGATCTATCGACATATTATTGAGAAGATTTATCTATTGAATAACGTATTATTAACAATCATAAGTTAGCTCATATTTTCTGTGTGTTACAATTAGTGTGTTTGTATTTAATCTAGAAATAATATGTTTTCATACTTAACCTTTAAAATTGCACTCCAGTACATATTTAGGAGCAAAACTCTTAAATTCGCAAAGTTCGTTGCCTTTATTTCTGTAGCAGGCATTGCTCTTGGCGTGGCAGCACTTATTGTAGATACTGCAATAATGCAGGGATTGCACAGTAATCTTAAGAGCAGAATACTCAGTATCACACCACATATAATTGCAGATAACTTTAAGTCTTCTGATAAGCTTCTTGAATTTGATGATGTTCTTGCTGTATCACCATTCATTCAGGAGCAGGCACTGCTGCAAACTCCAGGTGGGCTTTCATTAGTATATGTTCAGGGCATCGATGAAAATAATTTAAAACTGAAAAATGGAATTTTTAAAAGCGATCTTGATCTTGTAAGAATTCCTAAAAAAGGATCTTATCAGCTCAACGCCATGGCTAGTGTCTATCTTGATAACAACATAAGACTGAACACTCAGGCAAGACTCATCAGCACTATCAACTCAAGATATACGCCTCTTGGTATTACTCCATCTCAGAGAATTTTCACTTTGAAATATTATTTTCCTTCAACAAACACAAACAACAGTATCGCAACTGTAATAGGAAACATTGATGATGTCAGAAGGCTGTTTAGACTTAGAGAAAACAGTTTAAAGCTGAGAATATATACAAAAGACGCATTTAAAATTGACAAGGTAAAACAATACCTTGATAAGAATAATGTTTCATATAATCTCTGGAGTGACTATCAGGGAGATTTTTTCAAGGCAATAGCTCTTGAAAAGGTAACAATGACCATAATGCTTGCTCTCATAATTATTGTTGCAGCTTTTAATATCCTGTCTGCACTATCTATGATGGTTACATCCCGTTTGAATGAAATTGCTATTTTAAAAACAATCGGTTTATCTGACACAAAAATAAAAGGAATATTTATTCTGATGGGGCTTATCGTAGGTGTTCTTGGTACTTTTATAGGTGTAATCATCGGAATACCACTAACATATGCTGTTGTTTCCTACATGAATTCTATGGGAACAATGTCAGCTGTCAGCGCAAGTATCGATATGACAAACCTAATTTATGTTGCAATTGGCTCTATACTGATGAGCCTCATTTTTACTCTGTATCCTGCCTCAAGAGCGGCAAAGGCAGATCCTGTATTGAACTTAAACAGAGGATAAATAATGAACAATCCTTTACTACAAGCTAAAAATATCATAAAAACCTACAATGAAGACAAAATCAGAACAAATGTTCTAAAAGGTGTAAATATTGATATTTATTCAAATGAACTGACAGCAATTGTAGGAAAGTCAGGATCTGGAAAATCTACTTTACTGCATATTCTAGGTACATTAGATAAGGCTGACAGCGGAGAGATTATCTATAAAGGTGAAGAGCTCTTAAAACTTTCTGACAAAAAGAAAGCGGCATTTAGAAATATTCATCTTGGTTTTGTTTACCAGTTTCATCATCTGCTAAGTGATTTTTCTGCACTTGAAAATGTAATGATGCCTATGCTTATTGCAGGTATTAACAAGAATGATGCAAAACAAAGAGCACTTGAGTTACTTGAAAAAGTTGCTTTATCAGAAAAAGCAGATTCAAGACCGTCTGAACTATCTGGTGGACAAAGACAGCGTGTTGCAATAGCAAGAGCTCTTGCAAACAATCCAGAACTAATTCTTGCTGATGAACCAACAGGTAATCTTGATGAAAAGAATGCACAGATGGTTTTTTCATTATTTGAAAAACTTGTAAAGGAAGACAAAATTGCCGTTGTCATCGTAACTCATGACAATTCTCTTAGCGAAAAGTGCGACAGAGTTTATACCATGAAGGATGGTATCATCCATGAGTAAGCTAACCTTTAAATTGGCACTTGGATTTTTAAAATCCAAAAAATACGGGCCTCTTGCAAGGTTTATGTCACTTGCATCTACTTTAGGTATCAGTATTGGTGTATGCTCTCTTATTCTTGGTCTGTCAGCAATGAACGGTTTTGAAAGAGAGCTTAAAAACCGAGTCTTAGAACTGGTGCCTTCAATCACTCTAACATCATATGAACCTGAAGGTTATACAAATATCAAAAATATTGTTTCAACCATAAAACAAACAAAACATGTGGTTTCGGTAAATGAAAGTATTGTACTTAAAGGTGCAATAACAGATAGCAGAAGCTTCGTTCCTGCAATGATTATCGGTGTAAATTCTGATGAAAAGCAAAGAGTAATCAACTTTGAAAAATTCACTAAAGAATTCTCTGATGATATTTTATCTAAGCCAAAACAGATAATTCTTGGAAATGGAATTGCAAAAAAACTAAATGTAAAAAAAGGCGATACAATTAAGGTAGCTTGTATTGATAAAGCTGATAATGCTGCTGAATTATCAGCTTTTAATATGCAGGATTTTACTGTTGCTGGTGTATTTAAAACAGCAGGTCAGATAGATAACAATTTTGCTTTTATTTCACTTGATGCAGCATTAGAAATATCAAACAGGGAGTATCCAAATACTATACATATCAAAACAGATGATATGCTGATTGTTAATAATGTAGCTTATGATATTGCTAGAGTAATACCTCAAGAAAGTGAAATTACAACATGGCTTGATACTCATGGAAAACTATACAAAGATATCAATATGATAAGAGGTATTATGTATCTTGCTATGATATTGGTGATTTGTGTAGCTTGCTTTAATATCATCTCCAATCTTGTTATGACAGTAAACGAAAAAAGAAAAGAAATCGCAATTCTCATGACAATGGGAGCTGATAAAAAATTCATTATAAAAACATTTACTCTGATGGGACTACTTAGCAGTTTTAAAGGCTGTACATATGGAATAATTGCAGGAACACTAATATCTCTGTTTACACCATATGTTACTGCAAATTTCGAAAAATGGACTTCAATTCAGCTTCTAAATGAAGATGTCTATTTTATTAACTTTGTTCCTACAGTAATACACATTACAGACATTGCAACAGTAGGATTCTGTGCATTGATAATGGGAACGTTAGCTGCACTCTACCCAGCTGTAAAAGCAGCCAATACAAACATTGTCGAAGAAATTAACAGTAACTGACAAGCTACATTTTACTGTAACAAAAAAGGTGCAATTTACAGTGGTCAGTACAATTACACCTTTTTCTATGTAGCTTACTTAATGTAGTTATTTAGCAGGACGCCAAACCTTTACGTTATGATAGCCCTTTTCTTTTAACTGCTTTGCCTGCATAGTACTCATAACCCCCTGATCGCAGAACAGAGCATAGGTTTTCATGTTATCAAGCTTATTGAATTCTGAAGCAATCTTATAAAAAGGAAGTACAATTACCTCATTTTCAAGATCTTTTAATGGAGCTTTTTCAACATCATCTGGAGCTCTTACATCAATAACCACATCAGATTTCAGAAGATTTTCTACAACCTCAATCTCCGTTTTAAGTTTAGATGTATTTGTTGGAATATCAGTAATATCAACTACCTTCATATTCTCAACAGCCTGCTGTACTAGGCCTTCATCCATTTTTGCCTCTTCTTCTTCAACAAAAGAAGCTGTTGGGCAGACATTTGGATGATCAGATATTACACCACAGTACTCCGGCATGCTTTCAGCAAAGCCTATTGTTCCAATTTCTCTTGATTTATCAATAATATCCTGTTTATCAGCTGTAATTAAAGGTCTTATCAGCAGAACATCACATACGTCATCAATATGAGTTAGATTGCGAAGTGTCTGCGATGATACCTGACCTAATGACTCGCCAGTTACTAGGGCTTCAGCATCAAATTTCTTTGCAACAAGAGAGCCTACTCTCATCATCATGCGCTTTAGGATTACACCTCTTACTCCATGATGAGTTCTCTCTAAAATCTGGCCTACTATTGGTTCAAAAGGAATAGTTACAAACTTTACTCGGTGTGATGAAGCATATCTGTCCCAGATAAAATAGCTTTCTTGTTTTACACCGATTTCATGTGCTGTTCCGCCCATGTTGAAGAACAGATAATTAACTCTGCAACCTCTATGAAGAACATCATAAGTTGAAACACCTGAGTCAAAACCACCTGAAATTAATGAGAAAACCTCGCCTTGTGAACCTACAGGATAACCACCAATACCTAGATGCTTTTCACCTGAAAGGTATGCAGTCTGGTGCTCAATCTCAATATGAATGAGAACATCTGGATCTGAAAGGCTTACACCTTTGTTTTCAAATGCCGCCTTGAATTTACCACCGATAACACGTTCTGCCATCTGTGAATTGAATTCATGCTGACCTTTTCTCTTTATTCTAACTGCAAAGGTTTTGCCTATAATTGAAGGGCCAACTTCATCCTTGATAGTCTCAAACAGATCATCAAGAGTTGTAAATGGATATTCATTTACTTCCATAAAAGAATGAATACCAGGAATTCTAGATAACTCAGTGATTGCTCTATCTTTTGATACAGGAGCATCTTCAGTACCAAATACAGCAACTATCTTGTCCCACTGAGCAAATGCATTTACAGCAATATTATGGTGCTTACACACATTTACAATATTCTGTCTAACCAGTCTTATTAATCGATTACGAACTGGCTTACTCTTGATTGAGATTTCGGGAAAAAGTCTGATAATAAATTTCATAATAAAAATACCAAAAAGGCTCCACACAAGGAGCCTGTATTATAAATCATTTTTATAATTAGTGGTGATGCTTGCCACAGCAGCAGTGATGTTCGCCTTCTTCGTCATGATGATGGTGTTTACCACAGCACTTGTGTTCATCATTCTCATGGTGATGACCGCCACAACACTCATGATCATCGTCCTCATGATGATGACCGCAACAGCACTCATGATCACCGTCTTCGTGGTGATTGTGCTTGTCACCGCAGCCGCAGTGATGTTCGTCTTCTTCGTCATGATGATGACCGCAACGGCACTCATGATCGCTGTCTTCGTGGTGATTGTGCTTGCCACCGCAGCAGCAGCGGTGATGCTCTGATGGACAATGACCGTCTGCATGGGCATGTCCATGTTTTAACTCTTCTTCTGTTGCTTCTCTAACATCATCCACAACAACTAGGAAATTTAAAGTCATGCCCGCTAGTGGATGATTTCCATCTACAACAACCTTATCATCAGTAATTTCTTTGATTACAACAGCCATAGGACCGTTTGAGCTGTCTGCTTCAAAAACATTGCCAACAGCTATATCAAAATCACCGAATAATTTTCTATCGATAGTCTGAATCAGGTTCTTATCAATTTCACCATATGAGTCTTTAGGCTCTAAGGTAAAAGCAAACTCATCACCCTTTTGATGATCTAGTAATGCCTGCTCAAGACCTTTAATTAAAAAGCCATGACCGATAAGAACGCATACAGGGGCATCAGCTTCTGTTCTGCCTACGACCTGTCCATCAGTCTTAGTAACTGTATAGCTGATGGTTGCAACTGTATCCTTGGTAATTTTCATATTAGTTTTCTCTTATTGTATTCAACTGTTGCCAAATACCTTATTTCATTAAAAGGATTATGTTATAAATAATAAACAAATTCAATACACCAGAAGATGTATAGAAAAACTATTTATAGATATAAAAAAAATTATCTTTTTGAAAGATTACGTACCATTGGTGACAGCCCTGAAGGAGCTGCATGACCATCTTGATTATCCGTATCCCTGATGATTTTAAATTTACCTTTTGCTTTTTTCAGTTCAGTCAGAGCTTGCTTATCGAAGTTTCCATCAGAATCAACTATTTTGATTTCTCCATTTGAATCTGACTCAAAATTTTCAAGCTCATTCTTGCTATCTTCATTTGCAACAAATGCAATTTTATAACCATCTGCTGATGCATCAAGATTCAATGAATAATATGGCTTTAAAGAATCAGACAACTCGACTACACAGTTGTCAAATCCTCTGTCTAAGGTTCCGCATGTCTGCAGATATTCAACATCAAAAGTAAATTCTTCTAATGCTAATGTTCTTATCTGTTTATAGTCATGCTCAATTGCAGGCAAAACAGTCTCTTGCTGTACAGATTCTAAAACCTTTGATCTCTGTACAGTCTTCTTGTCATTGTCTACCATGCAGCCACAGATTAGACATCCGAATGCTACTGATAGGCACAGTACACGGAAGTAACTAATTTTTCCGTCTGCGTTATAAACAGGATTAAACATTCTTTAATGCATTTTCCTTATTTTTTACTGGAGCAGCATACATTGCCTTGATGAGCTCACGTAAATGCTCTGGATACTGATTGATTCTCTGAAGAAACTTTTCTTTCTCTTGTGATGATACACCAACATCAGTACCAGAACTCAATAGTGAACTTGGATATAGCTCATAATTTGACCAAATAAATTTGTCAATTATAGCTGCAAGCTCTTCTACAGTTTCAAAACCATCCTTAATAGGCTCACCTGCAACAAGCTTTACTCTACCTTTATACTCACGAATACCTCGAGCAATGGTATCAATATCCTCAAACTGATCTTTCTTGTACTCGCCGTTTGCTTTTTTCTGATAAAGCTCATTTGCCTTATTCAGATCGTTAGGATCATATTCGTATGTAATTGAAACAGGGATGATATTAAGTGATTTCATGTATGAAGCAAAATCCATTTTTTTCTGACGTCCATAAAGGCCAATCATTTTTAAAACGGCTTCTTCAGTCTTGTCGTTACCATCTTTTGCTCTACCCTCACGCTGTGCAATCCATACAGAGTTGCCCTCTTCAATAGATAAGCCAATATATGAGGATAGCTGGTTGAATGCCTTAAGTTTTTCACGAGGAGCCTCTATTGATCGCTTTACAATGAAACTCTTGTTAAGTCTCATAAGTGAGGTTGCAGCAGGCATTCTCAAGAGATTATCACCAATTGCAATTCTTACAGTATCTAACTTAGATTCAAACAGTGCATAGTCAATATAAGCAGGATCTAACGAAATATCTCTGTGATTTGAGATAAAAAGATAACCTTTGTTCTTCTCGAGGCGATCAAAACCGACAAGCTCAACGCCGTCAGTTGTTTTTTCAGACATATTCTTAACAAAATCAGCTACGATTAACTGAAAATCGCGAATTGTCTTGATATTCTTAATCTTTTTAGACAGATATGCTTTAACAAGAGGCTTTAAGATAAATGAGAATGGCTTGTATGCAACAGGATATCTGAACTTTAGAATACTGTTCAGTACAAGATCATCTGAAACAATCTTCTTCAGCTCGCTTTGAACCTCATCATCACGACATGGTCTGATGTCATCAAAAACAGGATCGTTACTTGTTAATTTAATCTGATCGTTGCTCATATTTATTAATCCATACAATTTAATATGTGAGCTATTCTATCAAAAAAACGAATAAATTGTGTTAATTGATTCCGCTTAATATCTTGTATTCTGATTCTGCAAAGGTATCTGTCATACCAGATATATAATCCACAATAAGACGTATACGCAGATAAATTTCACTGAATTTACCAAGTTCAAGACTCTTAAGATATGTTTCCTTATGACGTCTTGAAATTCTTGATGCTATGCGCATACAGAAAGGATCTCCACCTTGGGCTAACAATTCTTTTACAAATACTTCATGTCTTTCAAAAAGCAATGACTCATAATGTTTTAAAAGACCTTTAATATAGCTTGATCCTGACAGGTCAAGTGTCTGAACTTCAAAGTGGTTATATACCTTCTGATATTCAAAACTCTTAAGCATTTTCAAAACCGTGATACCAGGATAGTATTCGGTTGAAAAATCAGGCTCTCCAGTCTGAATAAAGTAATCTAAATTTGATGCAACAGCTTTTGCAAAATCTCTTATTACATAATATGACACAACATCTCTTAGATAGAATAGAGCCTGAGTTTTACCTTTATTGAACAATTTTTCTATTCTTTCAGGTCCTAAAACATCATGCATTAAAGACAATTCAGGATATGTCAGCAGCTGTTTTGATAAAGAAATGATTGTATGAGGATTTATCAAACCTCTGTCAAAAGCATCTTCAAGATCTGCAAGAACATATGCCAGATCATCTGAATACTCAATTATTGTTGCAAAAGGATGTCTTAAATCCCTGTGGCACTGTTCTCTTATTGCATCTAAAAGATCTTTTTCAGATAGGAATACACCTGCATTTGCATATGACCAGCTAAAATAATCAGATTCAATGCCGTTTGCACTAAACCCCTTTCCATGACCTAAAAGAAGTTCATTTATCGTATTTGGAACCTTTATAACAGATGCATACTGACCTAAAGTCAGGTTAAGATCCTGAATGGTATGACTTAATCTTAAGCCCTGAGCATTTCCATTAAAGGTCTGTAAATCGTCTTTTTCTGCTTTTGTCAGCTCTGCTCCTACTGATTGATCATTCACTGTTTTTTTTAGCCATGTTCTTAACAGAGATTCACCAAAATGACCAAAAGGTGGATTTCCAAGATCATGAAGCATAGAGGAATTATTAAGGCAGTTTAGCATTGACCTTAATATTGGCGACTAATCGACTTCTTTTACTGCATCTACAATTGCAAAGGCAATAAGGCGTGAATATTCTGATACTTCAAGAGAATGAGTCAGACGATTTCTTGAAGCTGCCTTTACATCTAGCGGGAAGACCTGAGTTTTCTGCTGAAGTCTGCGCAACGGTGCGCACATTGAAATCTTTAGGCGGTCCTGTTCTGAACCGAAAGTATAAAGAGGATCAGAATTTAAAAAATTTAAAGTCTGATCCTTGCTCAATACATCTGCTCTAATGCGACTTGCACAAAAGAGCTTTTTGGAAATTTCATCTATTTTCATTAAGTTATATTTAGTAAGACGGCATTGCTACCGGAGCTTTGTAGTTATCAAAATCCTCAAACAATTCTGGTTCTGTCTGGCGGAGTTTTGCAAGCATAGCACGCGTTACTAATGTAACACCACCTTCAGAACGATAGAATCGCCTTGAATCAGCATTATAATCCTCTCCGATAATCATTCCACGAGGTATCTCACATCCTCTATCCATAACTACCTTAGTCAGTCGACAGGCTCTGTGGATGATACAGAATGGCATAATTACAGATTCTGATAAGAAACAGTTAGAATGAACTCTACATGAATTAAACAGCAGGGTCTGGTTTATTGATGAGCCAGAGATAATGCAACCTGCTGAAGCTACAGAATTACGCAGAATTGATGATGATCCGCTGATATCCTGAACCATCTTTGCAGGTGGAAGCTGAATCTGATTTGTCCAGATTGGCCAGTTAAAATCATAAACGTCCAACTGAGGCTGAATGGATGCAATATCCATGTTTGCCTCCCAGTAGGCATCTACTGTTCCGACATCTCTCCAGAAAACAATATCTGTATTGCCTCTGTTTCTGATACAAGATTTTGTAAAATCGTGGGCATGTACCATTCTCTGCTGAACTAGAGGTGGAATAATGTCCATACCAAAATCATGGTGGGAATCTCTGTTGCCAGCATCCCTTGATAGAATCTCATACAGGAATTCAGCATCAAAAACGTAAATACCCATTGAGGCTAATGACATATAAGGATTTGATGGCATTGTAGGAGGATCAAGAGGCTTTTCAACGAAATCTGTTACAAGCCAGTCCTGATCAACATTCATGACACCAAAACCGCGAGCCTGATCTTTTGGAACAGGAATACATGCAACTGTTAGAGGTGAGCCCATTTTAATATGATCGAGAATCATAGCAGCATAGTCCATCTTATAAATATGGTCACCTGCTAAAATCAGCACATACTTTGGTTTATGATCCTTGATAATATCTATATTCTGATAGATTGCATCAGCAGTACCCTGATACCAGTGCTCCTCATCTGTTCTTTGTGATGCAGGAAGGAAATCTATATACTCATTCATCTGGTTTCTGAAAAATGACCAACCAGCCTGAAGGTGTCTTAAAAGACTGTGGGACTTATACTGAGTAACTACACCAATTCCAGTAATTCCAGAATTTACACAATTTGATAAAGCAAAATCAATAATTCTGTATTTACCGCCAAAGTAAACTGAAGGTTTAGCTCTTGTATCTGTCAAAGCCTTCAATCTGCTGCCTCGACCACCTGCAAGAACCAGAGCCATAGTCTGTCTTACGACGTCACGTGCTGACTGCATAAAATGAGTTACTCCCTATATGTTCTTTATTATTCTCGCTAACAGTATAATATTGTAGATGAATATTCTATTTATGAGAGACTTATCTCCACTTTTTGCGATCATTACACATAAAAAAAGAGCATAAATTTAGTATTTTTTTTATGCTTTGCAAAAAGTATGGAAATGTGCATAAAAAATTTCTATTTATATCACAAAGAACAATATCTTATCTTAATTATCAAAAAGTTAGCTATTATTAATGAATTTTTTTTGCATAAGGATATTTGCAGTTTTGTAACAAGCAAAACATTTTTTACTGAAAATTCATTTTTTTATTTTTAATTTTAAAAAAGATTCTTTATCCTATTTATCTAAAAAAAATTACTTAGATCATACAAACAGAAAATGAAGACAATAAGCAATAAAGAATATTCCGGAGAAAGACCTCTTTTTGGGAAAAGCAATATTAAACTCAGTAACATAAGAATTATTGATGGTGAATCAGCTTTAAAAGAGGGGCACGAGATCAGTGCTGAAAAATCATATTTCAATGGAAAGTACCCTTTCTGGCACATTCAGGATCTTTCTATAGATACCTGCGCTTTTGACACAATGGCTAGAGCTGCTATTTGGTATTCTCAGAAAATTAATATGTCTAATTGCGATGTGGTCGCACCTAAAATGTTCAGAAAATGCTCGGATATTAGTGTTTATCAGACTATTTTCTCTGATGCAAAAGAAACATTCTGGGACTGCAAAGGTATAAAAATTGATAACTGCTCTATGAATAATGCAGATTATCTTTTTTTAAATTCTTCTAATATAGAAATCAATAAACTAAAATTAAATGGTAATTATGCATTTCAGAATGCATCTGGCATAAAGATTGTCGACAGTATAATCAACTCAAAAGATGCATTTTGGGAAGCTCAGGATGTCACAGTCATAAACTCTATTATCAATAGTGAATACTTAGCTTGGCATTCAAAAAATGTAACTTTGATAAACTGCACAATAACAGGCAAACAGCCTATGTGCTATGCCGAAAACCTAAGACTTGTTGACTGTATTCTTGCAGATAGCACTGAATTTGCTTTTGAATACTCATCTGTATTTGCTACAATAAAAAGCCATATCGAAAGTGTAAGAAATCCTCTTTCAGGCCATATTCGTGCAACTTCAATCGGAAAAATAATCATCGATGAACACAAAAAAGCTCCAGCTACTTGTGTAATTGAGGAAAACTACTTTGGCTAAGTACAATTTTGATGAAATCATAGACAGACACAATACATATTCTGATAAATGGGATATCGTAAAAGATAAGGATGTTCTGCCTCTTTGGGTAGCAGATATGGATTTTAAGGTGGCACCACCAATCCAGAAAGCAGTTGAAGATCTTGCAAAACACGGTATATATGGATATGGCATTGTACCTGATGAATATTACAAGGCTATCTGTAGCTTTCACAAAAGACACTACAACTGCGAAATAAGTGAAGATTCCATTATTCCAACTCCTTGTATGGTTGGTGCTATAAGTGCTATTTTACAGGGACTGTCTCAGTGTGCAGATGAAGTTATTGTTCAGACTCCAGCTTATAACAACTTTTTCTCCTGCATAAAAAACAGTGGTTGCCAGATAGTAGAAAACGAAATTTTATATTCCGATGGCGTATTCTCTTTAGATTTTGAATCTTTAGAAAAACAGGCCCAATCAGAGAAGGCAAAATTTCTATTACTCTGTAATCCACACAATCCAACAGGAAGATTGTGGACAAGACAGGAATTAGAAAGAATACTTGCAATCTGTAAAAAGCATAATCTCATCGTAATTGCAGATGAAGTGCACTGCGATATCAGACCCAATGGTACTGTATTCACGTCTTTCCTAAATATTGATAAAAGTTACAACGATAGAATTATTCTCATAAGATCTGCAAGCAAGACATTCAATACTGCAGGATTAAAGAATGCATATATTGTCTGTCAGAATAAAGAATTCTTAAAAAGAATTGATAGACAGGTGAATATAAATGAAATCTGCGATGTAACATCTTTTGGTGTTGCAGCAACAATAGCAGCTTATACTCAATGCGATGATTGGATTATTGAGCTTAATGACTACATTCAGGAAAATTACAAAATTCTTTGTACTTTCATCAAAGATAATTATCCTAATTTTAAAGTAGCGAAACTTGAAAGCACCTATTTAGCTTGGGTCGACATGTCAAAACTGAATATGAGTTCAGATATGATAAAAAAAGTCCTACTAGAAAAGGCAAAAGTTTTTATAAATGACGGAGATATGTACAGGTCACCCAATGAAGGATTTATAAGAATAAACCTTGGCTGTACACATGCTACTTTAAAAGAAGCTTTAAACAGATTTAAAAATGCTATATAAAAAACATCAGACTTTTGCCTGATGTCATTATACAGAAACAGATTCTAATCTTTTTGAAGCTCCTATTTCTTCAAGAACTCCAAAACCATCTCCAGTTTCTTTAATTCTTTCGTACTTAAGAGCAAGACCTGCATTCTGCTGTCTTATCTTTTCCTGTTTTAAAGGTGTAAGCTGAGAAAAAACTTCTGGAGAATAAGTTCTTTCGAATGGAACAAGTGGTTCCCCTTGAATGCACTGTAATAAAAAGACCTGTCTGAAACTATCCTTGTTTATAATTTGAGCCATATCAGATGATCTTTCAAAATCGTCTTGCTGGGCATATTTTCTCTGTTCTTTTGGTAAAGAAAACTTTGCTCTTAAATCTTCTTCTTTAGCACTCTCAACTTTATCATGATGCAAAGGATGATCGGTCATATCATGAGATAACATCGCGAGCATAAGATTAAAATCAGCATGGTTCTGTGACTGAATATCATTATTCAGTCTCTGACCTAACTGAAGCTCATCTACTAGCATCTGACTGCGGATCTGCTCGGTTAACATATATACCTCAATATCATACCTATTTAGGTAACGGCAGAACCTGTTTTTTCTTTAACCAATTATCTTAAATTAAAAAAATATTTACGGTGACCAAATGAAACGGACTTTGATCACAGTTTAACCAAGGTTGTAATTCACTTACAATCTGCTTTTTAAAA
>NZ_JAGFNY010000003.1 GCF_019448115.1 Succinivibrio faecicola | reverse complement strand
CTAAAAGAAGTAAATAGATTGTATTAGTTATATTTTGTTTTAAAAACAATAAAATAAGTAAAAAACTTGGTCAAAAATATTTTTGAGAATTGACATTAGAAGTGACAAAAAAAAATGTCACTTCTATAATAGCTAAACAAAATAGAGGATCAAACAAGACTATTGTGATAGTTCAAATAAGTATTTTCTCCTTTTCTAATTAAAAAAAACAGTGTCAATGCATTACTCTATGCACCGACACTGTCATTTTTGTAAAATCTAATTAGATGTGCTTGATAATCTCATCACCGAATTCACTGGTAGTTAAGGTTGTTGCACCTTCCATTAAACCAGCAAAATCAGATGTTACACGCTTTGAGGTAATAGCCTTTTCCATAGCATCAACAATCAAATCAGCAGCCTCTTCCCAGCCCATGTGACGTAACATAAGTTCAGCTGACAGGATGATTGAACCTGGGTTTGCCTTACCGGTACCTGCAATAGTAGGAGCAGTACCATGAGTTGCCTCGAAGATTGCGCTGTCAGCACCGATGTTTGCACCAGGTGCAATACCGATACCACCCACTTCTGCTGCAAGAGCATCAGAAATATAGTCACCGTTTAAGTTCATTGCGCAAACTACATCATAATCCTGTGGATATAGAAGAATGTTCTGTAAGAATGCATCAGCAATACAATCCTTAACTACAATTTTCTTGCCATTCTTTGGATTGGTGAAGCTTACTACACCCTTCTCATCCTTAGTTGCACCATACTTTTCTTCAGCAAGCTTGTAACCCCAGTTCTTGAAGGCACCTTCAGTAAACTTCATGATATTGCCCTTGTGAACGATGGTTACTGACTTTCTGTCATGGTCAATAGCATATTCAAAAGCAGCACCGATTAATCTTTCAGTACCAGCCTTTGACATAGGCTTTACACCGATACCGCAGTCTGTATTAAAGCGGATCTTCTTAACGCCCATTTCTTTTTCTAAAAAGTCTATAAGCTTCTTGGCACCTTCTGAATTTGCTTCCCACTCGATACCTGCATAGATATCCTCAGCATTCTCTCTGAAGATAACAGTATCAACAAGCTCTGGATGCTTTACAGGTGATGGAACACCATTGAAGTAACGTACTGGACGAAGACAGATATATAAATCAAGAGTCTGTCTTAAAGCAACGTTTAATGAACGGATACCACCGCCAACAGGAGTTGTTAGAGGTCCTTTGATAGCAACGTGATACTTTCTGATAAAATCAAAAGTCTCATCTGGTAACCATGTGTTGTCACCATAAACCTCAACTGAACGACCACCTGCATAGATTTCCATCCAAGAAATCTTCTTCTGACCGTTATAAGCTTTAGCAACTGCAGCATCAACAACCTTCTGCATTACAGGAGTAATATCAGCACCGATACCGTCACCACGGATAAATGGAACGATTGGATTTGCAGGAACCTGCAACTTGCCGTTTGCATCGATTGTAATTGCGCTACCTTCTGCAGGTACTACAACTTTTGAGTTGAACATCAGTATCTCCTAATAAAACAATGTATGATGCATAATTGTAGCAAAAATAGTGCAAAACTAGCAGTATTCTTGAAATATTCTCAGTTAGACTGCTTTATGCACAAAAATATGGCATCAGAAAAAAAAATCATGTCTTGTCTCCTTTTTATCTGCAGTTTAAAAAATCAGTAATTTTTGCTAAAATGATCACATTCAAGGAGATAAAAATGTCATCAAGATTCAAGCCATATGCAACCGTTGCTCTTATTGTTGAGCACAATGGAAAATACCTTATTGTTGAAGAGTATAACGAGGATCAGGAAAACCGTCTTGTCTTTTCAAATCCATGCGGTCATATTGATGGAAGGGAAACCATTGTTGAGGCTGCAAAAAGAGAAGGTTATGAAGAAACCGGCTGTGAAGTTGAAATTGTAAGCCTTGTTTCTATTGATGATTATGTCAAGGATAATGAAACAATCTACAGATTCTGCTTTGAAGGCAGGCTTAAGGATTACAAGGAGCAGATGAGAGCTGATGATCCTGACAATGAGATCCTTGCAGTTAAATGGTATACAAAAGAAGAAATCTACAACAACAAGGATAAATGGCGTACAAGACTTGTTGGCAAAAATTTCGATGCCTATTTCAAGGGACAGCGTTTTGATCTGTCTTTAATAAGCTCAATCAAGCCATAGGATATAAAATGGAATTTGATGCACGCATCCCTTACGAACAGCTAAAAGGAAAGCATGTTGTTGTCGGACTGTCAGGCGGTGTAGATTCATCTGTGAGTGCTGCACTTTTAAAGCAGAACGGAATGAAAGTAACTGCTCTTTTCATGAAAAACTGGGAAGAGGATGACACTGATTCATACTGTGCTGCAGCAAAGGACAGAGAGGATGCACAGAAAGTCTGTGACAAACTTGGAATAGAACTTAAAACCATCAATTTTGCAGCTGAATACTGGGATAATGTTTTTGAGATATTCCTGTCAGAGTACAAGGCTGGCAGAACACCGAATCCAGATATTCTTTGCAACAAAGAAATCAAATTTAAAGCTTTCATGCAGTATGCAATCGAGGTACTTGATGCTGACTACATTGCTACAGGTCATTACTGTCAGAGAAGCTTCAATACACCAAAAGCTCACCTTTTAAGAGGTGCAGATTCAAATAAAGATCAGAGTTATTTTCTGCATGCAATAAACAGAAATATCCTTGAAAGAGTGCTCTTCCCTGTAGGCGATATTGAAAAGCCTGAGGTTAGAGCCATTGCAGAAAAACTAGGTCTTGCAACTGCTAAAAAGAAAGATTCTACAGGTATCTGCTTTATCGGAGAAAAACGTTTCCATGAGTTTCTCTCAAAGTATATTCCTGCAACACCAGGTGACATTGTTAACACCAAAGGTGAAGTAGTTGGCCGTCATGATGGACTTATGTATGCAACCATAGGTCAGCGCAAGGGACTTAATATTGGCGGCAGAAAAGACAGTAACGGAAAACCATGGTATGTTGTTGAAAAGGATGTTAAGAACAACAGACTTATAGTTGCACAGGGAAATGAGGATACTGATCTTTATTCATACGGACTTGTTGCAATCAATGAAAGCTGGATCACTGACTGCCCTCAATTACCATTAAAATGCACCTGCAAGATCCGTTATCGCCAGCCAGATGTACCTTGTACCGTATACAGAGAAGGAAAAAACCTAAAGGTTATTTTTGATAATAAGGTTGCAGCTGTAGCTCCAGGTCAGTCTGTTGTGTTCTATCAGGGACCTGACTGTCTTGGTGGTGCTGTTATTGACCGACATCTGAAAGATTAGAAATATGAAGAATATCAAATCAGAAGCAATTGCTCTTGCAGCATTGTTCCAGTGCTGTTCACAGATAAACAGAATAGCTCATACAGGGTACTGTGATGAAAATGCAGCAGCGACAGTATTACGTGCACTTCTTGTTACAGATCCTGATACAGTTGAGGATATCTACAAGACAAGCGATCTTAAAAATGGATTTAAGTCTCTTATTGAAGGATTCTCAACAGACGGTATTACAGACAATAATGCAAAAGAGCTGGCAAAACTTGCAATGCAGGTTATTGCTCTTACAGATAGAATTATGGGTAACTCTTCCTTGTACAACAGACTGTCAAATGAAATTGATTCTCTGAAGGTACAAATTGAAAAGAATTATCCTGATTTTCTTGATGGAAGTACTTCAGTTGTCATGAATTCAGACAATGTTGAAAAATTTGCTCAGCTCTATCAGTCTTTAATCAGTCCTAATTTTTCAAAACTCCTGATTTTTGGTGAGGAGCGTTTTTTAAGTTCAACTGAGAATCAGAATAGGATCAGAGCTCTCCTGCTTGCAGGTATCAGAGCAGTGGTTTTATGGAATCAGGTAGGCGGTAAAAAGCTTTATTTAATGTTCAGACGTAAAGACATTCTAAGTTACGCATCTGAGCAGATCTAGAATTTCTACTTTTATATGAGGAATATCATGGAACTTTCAACTTTATCAGCTGTTTCACCTTTAGATGGTCGTTATGCATCTAAAACTGAAGAACTGCGTCCTATTTTTTCTGAATATGGCCTTATGCGCTTTAGAGTACAGGTTGAGTTAACCTGGTTAAAGCACTTGGCAGCCTGCGAACAGATCAAAGAGGTTCCTGCATTTTCTAAGGAAACTGTTGAGTTTATCGATTCAATTATTAAGAACTTCAACGAAGAAGATGCTTTAGATATCAAAAAGCGTGAAGCTGTAACAAACCATGATGTTAAGGCTGTTGAATACTTCTTAAAGGACAAGACAAAGTCTAACGAGCAGATTGCAAAAGTTAGCGAGTTCATTCACTTTGCATGTACCTCAGAGGATATCAACAACAACTCTCATGCTTTAATGCTTAAGACTGCAAGAGAAGAAGTTTTACTTCCAATTGTGGATGAGATCATCTCAAAGATTGCAGATTTAGCTCACAAGTATGCAGATGTTCCATTATTAGCACGTACCCACGGTCAGCCTGCATCTCCTACCACTATCGGTAAGGAAATGGCAAACGTAGTTTACAGAATGCGCCGTCAGCGCGAGCAGATTGCCAATGTTGAAATCATGGGTAAAATCAACGGTGCTGTTGGTAACTTCAATGCTCATACAGTTGCATATCCAGATGTTGACTGGTACGCATTTTCAAAGGCTTTTGAAGAGGATTTAGGCTTAACCTTCAATCCATATACAACTCAGATTGAACCACATGACTACATTGCTGAGTTATTTGCCGCTGTTGACAGATTCAACACAATCCTTATCGATTTTGACCGTGATATCTGGGGTTATATCTCAAACGGTGTATTCACTCAGAAGACTATCGCAGGCGAAATCGGTTCATCAACTATGCCTCACAAGGTTAACCCAATTGACTTTGAAAACTCAGAAGGTAACCTGGGTATCGCCAATGCTCTATTCGGTCACTTAGCAAACAAATTACCTATCTCACGTTTCCAGCGTGACCTTACTGACTCAACTGTTTTAAGAAACCTTGGTGTTGCTTTTGGTTATTCTCTAATCGCTTATAAATCAACCCTAAAGGGTATTTCAAAGCTTCAGGCTAATGCAAACCACACTGCAGTTGAATTAGACAACAACTGGGAAGTTTTAGCTGAGCCATATCAGACAGTAATGCGTCGTTATGGTATTGCAAATCCATACGAGAAGTTAAAGGAATTAACCCGTGGTCAGCAGGTTACTAAAGAGATCATGGAAAACTTCCTTGAGAATCTTGATATGCCAGAAGAAGCAAAGGCTTTATTACGTGGCTTGACTCCTGCAACCTACATTGGTCGTGCTGTCAAGTTTGCAAAGGATATCTAATCTATATTTATAATGTTAAAAGGCCTCATATTGAGGCCTTATTTATTCTTTAAAGGACATCCATACTAATGAGATGTATCTAATGGAGCAAAAGACTTAATCAGATCATCTACTGCCTTGCACTGAGCCAAGAATGGCTCTAATTTATCAAGAGGTAAAGCTGATGGACCATCACATTTAGCATTTGAAGGATCTGGATGAGCCTCAAGGAATAAACCTGCAATTCCAACTGCTAATCCTGCTCTTGCAAGCTCTGTAACCTGAGCTCTTCTGCCACCTGATGCTGCACCATTGCTGTCACGGCACTGAAGAGAATGTGTAACATCAAAAATTACAGGATAATTACCTGTAACCTGCTTCATAACAGAGAAACCCAACATATCTACAACAAGATTGTCATATCCAAAATTTGAGCCTCTGTCGCAAAGAAGAAGCTTGTCATTTCCGCACTCTTCAAATTTCTTTGTAACATTAGCCATCTGAGATGGAGATAGGAACTGAGGCTTCTTGATGTTTACAACCTTGCCAGTCTTTGCAATTGCAGCAACAAGATCAGTCTGTCGGGCTAAGAATGCAGGGATCTGAAGAACATCAACATATTCTGCAACTACAGCTGCCTGCTCATTTTCATGAACATCAGTAATAATAGGTACATTAAAAGTCTTTTTGATTTCCTCAAAAATCTTCATGCCCTCATCAAGACCAGGACCTCTGAATGAGAAAATTGATGATCTGTTAGCCTTGTCAAAACTTGCCTTGAACACATATGGAATATTTAGTTTTTCAGTAACCTTAACATAGTGTTCGCAGATCTTCATTGCAAGATCACGACTTTCAAGAACGTTCATTCCGCCGAAAAGAACAAACTTATTGTGGTTGGCAATTTCAATATTGCCAAGTTTAACAACCTTATCTTCCATTTGAGCCTCGATATGAATTGATTACTGATAATATGATATATGAAAAAGAAAAATATACAAAACAAAATGTTCTTTGTATGTTACATACGTTTACCTGACAGTCACCTCTTTTAAAGGAAAAAGTCTTGAGAAAAGAAGCCTATTGCTCTGAGTGCAGAGGTTGTATGCAGCAAAAAAACTAAAGGTTCACTTTGCTTTATCAAAAAAACAGCAGATACTAAGTTATTAACATCTGCGACTTAAATGGCAGGATTATAAGACACAAAAAAAGGACCACATTAAGTGATCCTTTAAATGTTTGATTGTATTTATACCTTAATCTTAGATACCATCTCTGTTAAGTGAGATACGTTATCTGTTGCATCATTAACGATTCTCTGAGCGGTATCAACCTCAACAGCAAAGCCCTGAGCTGCATTGGTAATGCTCTGCATGTTGTTGGAGATTTCAGATGTTGCAGTTGTCTGCTGCTCTGCAGCTGTTGCAATCTGACCAATCTGAGCAGTTACAGTTTCACCCTTCATGATAATATCGTTAAGCAGTGATTCGATAGCAGCAGTTTCTGCAGCTAAAGCATCCATTGACTCAACAGACTTGGTCATAGACTCATTTGCAAGGTTGGCATCAGACTGAACCTGAGATACCATTGAGGTAATTTCCTGAGTAGATTTTGAAGTACGGGATGCAAGGGCACGAACTTCATCTGCTACCACAGCGAAGCCCTTACCAGCCTCACCTGCACGAGCAGCCTCAATTGCAGCGTTAAGAGCAAGTAAGTTGGTCTGAGAAGCGATCTCATCAATGGTCTGAACAATAGTACCAATCTTCTGAGCTCTATCTACAAGAGCGCTAACCTGCTGAGCATCGTTCTTTGACTTAACAACCTGTTCCTGAATAGCTTCAATGGTCAGACGAACCTTTGATACACCATCCTGGGTGGTTCTGTTGGAATCTTCAGCATTAACAGCAGCTTCCTGACAGTTCTTGGCAATATCAGATGTTGTAGAAACCATCTCATCTGCTGCAGCTGCAACTGTAAGAGCACGGCTCTCAGTTACCTTAGCAGATTCGGCAATCTCACTTGTAGTGTTATTGATGTTGGTAAAGTTCTCATTTAACTTGGCTTCAGCACCCTTGATAGCACCTACAATGCCCTGCCATTCAACACGCATACTCTCTAATGCACGTAGAAGTGTACCAAAGTCATCATTTAAGTTTGTACGTATCTCACTTGACAGGTCACCTTTTGAAATTGCAGATGTTGCAACAAGAGCCTGCTTGATTGCACCTGTGAATACCGTTGCAAGAGAGATGCTTACAATTACTGACAGAATAACTACCAATAATGATGCCAATGCAACAGCAACGATATGACCGTTGGAGTTCAGCTCATTTAAGTTTGCCATGATACTTGACAGAATTGATGAGTTAATCTTGACAAGGATCTTATTTGCATTAACTAGCTTTGGATAGATTTCTACAGAGTAAATACCACGAGCCATAGGTTGAAAGTTACGCTTTAAGACAGGAATAAGTCTTTCATGGTAATTTGCTACAACTTCTGCAATATCAGACTTTAAGAGTTTTGTGTACTCTGTTGAATTAGTGCTGTCAATCTTATCAGCAAACTGACTTATCTGTGTTAACTTGTTTTCAACAGCAGCCTGATTTTCAGGAGTAAATTCACGAATATTACTTACGAAAATAAACAGCTGATCGTTGACCTCATTTATAAGTGCGCTGATTTCAACATTAGGATTATAGTTACCTGAAAGTTCTGTATCAGCATACTCAATAGAGCCCTTAATAGATGATAGATTTACTAAGGAGACAATTGAGATAACGAGTGTCAATACGATTACAACTGAGAAGGCGACAAGAAGTTTAGCCTTTACTGCAAGATTATTAAACCAACCAAACATATGAATCATCCTTATTTGTATAAGAAAAACAGTGTCAGCAGACTACTGATACTTTGTTACTATTATCGGCAATGTTTATCAATAATGTTAATCCAAAATTATTAAATTTTGACTTAATTCAAAGTTATACCTTATTGAAATACAAACATTTAACGGTGCATCACAAGATTTCTTTAACTACTAAAATAAAAAACCTCAGTAGTTATAAAACAAACTGAGGTATTATTTCATTTTTTTTAATTTCTTATTTTTCAGATTCCATCTGAGCAGGTGATTTTGGCAGCTCAACATAAGAATCATCATTATCTACAAGATAACCTACTCTCTGAGCTGGAATTTCATCACTTATCTTTAAAACAGGAGATTGCTGTGTCTGACTATCAGAAATTGCAAGTTCTGATCTTTCCTGTCTGAAAGCTGTTGCCATAACAATGCTCTGAGCCTGACTGTCAGCATCCCTGCTGGACTTTAAGCCATATACAATCTCTGCTAAGGCATGAGCCTGCATACATACAGCCACATATCTGTTTGCAATATCTCTCATACACTGCAAGAATGTCAGATACATTTCAGATGAATGCATAGATACGTGCTCTGAGCCGATAATAGCTACTAATTCTAGCTGACATTTATCGATATCTCGGTTAAGTTTCTTTGAATGCTTTACCAGGTTTTCAACAGACTGATAATTAGCCTGTTCTCTTATAGATGCCAGATCGTCATTTAAGCGCTCAACTCTCTTTAACAGTTCATATAGACTCTGTTTCATGACACCACTAAATATAGTATGACGGTTTGCAACATGATTTACAGCCTGATCAATTGCGTAATGAACTGATTTTGAAGCTTCCTTCATATTTGAGAACACAAGATAGAAGAAGAACTTGGCATCATTTGTACATTTAGCTCTTGAAACAGCCTTTGATGAAAGCAGATCTTTTGTATTATCTATTGCAAGAGAATAGTAAGCACGTCTTTTCTCACTTAAGGATTCAAGAATATTAGATGCCTTGTTACGTGCTCTTCTTAACTGGAATTCGTTATCATCAAAGAAGGCATCGATTGAAACCTGCAGGCTTTCAAGCTCCTTTGTAAAATATTCAGGAACTGAATTAGCAACAGACTGAAGAATTTCCTGATCAGTTTTTGCTGAAAGTTCACTGATTGCAGCATCTGATTTTGACTTTCTAAAGAAGTTAGTATAGATAATTAAAACAAATACAAATGGAGTTATGCAAAGAGCAGCAATATACCCAAGATTAAACAGAATAAATCCGATAAAGCATGCAAATGTAAAGGCGGAAATACCGGTTAAGAACCAGCCTGCAATAACAGTTACCACACCTGAAATTCTATAAACTGCACTTTCTCTGTCCCATGCACCGTCAGCAAATGAGGTTCCCATTGCAACCATGAAGCAAACATAAGTTGTTGATAAAGGTAGCTTTAATGAAGTTGCAACAGAGATTAGCGTTGCAGCAATAACAAGATTTATTGAAGCTCTTACATAGTCAAAAGGTAATCTATCCTCGCCTTTCTTAACAAGAGGTTTTGTATATCTTTTCTTGATATAGGAAACGCCTGAATCAGGCATAGCCTTATATACTGTTCTTGAAACACCAAGACCAATTCTTGTGATGATTCTGCCAAGAGTTGAAGCGCCGAACTGCTCTCTTGTACCTGATGTGCTTGATGAAAGGTTAATAGATGTCTGAATAACCTGTCTTGCCTTCTTGCTCACCCACAGAGTAACACACATGATAGCGCCTGCTGTAAACAGCCAGATTGTTGAGGTTCTGTTAGTCTCATTCAGACAGTCCATCATGAATGATGAATCACCTGCTCCAAACTGACTCCAGTTTTGATATGAGTCAAGCGCTGCAAGAGGAACACCTACGAAGTTTACAAGATCGTTTCCTGCAAATGAGAATGCAAGTGCGAAGGTACCTGCAAGAATGATAAGGCAGAATACATTTCTCTTAAAGAGCACCATTATCTGACCAATCAGAGCAAAAGATGCGAAGATGGTCCACATGATAGTTGAGAAATGAGCATTCATGAACTCAAGATATTCAGGCTTCATAAAAGATGCACCCTTAGCACCTTTCATGATTAGGAAGTATGCAATTGCTGAAATTGAAAGACCGCAGTAGATACCACCAAGATATTTTACAGTTCTTTCAAATCTGAATGTGAAAAGAAGTCTGCAGACAAACTGCACTACCATACCTGTAATAAAAGCAATTACAACAGACAGTAAAATAGCTGAAACAATGGTAGCGGTTCTATCAAGCTTAATGTAATTGAAAATTTCTGAATAGGACAGACCAGTACCATATACCTTAAAGAAGGATGCGAATGTTGCAGCGCCCAGTAACTCGAAAATGATTGAAACTGTTGTAGAGGTTGGCAGACCGAATGAATTGAAAAGATTAAGTAAAAGGACATCTGAAATCATTACAGCGACAAAGATAAGGATTATTTCACCGAAGCTGAACATTTCAGGATAAAGCATACCTTTTCTTGCAATTTCCATCATTCCAGACGAAAAGGTAGCTCCCATAAGAACACCTAACGAAGCAACCACCAGCACTACGGCAAGTGGCGCGATTCTGGTTCCGATAGCAGAATTTAAAAAGTTGGCAGCGTCATTACTTACGCCTACAAAAAGGTCCAGTGCAGCCAGCAGCAGAAGCATAACCACAATGATAAAAACTATACTTGAAAACATGGTGTTCCTTAAGTTATATACTTTGGGGGTAATTTTACTAGATCTAATTACTTTTTTGGTAGATATATTTTATTTTTTACTTGATTCGTAAAGTTCTATTCAATACTTTGTTAAATTTATGTAAAATAAAATAATTGTGATGTTATTCACATATTTTTATTATATTTAACTATCTTTTGTTAATTTTTGTGAATATTTAGATTGCAGTTTATATAATATTTTTATCTTGTTTTTAAGACGAAACTGATCTTAATCTATAAAAATCTTTATTTTTTTAAGGTATGGTATGGAGCATAATCTTCAGAAAGATATTGTATATGAGCAGATAAAAGAGAAAATCATCCAGGGCTCTTTTGCTATGGGCGAGAAGATCTCCGAAAGAATGCTTGAACAGCTTATTACAGCTAACAAGGCTCCTATCCGTGATGCCTTAAAACGACTGCAGGCTGAAGGTCTTGTTGTAAGAAAAGCTAAAAGTGGAACATATGTATTCTCATTAAATTCAAAAGAACTTTTGGATCTATTAAACTTCAGATTTGTAATTGAATCTCAAAGTGTGATCCTTTCTTTTGCTATAAATCAGGAAAGATTAATAGAAGAAACAGAAAAAGTAATTGTAAAAATGAAATTTGCTCTATCTTCTAACAATGGTGAGGATTATCTTTATCAGGATTCTGTTTTCCATAAAAACCTTGTAGATCTGTGTGAAAACAGCTATTTCATTTCATCATTTGAAAGAATTTCTGCAATAATGAACACAGCTAGAAACAGACTTGGCAACAATATGGAACACATGCAAAAATCCATAATCGAGCATCAGAATATTGCTAATGCAATCAAGGAAAGAAATATTGGTCGTGTTGTAACCCTTCTAAGAGCACATATTCTTCCAGACTTTGGTGCCTACTGGAAAAATTTTGAACATTTAGTTAAGTAATTGTAATAAAAGACAAATTTGATTTTTTATAAAATATTATTTACATTTTTTACAAAAAATTTAATGTTTTTTTTGCAGTTTTGTGAAAGAATAAAGCGTTTTTTTTAAGCAGGACAGGTTTCCTGACAGGATTTGTGTATAAACCGAAGTTAAAATAGGCTTCTTTTTCTTTAGGAGGATGTATGATTTCAGCATGCATTTTAAATGAAGACACTGATAAATTAAGCATCGTTCAGGTCAGTCCTAAAGAAAGTCTTCCTGCCGATGTTATCTGGCTTGATGTTAATCAGCCTGATGAAGAAGAGCGCTCCTGGCTTGAAACTTTATTCGTTGAGGACGTTCCTGAAGAGGATGAGATGGATGATATCGAGTCATCATCCCGTTTCAGAGTAGGTCCTGACGGTGTTCATATCCTGTCATTATTCCCACAGAGACTTTCAAATGAAACCCGTGGTGTGAACATGTCTTTTACAATGAGAAAGAATCTTCTTATCTCATTCAGGGAAGATGACATCTCAATTGTCAGACTTTTAAGATACTACATAAGACATGACAAGGTTGAAATCCGCTCAGCTCTTGATATCCTTTTAAAACTTCAGGATCTTAAGGTTGATCAGTTATCCGATCTCATCGAGGATGCTTACTTTACTCTTGAACAGACATCCGACCAGATAACAGATGATTCTCACGTGAAGGAAACTTTAGAAGAGCTTATTTTACAGGAAGAGTTGAACTCTCAGATCCTGCAGGCTCTACACGATACAAGAAGAGCTTTAAGATTTATCAGAAAGACATTTGAAAGCTATATTGATGACAGACAGTCCCGTGTGCTTGAAGAGGTTTTAAACGATATTGAGTCTATTCTGCCTCACACCTCATTTATTTCTAACAAGATTAACTTCCAGCTAGAAGCATCAATGGGTTATACAAATCAGAAGCAGAACAGCATCATCAAGATCTTCTCCGTGGCTGCTGTAGTGTTCATGCCTCCTACCTGGATTGCATCTGTTTATGGAATGAACTTTAAGTTTATGCCAGAAATAGAATGGTATTACGGTTATCCGGTTTCTATCGGAATGATGATTTTATCTGCAGCTATTACATATTTCTTCTTTAGAAAGAAAGGCTGGTTATAAGCACAAAGCTTTCAGTTATTAATAATCTTGTATTGCGCCTTAAGTTGTCTTTCTGCGAAGGCGCAAAAAAAACATCTACAGTAGTTTCTTCTCTTTTGCTCTTTTAATAATCTCCAGAAGAGCAACAACCGAATCATGAGTTGTAGAGTCTTTTAATTTAATAATATCCTCAAATGGCAGATACATAATACCTGATACCTCACTTGCCTGTCTTTTAGTGATCAGATCGGTTTTAGCTAGATACAAATATCCATAAAAATAGCGCATTTTTGATTTGCCAACTATTTTACAGTTACCAAGTGAGTGAAACTCTACTTCCTTTAAATCAGCATCTATACCAACTTCTTCTAAAAGTTCTCTTTTTGCACTTTCATCAAAATCCTCTCCATGCTGTATCACACCACCTACAACAGCATCAAAAAGCCCCGGAGCATAATCCTTGTTTAAAGTTCTAACCTCCACAAGAAAATTACCTTTACTGTTGCAAAGTGCAATATATGATGCTCTGTGAGGCAACTGATCTTTTCTCATCTTTGCTCTTGTAACAGTTTTTATAACCTCGTTATTTTCATCAACAATATCAACAAGTTCCTGAGAAGACATATAAATTCCTTTTTATTATTTTTTGCAAAAACATTATAATGTTTTATCCGCTATAAAGGAGAAAAAAATGTCCGACAGTGAAAAGCTAGTTGAGCTTGAGGAAAAAATTTCCTGGCTTGAGGCTGAACTTGAAAAACAGTCTAATGAACTAACTTCTGTATATGAAACTTTAGATAAACTAAAAGTACAGTTTAAAATCCTCTACTCAAAAGTTGGCGATCCATACGCAACCAGAGATCTGAAGGATGAAGTACCACCACCACATTATTAGAGTAATATCTTATGAAACTACTGATCAAATTACTTCTTGTAGCATGTATCGCCCTTAATCTCAGTGCATGCTCTAACAGCGAAAAGGCTGTAGATTTAAAATTACCAACATATATTGATGAGCCAAAAAATGGACCAAAGGTAATGATTGCAGATGTAACTGATAATCGTATGTTTATCGGCAACGCAAAGCAGCCTAATCTTCCATCAGGAAAGATCTTGTCAAAAGATTACAAATCAAGAGCTTATGCAAGACTCAAGAATATGTTCAATGAACAGTCAGGTGCTCTGCTCCTGCCAAAGAACAGCACTGTGGCTGACTTGTTTAGAAAGCTTATTTCAAGAGCGTTTAGTGAAGCTGGATATCAGGTAGTAGAACCTGGTTTTGCTGATGATGAAGAAACTATTGTAGTTGCAGTAAGCATCAAACAGTTCTGGACATGGGCTGGTCTTGATAATATGACTGATGATATAAATTCAGATATTGAGCTTGATATCTACACTCAGCAGAACAATATGCAAAAGCACTTCAAGCTCAAGAACCGTCAGACAAGAAAGGTAATTACAGATACAAAGACACTGTACAAGACTACTACAGAACAGTCACTTGAAAATATCTACCATCTTGCTATTGAAAAAATTCAGCACCAGCTTTAATTAGTTTTCATCAAATTTATCCTCTGTATATTCTTCATACATACAGAGGATATGTTCAATATCTTAATCAGTATTTATTATTTTTGTATTTTAAAGAAATACTGTTTCTATCTTACAAAAAGCATTTTAGCGTTGAAATAGTTTTACATTCTCCACCTGCAAAGGAAGGATCATTCTAATGCAGAGACTAACAGCTTGGAGTGCAAGGATGACTGAGATGCTGACATCTTGAATATTCACTCTCTTCAGTCAAAAAATCTGCAATGCTATTTGAGTCTCTTATTTTGCTTATTCCTGCCAGAAAGTGCATATTTTTTTAAAGATAGTACGTAGAATCGAAAATCACCTTTCCAATCTTACATTCTTTGATAAATCAGTTGTAAACTCAAAAACAAAAAAATCCTCCGATACTTTTATGTATAAGGAGGATTGTTACTGTTATAACATCAGAATTTCACTTATTACTTGCTATTGTCCTTTTTATCTTTCATATTTGCAAAGATAGTAGCAACAATCGGTCCTGATATGTTGTGCCATACAGAGAAAATGGCACCAGGAACAGCAGCAATCGGATCGATTGCTCCAGTTTTAGCTAAATTCTGTGCAAGTGTTACTGACAGAGCTGAATTCTGCATACCAACTTCAATAGCTACAGTCTTTTTGGCAGACAATCTGAATTTAAAGATCGCCCCCATCAAATAACCAAGAGCATAACCTATGCAGTTGTGCAGTACTACCAGAACAAAGATGATTGCACCAGTCTGTGCTAAACGTTGAGCATTCAGTGCAACAACAGCACATACAATAGCTACAATTGCAACAATACTTACAAGTGGAAGTGATACGATAACCTTCTTTACTGCATTTTTGAACAGTAAATTTACAATGACACCGCCAACGATTGGAAGGATCACAATTTTAATGATTGAATAGAACATGGCTACAGGATCAATATCTACCCACTGACTGGCCATCAGGTAGAATAAAGCTGGTGTAACAACAGGAGCTAAAAGTGTTGTACATGCAGTAATCGTCACAGATAAAGGAACATCAGCTTTTGCCAGATATGACATAACATTAGATGAAGTACCGCCAGGACAGCATCCTAAAAGCAGAACACCTGCAGCAATTGATGAGAACTCAGGCATATCAGTAAAGAAACTGAATACAAAAACCAGAACATAAGCAATTACTGGCATTAAAATGAACTGTCCTGCAACACCTGACAGAACCATTACAGGTCTTTTCAGAACTTCAGCAAAATCCTTTGGCTGCATGGTCAGTCCCATACCAAACATTACAATACCAAGTAGATAAGCAATGTATGGTGCAATCTTTGTAAATCCATCTGGAAAGAAATATGCAATCAGAGCAAATACAATAACTATATAGGCAAAGGTTCTTGAAAAGAAAGAACTTACTGCCGCAATAAGATTCAGTACAGTTTTCATGAATAATCGTCCTAAAAAAAAGTTTTTTTGCATTGTAGATCCAATTTGAAAATTCATCACTATTTTTGTACATTTTTAGCACTTAATTCATGCATTATGTTCAAATATAGTCATTTTGAAATTCTTTTCTTCTTTTTATATAAAATCGAAGAAAAGGAGATTTTATGACACAGACTGTTATAGGCGTTTTGCCTTTATATGACACTCAATTAGACAGCATATGGATGCTTCCTGACTATATAAATGCACTGGTTGATCACGGCGCTTGTCCTATTATTCTTCCATATACTGACAAAAAAGATGTTCTTGAACAGATATGCTCATACTGTGACGGTTTTCTTTTCACAGGCGGTCAGGATGTATCACCAAAACTTTACAATGAGCAAAAGGCTGACTACTGTGGTGAGTGTCTTGATATTCTTGACAATCTGAGTGTAACTGTCTACAACCATGCTATTTTAAAGAAGAAAACAATTTTAGGGATCTGCAGAGGATTGCAGTTTATCAACGTTATGCAAGGAGGGACTCTCTATCAGGATATTGTTTCTCAAGGCAAATCAGAGATTAATCATCATCAGGAAAAACCTTATTGCACTCCATCTCATAATGTTACTTTAGTAGATAACTCATATCTGTCTTATCTGTTTGAAATTTCAAATATTAAGGTAAACAGTATTCATCATCAGTCTATCAAGGATTTAGGAAAGGATCTGATGATAAACGGTATCTCACAGGACGGTATTATAGAAGCAGTAAGCAGTACCACACATCCTTACATGGTAGCTGTTCAATGGCATCCTGAATATGATTATAAATACAATGATAAATCGAGCCTTCTTCTAAAGGATTTTGTAAAGAAAACTCAGATCCTAAAGAATACGATTTAGTAATTTTTTTCTTAATTTACAGACAAATACGATTTTTATACATCATACAAACGTGATAAAACTCATGTTTTATCCTTTTTTAATGTGTACTGTGTATCAAATTTGCATATATAAAGCCACTGATATTAAAGGAATAATTAAGATCCCCTTATAAGTCAAAAACATAAGGAGGCTTCTATGCCAAGATTCATGTGGTTTATCCTTGCTGTAGCTATGCTTATAGTAGGATATTTGGTATATGGTAAGTTTGTGGAGAAGGTCTTCGGTATCAAACCTGAAAGAGCTACCCCTGCAAAACTAAAAAATGATGGTGTTGACTTCGTTGCAATGCCAAAATGGAAGCTCTGGCTTATTCAGCTATTGAATATTGCCGGTGTCGGACCTGTATTCGGACCTATCCTTGGTGCTCTGTACGGTCCTGTTGCATTACTATGGGTAGTATTCGGAACAATCTTTGCAGGTGCCGTTCATGATTACTTCTCTGGTATGCTGTCTGTACGATATGGCGGTGCAAATGTTCCTGATATCGTAGGTTACAACCTTGGAAAAGGTGCAAAATACGTAATGCGCGTGTTTGCTACTATCCTCCTTTTACTTGTTGGTGTTGTTTTTGCAACTGCTCCTGCAGGACTGCTTGCAAAACTGACTGCAGGTTACTTTGATAACAACCTGACAATGACATTCTGGATTGTTATCATTTTCGCTTACTACTTTTTGGCAACAATCGTGCCTATCGATAAGATCATCGGAAGAATATACCCAATCTTCGGTGCACTGCTTATCATAATGGCTATCGGTGTTACAATCGGTCTATTCGTCTACAAATCAGGTGATTTCTATTCATGGTGTGATTTTGATGTTAATCCACATCCTAAGGGGCTGCCAATCTGGCCTTTAGTATTCATTACAATCGCCTGTGGTGCCTTGTCAGGATTCCACTCCACACAGTCACCTCTGATGGCTCGCTGTCTTGAAAATGAAAAAGAAGGCAGAATGGTATTCTACGGTGGAATGGTAGCAGAAGGCTTTATCGGTCTTGTATGGGTTACTGTTGGTATGACATTCTATCCAACAGCTCAGGAGCTAATGAACGCTGGTGGTCCTGCATCAGTAGTATTTGAAAGCTGCCGTGATCTGCTGGGTCCTATCGGTGGTATTCTTGCAATTCTTGGTGTAGTTATTCTGCCAATCACCTCTGGTGATACAGCATTTAGAGCATGCCGTCTGACAATTGCAGAGGCTATTCATACTGAGCAAACAAAGGCAACCAGTAGACTTTTAATTGCAGTACCTGTTTTCATCATCGGTATAATCTTATCCCAGGTTGATTTCAACGTTATCTGGAGATACTTCGGCTGGTCAAATCAGTCACTTGCAGCAATCGCTTTATGGGCGGCTGCAGCATACCTGTACAGAAGAAACAAACTGCACTGGATAGCATCAATTCCTGCAACATTCATAACATCTATTGCAGCTGCATATATTCTATACGAGCCTAATATGGGATTCGGTATGGATCTGACAGTTTCAAATGGTGTTGGTATTGTATTTGGTTTAGCTTGTCTTGTAGCACTTTTAGTATTTGGCAAGCGTCCTGTAGCTGATGAACCTGCAGGTGTTTAAATCTTAGTCAAAAGGCAGCTGAAGCTGCCTTTATACAGTTAGCAAAAAGGGCGAAAAATCGCCCTTTTATATTTATTCTTTATGATCCAAAATTAAAGGAATTCTTCAAAAGCACGCTTTAAAGCTACTGATGCATCCTTTTCGTCTTCACCTTCAACATGAAGATAAATCTCTTCACCAAAACGGATACCTAAACCTAAAAGAGCAAAGATTCCGCCCTTCTTTAAATCGATTTTACGATCTTTATAGATTAAGGTGATTGTAGACTTGTAAGCACTTACAGCTTTAATGACTGCACCTGCAGGACGAGCATGAACACCATCTCTATCCTTGATTGTATATGTTAGCTTTTCCATAAAGAAATCCCATAAAAATAACATTCTGCCATCTATTGATATAATAAACCACATTTAATAAATTGACAATTATGTTAATGCTATTTTGAACAGTGATTAAAAAAAAACAAGGAGCACTACTGCTCCTTATTATTGAATATCAGTTAATGTCTATTTTGCTTTGACGACATTAGCCTGATTATTTGTATATTCTACAAACTGTGCTGACATTACCTGTGCAAAGCCCTGATAGATCCTTGAGACAACCTCATAAGGTACAGGAGCATCATCCTTGTCATACAGAGTAATAGCACTCATGTTGCCATGAATACCGACACGGATCTTATATGTACCCTGATCAATATCAAGCGATGTTGAATTTGTGTACACTACCTGCTCATCAGAACTGTCCAGAACCTCAATATCATACTGAGCCTTTGCAACAGAATGTGCTGTTACACTCCAGCCAATTCTTGGGAATGTTCTTACAAGCACCTTGTTGGTAGTATCAAATGGAGCTTCAACCAGGATAGCATCATGACCATTGTTATCCTTACCAAGTGTAATTACAAGATTTTCAGGATCATATGATCTTTCAACAAATCTATCATTCAAAGCATGAATGATATTGTTTGAAAAGCCCATAGTAAATCTTTCCTGCTCGATAGGAGAAAGATCTTTATTTACAGAATAACCATTTGACAGGAATCGTCCTGAAGCTAACAGTCTGCTTGCAATACCAATTTCATTGGCAGAATTTCTACCAACACGAAGCTGATAAATCTGACGATAACGAAGAATACCATTGTCCTCGTCAAGCTCAGAATAAGGTTTGCCGTAATCTGTAAAATCAGATGAAACTGTTGTCAGAACATACTGACCGTCAGAAACCTCACCGATACCAACCTTCATGGTTCTCAGCATTGAATCAATCAGCATCCATGCATCATCCTCGGTACGAATACCGTGGCTTCCATCTTTTTCAAACCATACAATAGCCTCATTGTCTATCCACTGGGTGTAGCTGCCAAAGTCTGCTCTGTATGGAGCTGCAGGAGGTCTTACATCAACCTTCTCACCAACATTTCCCTTTAAGGTGTCTGGATTTACAGAAGGAACCTTCAGCTGAGAATTCCTGCCAGGATTATCAAGACCTTCTGGTACAACAATTTTGTTGTCTGATAATTGAGCATCAAGATATGAATAATATCCGGTTGACTCATTCACACTTTCATCAACACCAAAAACCTTCTGGTACTGATTCTTTACACAAATACATCCGGACATAACAAAAGCAGGAAGGCCACATACAAAGAGTGCGCCTACCAGCTTTTTGATTTTAATTCTGGTCACAAGGATCTCCAATTTTCCTTATAAAAAAGAAAGCTTCCTGAAAAACAGGAAGTCTTGTCTTTTATTAATCCGCATCAGTCTGTACTAGAGGCTTCTGCAGATAATTGAATAAATTATTACTTACCATATTTAGAACTTCTCTAATGGAAGAAAGTTCAGGATCATATGCATTAATGTATGTTGGCTCACAGCCTGGCTCGTAATAACTTACACTTGAGAAAACGGCATCAACATCTGTATCAGATAAAGTTAATGAACATCTAAAGTCAATTAGACGCTCTACCCCTGCCTGAATCAGTAAAGGGTCGCGCATTTCCTTTCTGAAATTGATAACACCCATTGAGCGGTCATCCAGGAACACCTGATTTGGCTTTACACCGCATCTTACCCAGTGTTCAGCTTTATCATAAGCTCTTTCTAACTGATTATCAGAATGATAGGTAAAAGCAACCTCATAATCGCTTCCTGGTGGAGGTGCTAACTTCTCATCTGATTTTTGCACGTCAGAATTCTCATAATCAGACATAATGTCTACTCCTATGTTTTATTTATACTATAACCTTTTTGCTTTCACGAAGAGCAACAGTCAGATTGAACTCGACTCTACCCTCTTCAAAAGCCTTTGAATCTGTGCAGAAATAGCCTTCACGCTCAAACTGGAAATGATCACCAACTTTTGCATTCTCAAGGCTCTTCTCTAAAGCGGCATTTTCAATTACTGTCTTTGAATTTGGATTTACTGTAGATAAGAAATCCTCTGCTGCACCAGGATTTGGTGTATTGAATAAATTCTCATACAGATTTACTGTTGTTCTAAAACAGTTGTTTGCATCAACCCAGTGAATTACACCCTTTGGTTTGTGTCCCTCAATATTTGCACCAACTGAGTTTGGAACAGCCTCACAGTGAACTACTGTTACATTGCCCTCTGAATCCTTCTGACAGGATAAAGCCTTAACAATATAACTGTTTCTCAAGCGAACCTCTGAGCCTAGCTTCAAGCGCTTGTACTGCTTGTTTGCCTCTTCTCTGAAGTCAGCAGCATCAATGTAGATTTCCTTAGACAATGTGATTGTCCTGCTGCCTAAATCTTCTCTTTCAGGATGATTTGAAACTGTATAGGAAGTATCGGTTACACCTTCCTGGCCATAGTTCTCAATAATAAGCTTGATTGGATGAAGAACAGCCATTGCTCGTGGTGCATTGGTATTGAGATCGTCACGAATACATGATTCAAGTGCGCTCATCTCAACAACATTATCCTGCTTTGTCACACCGATTCTACGGCAGAATTCTCTGATAGACGCAGGTGTATAACCTCTGCGGCGAAGACCTGAAATAGTTGTCAGTCTAGGATCGTCCCATCCATCAACAATACCTTCTTTTACAAGAAGATTGAGCTTTCTTTTTGATGTGATTGAACCTTCAAGATTCAGTCGGCTCATTTCATACTGATGAGGTCTTGCCTCAATAGAAATATTTTCTAAAACCCAGTCATAAAGACGACGGTTGTCCTGGAACTCTAAAGTACAGATTGAATGAGTGATTCCTTCGATTGCATCAGAAATACAGTGGGTAAAATCGTACATTGGATAAATACACCACTTGTCTTTTGTTATTGCATGACTTGCATAGCGAACACGGTAGATAACAGGATCTCTCATGCAAATAAATGCAGATGCCATATCAATCTTTGCTCTAAGACAGATTTCACCTTCTTTAAATTCACCGTTTTTCATTCTCTCAAACAAATTGAGGTTTTCCTCAACTGAACGGTTTCTGTATGGGCTGTCCTTACCTGGTGCTGTAAGAGTACCACGGTATTCACGGATCTGATCTGGTGTTAACTCATCAACATATGCAAGGCCTTTTTTGATTAACTCTACTGCATAACCATAAAGTCTGTCGAAATAATCTGAGGAATGACGAATCTCAGTCCACTTAAAACCAAGCCACTGTACATCGTTCTTAATTGAGTTGATGTACTCCATATCCTCTTTTTCAGGGTTTGTATCATCAAATCTTAAATTGCATGTACCTTTGTAATCTCTTGCCAGACCAAAGTTAAGACAGATTGATTTTGCATGGCCTATATGAAGATATCCATTTGGCTCTGGAGGGAAACGGGTTGCAACATGATCGGTCCTGCCGGATTTTAAATCGTCATCAATAATATCAGTAATAAAGTTACGAGGGATCTTTTCCTCAACTCCAACAGTATTACTCATTCTTTTTTACTCCAATTCCAACGGAAAAAACTATTAACTAATCAACAATTGTACTGATTTTATCAAAGAGCAGCTAAACACTCAATTTTATTAGCAATTTTTGTTATTTTTTGCATCAATAAATAAAATAATTTTATTTATTTTCAATATCTTAAATTTTTGTAGAATATTACAATTAATGCATAATTGAGATATAGCTTTGATTTTTTTGTACTGTATATATTATCAACATCTTTTTTTTTATACGAAACTACACAATTTTCTAAAAAAAATATATAATCGCATGAATTAAATCTCTTTTAACCGAGGATATAAAGATGAGCTTTGAATCAGAAAAGCCTTTTAACGATTTCCAGCACTTTGCTCGTGGCTTACGTCGCAGCGGTGATTTTACAATCAATGAGTCAAATCTTCTTGAGAAATACGGTACTGCAATGATGGAACTTTACAACGGTACCCGTGAGCCTTCAAATGATGAAGAAAAAGAGTTCGTAAAGCAGATTACTTCTGATGAGGTAATTACTGATAAAAACGCAAAGATCTTCAAGAAGTATCTTCAGGTTATCCAGCCACGCCACCTTCACCGTCTATGCTCAGTTGGCAATGATGATGAGTTAAACGGCAACAGCTTCATGGGTGGCTCACAGTCTTCAGAAGATTCTTTAGATTAACAGTCAGTCTATATACTGAACATAAAAAACCTGAATTTATATTCAGGTTTTTTAATATATATATCTGACATTGAGCGTCAGTGTATCGCCGTTCTCTACATACCATTCAGTAAATTTTGGAATATTTTTCTGTCTAGTGTAACTTATTGATTTTCGTTCTCTTTTTATATTTGCGATTATTGAATAAGATCATTATATAAATCAATATAGAAGAGATTATTAACTCCTATAAAGGCACAGAAAACAAGCACTTCATATGGTTTTCAAGGTTACTTAAAAATCATATTAATGGCATCATAAGCCATGAGATAGCCGTTATCAAACGGAAAGGTTGAAGGTATCAATCAGAAGATAAAGACAATCGAACGAAGAGCTATGGACTCACTGATGATGAATATTTCTTTTTAAAACTGTTTGATTCCCAAGGACAAAGATGGAAGTCTCAGAATGAATAAGGGGATCCTAGATCCCACATTTATTTGTACTGAGCCTAAAAAATTAAAACACTGATATAGGTTGCCACAACAGATAAGAGAACTGTAACCGATAAAGGTAACTTAAAAAGCGCACTTACTATAGCAACTACAGTGCCAATTGCAGCTGCATGCACATTGATAACTTCTGTTTCAATTCCATCAACTAGTACTTTTTCCTTTATACAGTTGAATATTCCAGGAAACACCAGCGCTGTCAATGCAGTATATGGCACAAGATCCCAGACTTTCTGCCAGTATGGGCTAAGCTTTAGCTTTGATATGAATAAAGCTGGTATTGATCTTACAGGATATGTTGCAACAAATGACAGAATAACTATGTAAAGATAGTAATTAGAGTGTTCCATTCTCTTTCCCCCCTTCATTATCCTTTGATTCTATCTGCTGCTTTTCATCATCTGAAACCTTGTCTTTTATAAAGAAAGCTCCTGCTAACGAACAGACAACAATGGTTGCAAGAACAGCCCAGCACTCATCCATAAACCTTGTCATGAGGATATTGAATAAAGCTGAAGAACAAATGATTGAAAACATTGATCTGCTCATGCAGGCACCAGGAATAATAATCGCAACAAACAGCGCATAAAGAGCAATTGTCATCGATGATGTAAGAGCTGGCGGCATAAAATCATGTGCAACAAGACCTAATGCTGCTCCACTTATCCATGATAACCATGAGATAAATACCAGGCCTGAAAAATAATATGGACTTACAAGCTCTTTTTTTGCAGTTGCAAAAATAGCAAATGGCTCATCTGTAATGTAGTGAGAGAAAAATGCTCTCTGAAAATTACTCATTACCTTGAATCTTGCAAAAACAACTGCGCTCATAATAAAGTAGCGGAAGTTTAGAAGTAAAAGACCAACCACAAGCGCAATCAGACTTGCCCCCTGCTGAGCATATGTAACAGCCAGGAACTGACCTGATCCTGAGTAGCAGATCATTGACATCAGAATTGTCTCAAAAGCTGAAAAGCCATACTCTTTTGCCATAACAGCATAAGCACAGCCAACAGAAATATAACCCAAACAGATAGGAATAGAATGACGTACTCCCAGTAAAAAAAGCTGTCGATTATTCATGATTATGCAGATAAGGAATAAATATCAGTTTAATACAAGAAATAAATATTAATTATGCACCAAAAAGGGGTAAAAGTATATTAGAATTACACATCGGCTTTCGTATGCTATTATTCTATTTATTTTTTTTAACTTATTAGACATATAACTATGACAAATTTAGATATTGCTAAATTCGGTGGTACATCTGTAGGTAACTTTGAAGCTATGACTTCAAGCTACAAGGTAGTTGTATCAAATCCAAATTCACGTGTTGTTGTAATTTCAGCCTGCTCTGGCGTTACAAATCTATTAGTTGAGCTTGCTTCAGGTAAATGCTCAAACGAGAAAATTGATGAGATTATCTCCAAGCTTCGCGATATTCACGAGCAGATCATCACTCATCTTGAAAACCAGCACGAATTAAGAAACTTCATCGAAGGCCACTTAAAAGAGATTAAGGATCAGACCCTTGTTGCAAACGATAAGGGCACAAACGATCAGATTGCTGATGCAATCGTATCTCACGGCGAGTTAATGTCATCATTCCTGTTTGTTGCTTTATTCAAGCACTACGGTACTGATGCACAGTGGTTCGATGTTCGTACTGTAATGCGCACTGATTCCAAGTTCTCATGCGCAAAGCCAAACTGCGATGAAATCCGTGTTTTAACCCGTGACAAGTTAATGCCTCTTATTTCTGATAAGACTATTATCATCACTCAGGGCTTTATCGGTTCAAATACTTTAGGTGAGACCACAACCTTAGGACGTGGTGGCTCTGACTACTCTGCAGCATTATTAGGTGAAGCTTTAGACGTTGCAACTATTTCCATCTGGACTGATGTTCCAGGCGTATTCACAACCGATCCACGTGTTGTAAAGAATGCAAAGCCAATTCCTGAGTTAACCTATATTGAAGCTGCTGAAATGGCAAACTTCGGTGCCAAGGTTTTACATCCATCAACAATGGTTCCTGCTGTAAGACGCGCAATTCCTATCTTTGTTGGTTCTTCAAAGGAGCCAGAAAAGGGTGGTACCTGGGTTCGTCCATCAACACAGACTGCTCCAAACTTCAGAGCCTTAGCTTTACGCAAGAATCAGACTCTTATCGTTTTATCATCACCTGTAATGGTTGGTGCAACTGGCTTCTTGGCAAACGTATTCTCAGTATTTGCTAAATACAACCACTCAATTGATCTTGTTTCCACATCAGAAATCTCAATTGCAGTTACTATTGACGGTGGTACCAGCACATCAGGTGCTCAAGGTCTTGATCCTAACATGTTAAAAGAGCTTGAACAGTTCTGCCACGTTAAGGTTGAACAGGGTCTGCCACTAATTGCCATTATCGGCAACAATATGTCAGAGAACAACGGTGTTATCACTAAAGCCTTTGACTGTATTCAGCAGTTCTCTGTAAGAATGATCTGCTACGGTGCTTCACGCCACAACCTATGCTTCCTTTTAAAGGACGGAGACACTTCTGTAGCTTTAAATGAGCTTCACAAGCAGTTACTGGAAGACTAATCTGTAACTGGCACACTATTTGCAATCCTTTGATCTGTGATCAAAGGATTGGCACTTCAAAAAAATTATCAAATCTTTTGTCAAAAAAATTAAACTTTTACTTTTTCTTCGCCGATAATATATATAGGTGGGATAATTCTATATTTGATATAGATATAAGAGGTAATCAAAATGACAACTATTACCAATGCTGGTGTTGGCTCTGGTAATGATTTTGAAAGCATCATTCAGGCGATGCTTTCTACTAAGAAATCTAATCTGACTAACAGAGTTACAAAAGCAAAAGCTAAATGCGAAATTGAACTTGATGGTGTCAAGAAGATGAAGAGTGCGCTCAACACCTTCCAGACAGCCTGTGAAGAAATGTGTAAAGCAAATGCTATGAATACACATAAGGTTACAACTTCACAGTCAAAAGATTATGAAGCTTTCAAAATTACTCAAAAAGAAGACTGCTCCAACACCAATTTTGATATTACTGTTACTCAGCTAGCTCAGTCAGAGGCTGTTACACAGAAATTCAATACAGCAGACGGCTTTAGAAATTCTTTTGGTGCAGGTCATATTACAATCGATCTTGGTCCTGAAACTTTCCAAAATGACAGGGGCGAAAAAGAAACCAGAGAAAGAAAGTTTGAAATTGATATCAGCGAAGGCGATACAATTGAACTTGTAAGAAAGCGTTTAAACAAGAACGATCTTGGTGTAAACGTAAATCTTATCAAGACTTCATCTGGATACACTTTCTCTGTTGATGGCGGTACAACTGGTGTTGATACCACCAACATGAAGATCACTGCAACTCCTAGCAATCCATCTGATACAACACACGATTCTATCAGTGTATTCAACTTTGACAGATCATCTGATACTGAGGTTAATGCAAAAGGTAACAGAGTTTCTACAAGTGGCTCTAAATGGGCATATAGAGAAGCTAAGGATGCTGAAATTCTTATTGATGGTGAAAGCGTAACATCACACACCAATCAGTTTGATGAACAAATTTCAGGTATTACCCTTGAAGTATTAAAACTGTCAGAAAAAGAAACCATTGATGATGGTAGTGGTAACGTTACCACTGGTTTCAAGAGCTACAGTGTCAATATTACTACTGATGCCGATGAAGCTTACAACAAGATGAATAAGTTCGTCGAAGCTTACAACACTCTGCAGTCTACTCTAACCTCTCTGTATAAACACAACACCTATTCAGAAGGTAAGAATCAGTTAGACGGTGGTGATCTTGCAGGTGACTCTCAGGTTAAGGGTATTCAGAATGCTCTTCAGACCATGATCTCAAGATTCAATAAAACAGATGACGGTGGAGATGGGTCATCATCTGGCAGTAATAAAACTATTTTTGACTGTGGTCTGACCTTAAAAAAAGATGGAACACTCGCTCTTGATAAGACTAAGTTTACAAAAGCTATTAATGAAAGTTTCAATGCTGTAGTTAATCTGTTCAGTTCTGAAGACGGCCTTCTCAAGGAAATGAGTAACTACGTTGAAGATTACACAGAGACTGGTGGTCTTCTATCTGAGCGTGTTGATGATATTCAAAAACAGATTGACAGCTGGACTGACAAAGAAGAGGCAAATACTGTTAAACTTGAACAGTATGAGGCTATGCTTCGTAAGAAGTATGGTAACCTTGACTCCCTTATGGCCAAGTACAATACATCATCAACATACATATCTCAGATCATGAGCAGCATTGGTTAACAGCAATTGCATTGCGCATAAAAACGAGGGCGATAATTATCGCCCTTTGTTTTTATATAATAAAAGAGCTTGTAGTTAAATTACTTTACTTTCTTCAATTCAATATAGCAGTCTTTTTTATAGAAACTGATCCCGTAGCTGTATATTTTGTTTACAAATGGATGAGTGATATAACTTTTTGCATATTCTTTATCATCAATCTGTTTTATTGCATTTTTTGCGTCAATTATTACAGATTCAATATTTTTTGATGCTTTAAGTTCAAGAATAACAACAGTATCTTCACTTTCATTTTTAAAGACGATATCAGCATAACCATCACCAGATTCACTGTTTGACTGGTAATCACTTATGCTATCAGAACAGTTTGTGAACACACCTGATAAGAATCCATGATAGAAGTTCTCTTTCTTTGCCTTTGTTGCAAAATCTCTTACAGATACATATCCTTTAAGTAGCTTTTTTAAATTGATTTTTGCTGTTTCACAATCACCTTCAAACAGAGCTTTAGCTATAAGCATAGCCTTATTCTCACCTTTAGTTGATGATTCTTTAAAATGCTTCAATATGTTAGTTTCAAAGCATTCTCTGATTTCAAGATTAGGTATTCTAAGTGAATAGACAGCTTTTGGTCTTCCTGTTTCTTCGTTTTCAACTCTATAACCATCAGATGTCAGATATCCTGTATGCAAAAGAAGGGAGAAGAAATCTATCTCTTCATGTTCTGATAAGGTGTCATAATTCATTGAATCATTGATATAGGTTTCAATACTCAAACCATCCATCAGTGCCTGCATCTTGTCTGTTGCCTTATCAGTCAGATATCCTACATATGATAATAATGCATTACTTGAGGTTGAGTTTATCCAGTAATTTCCTGGTATTATCTTAGTGCCAGAAACTTTCTTTTTGACTGCCTCTGCTATAAAGTTAATTACATCCCATGGACAGAACATCTCTTTTTTATAGAATCTGTATCCATCATAGTTTTCTTTAACCAACGTTGTATACTCTTCAAGCTCATAGTCTTTTAAAAGCTTTAGAGTCTCTTCTTTTGTAAAACCTATGATGGAATCAAAATCATAGTCCTCTGAAAGCACTGTATTAACAGTGATGTTGTTTACACCTGTAAAAATACTGTTTTTTGCTACTTTTAAACAGCCAGTAAGAACTATTTTTTCTATTGGGGATACTTCATATTCATTATTGTTTGGTGTGATTTTCATGAAATCAAAGAACTGACTTATCAGTTTCACCATCTGTGAATGATATCCACCTTCTGATGCCTTTGCTAATGGTACATCATACTCATCGATTAAAAGTATGACTTTCTTTTTATAGTGCTTATAAAGACAGTTTGATAGAAATTTAAAAGCTTCCTTTACATATCCTATTGAATTTATATCACACAGAAATTCTCTATCTAGATATTTGTTATAGTTCTCAAGATCTTTTTTTTGCAGATTCTTACTGTTTAATAAAAAGTCGTAATCAGAAAATAGACTTACTACGACACGTGCTAATGCATCATAGGCTTGCTCAAAAGTCTCTCCATATGCACTTTTAAGAGAAATGAAAATAACAGGGAACTGTCCCATGTATTCATCAGTGAATTCTTTATCTTTTAGAATCTCAAGACCTTCAAAGATTTTTTCTTTAAATTCTCTGTTGTCACTGCCATCTGGTGCAAGTCTTAAAAATGAGGCAAACATATCCATTAAAAGAGTTTTACCAAAGCGTCTTGGTCTTGTAAAAAGAAGTACCGAGGATGGCTCTGTAAAGACATTCTTTAGATAAGGTGTCTTATCTACATAGTATTTACCTTTTTGTCTTAATGAAACAAAGTCCTCATTGCCAAGTGGCAATGGTTTGAATGTCTTTTCGGTCATTTTTATATCCAGAATATATAGTAACTATATGTTAGTTTAACTGAATTTAAATTTAATTCAACTCATTAGAAATGAGTTATAAGAGGCTTTTTTAGATAAAGACACAGATGTTGACAGCGCACCATGGCTGATGCCAGATGCTTTCCGGCACAATTTGGTAAAGATGTGATCCGAAAACCTTTCATAGATTGCAATCTACATGCAAAAAAAATCGCCGCATTGTTTGCGGCGATCTTATAAATATCCTAAATCAAGGATATTTCAGAACATTAGATGTCCTTGTCTAAGCAGCCAGCTGAACCTAAGCGATCAAATGCTTCCTGTAGACGAACAACCATGCTCTCCTGACCCTTACGTAACCATACGCGTGGATCGTAGAACTTCTTGTTTGGAACATCTGGATCGGTACCATCACCTAACTGACCCTGTAAACGGTTCTCGTTTGCCTTGTAGTAGTTAAGGATACCTTCCCAGGTTGCCCACTGAGTATCGGTATCGATGTTCATCTTGATAACACCATATGATACTGATTCGCGGATTTCCTGCTCTGAAGAGCCAGAACCACCGTGGAATACTAAGTTTAATGGCTTCTCATCAGCTAAACCAAACTTCTCCTTAACGTACTTCTGTGAATCACGTAGGATGGTTGGCTTTAACTTAACGTTACCTGGCTTGTAAACACCGTGTACGTTACCGAATGAAGCAGCGATAGTGAAGTTTGGAGAAATCTTTGATAACTCCTCATATGCATATGCTACGTCTTCTGGCTGAGTATATAATGCTGACTCGTCCTTACCTGAGTTATCAACACCATCTTCTTCACCACCGGTGCAGCCTAACTCTAACTCAAGAGTCATGCCGATCTTAGACATACGCTCTAAATACTTGCAGCAAAGAGCAACGTTATCCTTTAATGATTCCTCTGAAAGGTCAATCATGTGTGATGAGAATAATGGCTCACCGTGCTCAGCATAGTACTTCTCACCAGCGTCTAATAAACCGTCAATCCATGGTAACAGTTTCTTAGCGCAGTGGTCAGTGTGAACAACTACAGGTACACCGTAGAACTCAGCAACGTTACGAGCATGTAAAGCACCAGAGATAGCACCTAAAATAGCTGCACCCTGTGGCTTATCCATCTTTAAGCCCTTACCAGCGATGAACTGTGCACCACCGTTTGAGAACTGTACCATTACAGGAGATTTAGCCTTAGCACCAGCCTCGATAACAGCATTGATTGAATCAGTACCAACGCAGTTAACTGAAGGGAAAGCGAAACCACCCTTACGAGCTAAAGCAAATAACTTCTGTAAGTTTTCACCAGCAACAACACCTGGCTTGATAACGTCTAAAATCTTAGTCATAAGATTAAATACCTATAAAAATAAAAAAAGAAACTTTTAGATAACACAAATGCCAGCTGACACTGGCATTTTACAAAATGAATTATTCAGCTGCTCTCTTCTCTAAGATTTCAACAGCAGGTAACTTCTTGCCCTCTACGAACTCTAAGAAAGCACCACCACCTGTTGAGATGTAAGAGATCTTGTCAGTTACGCCGAACTTCTGGATTGCGTTGATGGTATCACCACCACCTGCAACAGAGAAAGCCTCTGAAGAAGCGATAGCGTCAGCCATTGACTTGGTACCTAGAGCGAACTGATCGAACTCGAATACGCCAACTGGGCCGTTCCATAAAATGGTCTTTGCATTCTTTAAAACTTCGTTGATGTTAGCCATTGACTTAGGACCTAAGTCGAAGATCATGTCGTCATCAGCGATGTCTGCTAAATCTTTGGTAGTAGCCTCAGCATTCTCGCTGAACTCCTTGCCAACAACAACGTCTACGAATGCAGGAATGTTGGTCTTGCCAGCAATTTCCTTAGCATCGTTTACAAGCTCGTCTTCGCATAAAGACTTACCTACGTTGTTGCCCTGAGCCTTGATGAAGGTATTGGCAATACCGCCACCAACGATTAACTGGTCGCAAACCTTTAATAAGCTGTTTAAAACGGTTAACTTGGTTGAAACCTTTGAACCGCCAACAATAGCAACCATTGGACGTGCAGGGTTATCCATAACCTTGCCTAAAGCATCTAACTCAGCAGCTAACAATGGACCTGCACAAGCTACTGGAGCAAACTGAGCTGCACCGTAAGTAGTTGCCTGAGCACGGTGAGCTGTACCGAAAGCGTCCATTACGAATACGTCGCATAATGCAGCATATTTCTTTGATAAATCTTCAGCGTTCTTCTTCTCGCCAACGTTGAAACGGCAGTTCTCTAAAACTACCAGCTCGTTTTCCTTAACGTCAACGCCGTTTAAGTAATCCTTCTCTAAACGAACTGATACGTTTGGTAACTTGGTTGCAATGTAATCAGCAACTGGCTTTAATGAGAACTCTTCTGCGTACTCACCCTCAGTAGGTCTGCCCAAGTGAGAGATAACCATAACCTTAGCACCCTTCTCAAGAGCTAATTTGATGGTTGGTAATGTAGCCATAATACGCTTGTCTGATGCAACTTTGCCGTCCTTTAAAGGTACGTTTAAGTCTGCACGGATAAGTACTCTCTTGCCCTGTAGGTCAAGATCGGCCATCTTTAAAACTGCCATAGTTCGTTTTCCTCTGTTATTAAATTCGTCTTTGTTAGACTTTTACTTAGCATTTACGTCCCAATATTTTAGCACATAAGTCAAACAATGCAATTTTAATGAGACATTTTTTCACTATTTTTCATTTTGAATTCATTGTGGTGAAAATTGATTTCATTCACTCTTGCAATATACATTTCAAATGATTTTTTTATCTTCTTTAAGAACCAAAAAACAAAGCCGGCATAAAGCCGGCCCTGTCATATTTCATATCTTATTTTAAAAGATTTAATGCCTTGTTTACTACATTCTCAACAGTAAAGCCGTACTCCTTGAACAGCAATGATGCAGGAGCAGAAGCACCATAATGATCAAGACATAATGTATCACCATCAAGACCAACATACTTGAACCAGATGTTAGAACAGCCAGCCTCAACTGCAAGTCTTGCACGTACAGCCTTAGGAAGTACAGACTCTTTGTACTCAGCTGACTGACGATCAAACACATCTGTGCTTGGCATTGATACAACACGAACCTTCTTACCCTGAGCCTCTAACTGCTCTGCTGCATGATATGCAAGAGCTACCTCAGAACCAGTACCGATTAAGATAAGATCAGGAGTGCCAGCGCAGTCCTTTAATACATAACCGCCCTTAGAGATATTCTCAACCTGCTCTTGTGTACGGTTCATCTGCTCTAAGGTCTGGCGTGATAAAATTACAGCACTTGGACCATCCTGTCTTTCAATCATGTATGACCAAGCAGCACCGGTTTCAACCATATCACAAGGACGCCACTCATCAAAGTTTGGAATTAAACGCAATGTTGAAATCTGCTCGATTGGCTCGTGGGTAGGACCATCCTCACCAACACCGATAGAATCGTGGGTGAATACATATAATGTAGGGATCTTCATTAATGCTGACATTCTTAATGCATTCTTAGCATAGTCAGAGAAGATCAGGAAGGTACCGCCATATGGACGGAAGCCACCGTGAAGTAACATACCGTTCATTGCAGCTGCCATAGCGAACTCACGTACACCCCAGTGAATATAGTTACCCTCAAGGTGACCTGGTAGAACAGACTTTGATTCCTTGTTTACAGTCAGATTTGAAGGTGCAAGGTCAGCTGAACCACCTACAAGCTCTGGAAGAAGTGAACCGAAGAAATCTAAAGCTAACTGACCTGCCTTACGTGTAGCAACCTTAGGATCTGCATTTTTCTGCAACTGCTCAATCCATGACTTGGTCTTTGCAGCAAAGTCAGCAGGTAACCTGCCTTCCATACGGCGTACATATTCAGCTGCAAGCTCTGGGTACTTAGCCTTGTAAGAAGCAAACAGATCGTTCCATTCTTTCTCAAGCTTTGCGCCCTGCTCTGTTGCATCCCACTGTGATCTGATGTCTGCAGGTACCTCAAATGGACCATAGTTCCAGCCTAAAGCCTTCTTGGTTGCAACAATCTCATCCTCACCTAAAGGAGCACCGTGTGACTTCTCAGAGCCAGCCTTTGCAGGAGAACCAAAACCGATTGTTGTAGGACAAATAATAATTGATGGACGGTTCTTATCAGCTCGAGCAAGTTCGATTGCAGCACGTACCTGCTTGCCGTCATTACCGTTTTCAATTTCGATAACCTGCCAGCCGTAGCCCTCAAAGCGCTTCTTTGTATCGTCAGCAAACCAGCCTTTTACCTCACCGTCAATTGAAATGCCGTTTGAATCGTAAAGAACAACAAGCTTGCCTAAACCCAAGGTACCGGCAAGTGAGCATGCTTCATGTGAAATACCTTCCATTAAACAGCCGTCACCTGTGAATACATAGGTGTAATGATCAACGATATCAAAACCTTCTCTGTTGAATTCTGAAGCCAGTAAACGCTCAGCAAGTGCCATACCAACAGCATTACCAATACCCATGCCAAGAGGACCGGTTGTTGTTTCAACACCTGGAACCTCACCATACTCTGGGTGGCCTGGTGTCTTTGAACCGAACTGACGGAAATTCTTTAAATCATCCAAGGATAAATCGTAACCTGTCAGGTGTAACAGGGAGTAAATAAGCATAGAAGCATGGCCGTTTGATAAAACAAAACGGTCGCGGTTTGCCCACTTAGGATTCTTTGGGTTGTGATGCATAAAACCACGCCATAATGCTTCAGCCATATCAGCCATACCCATAGGTGCACCAGGATGACCTGAATTTGCTTTTTGAACACCATCCATGCTCAATGCACGCACTGCGTTAGCTAGCTCTCTGAAATCTGACATATTTTCTCCTTGAAAACAAAACCTAATTAACCTGATCGTCAAAGATTACCTTACCATCATTCAGTTCTATCGAAGTGTGATAGGTATCCTTTGATTTTACTAAAACTTCATCGCCAATTGAACTTATATATTCAAAACCGGCATCATTCATTCTGTCGAACTTTACATTTATCTTTCCGACAAGATGACTTAAAACTGGGTTTATACCTCTGCTATGCTTTGGAATAGTCAAGTAGCCGTTAGCCATAGCATTATACATTACATTTTTGTTATCTTTAATAAACTGTGATCGATACTCAAGTTTTTTCATATCGAGTTTTACAGCCTGATATATTGTAGCCCTGTTTATCAGCATTGGTCTCAATATCAGCTCAGGCCATGACAGATCTAGCTTTTTAAGTTCATTCATATTTAAATAACGAAGCGATCCTTCAAATGCACCTGTACCGTATTTTAAATTTCCTCTTGCCATAATCTTCAGATTGAAATTATTAAATTTATCAAATCTGTAAGGTACAAGCGAAACATCAAAAGATCTGAACTGCTGAAGCATTTCACTTTCTGTTACAAGCTCCTTTGCATAGATTCTTGCAAACAGAGGCTTTTGCAGCTCCTCTATTTGATCATATGTCATTGTAAAGAAGAATTTTTCTGCACTCAAACCTGGAAGATAAAGGTTGTCAAACTCTCCTACTACAGTTCGTCTTGCATCTTCTCTTTGCAGGAATCTGTAATCTATTGTCAGGTTTGAATTCTTTCCGTTGTATTTCTTTACAACCCCCTGATCTATGATTCTGTCTGAATATGGTGCATTAAGATAGAACCTTGCGCTTACAGATAAAGGAATAAGTTTAACCTTTACTGAAGCTTCATTACTTATACTGTCCTTTAAAAGTCCGGTTTTAACAGTGAAATCTCTTAAAATCGGCTCAATCTGAAACTTTGATTCAAGATTTAAAAAGTTGTAGTCAGTCTTTACAATTATCTGATAACGCTTTTCAATATCAGGGATCTCTATTTCAACAAAACCAACCTGATGATTCCAGCTCTCATCAATCTTTTTATAACTTACGGTTGTCTTGTACAAAAGCAGATCTGTATTGTACTCATGTTCCAAGAACAAATTAGCCTTGTATACAAGTGCTGCAAGTGTCCTGTTTGCACACTTACCGGTAACATATATACCTGCTCTATAAAAAAAGGCAGCGCCAAGAACAAGCAATACAAGGCTAAGTGATATCTTTAGTTTGAATGACTGCAAGTTAAAATCTCCAATTAAATACCAGTGAAGTGTACTTCAATTGAAGAGTTTGCCTCAAGTTTAATATACCGGCATTAGCCGGTATATCACACTTTTTTTGATTAACCGAAGACTTTCTTGTAGTCAGCCTGGAACTTTTCAATACCCTGATCGGTTAGAGGATGATGAATCATCTGCTCGATAACCTTGTAAGGAACTGTAGCAATATCGGCACCTGCAAGTGCGCACTGGGTAACATGAACCGGATTTCTGACTGATGCGCAGATAATCTGTGATTCAATGTTATTGATTGCAAACATCTCTGAGATGGTTCTTATTAAATCAAGACCATCCTCTGAAATATCATCAAGACGACCAACGAATGGTGAAACATAGGTTGCACCGGCTCTTGCTGCAAGTAAAGCCTGGTTTGCTGTGAAGATTAAGGTAAGATTGGTCTTGATACCTTCAGCCTTGCACTGCTTGCATGCCTTTAAACCTTCAGCAGTCATTGGTAACTTTACAACCATGTTCTTATGAATAGCTGCAATTTCACGAGCCTCTTTCATCATTCCATCAAAATCAAGAGTTGTAGGTTTAACCTCACCTGAGATAGGGCCGTCAACAATTGAAGCAATTTCCTTTACGGTCTCTTTAAAATCATGACCTTCCTTTGCAATCAGTGATGGATTGGTTGTCACACCGCAGATAACACCTAAATCGTTTGCCTTTTTAATATCTTCAACATTAGCTGTATCTAAAAAGAATCTCATTTATAAATACTCCCTACGAATCAATTTCTGTTAATAAAACTGTTTTACTTAATAATAGTACAAACAGCACCGTAAACGTTTACAATTTTATAAAACTGTGAACTTTTTCTAATTTTATTTTTTTCACCTTTAATTTTTACTCTATTTTTTTGAATTTGGCAAAAAGAAAAATCATGTTTTCAATTATCTGCGTATTCACTGAAATATCACAAGAAAATTCAAATATTAATCCCACATTTTTTAGTAGTAAATTATAAAATATTAATCACTACTTTTTAAGCATTTTATTATTTGATTTTACGTAATTTATTTAATTTTATTGAGTAATTTTTTCAATAATATCTATACAAGTTTTTTTATTAGTATATAATCAGTCCATAAGATTTATTTAAGAGGAATTAAATTATGTCAAGATTATTTACCTCAGAGTCAGTTTCAGAAGGACATCCAGACAAAATCTGCGATCAGATTTCTGATGCTATTCTTGATGCTATCCTAAAGCAGGATAAAACAGCTCACGTTGCCTGCGAAACTGTTGTTAAGACAGGTCTTATTCTTATTGCAGGTGAGGTTACCACCACTGCAAATGTCGATTTTGAAGCAATTGCAAGAAAGACTGTCTGTGATATCGGTTATGATAATTCTGAAGTTGGCTTCGACGGACACTACTGCGCATTCTTAAATGGTCTTGGCAAACAGTCTCCTGATATCAATCAGGGTGTAAGCAGAGCCTTACCTGAAGATCAGGGTGCAGGTGATCAGGGCTTGATGTTTGGTTATGCAACCAATGAAACAGAACACTTAATGCCTGCTGCAATTACTTATGCTCATGAGCTTATGAAAAAACAGGCTCAGCTGCGTCGTAACGGCACTATCTCATGGTTACGTCCTGATGCAAAGAGCCAGGTTACCATAGCTTACAAGGATGATGGCTCTATAGACTATATCGATACTATCGTTCTTTCTACCCAGCACGATGAGACTGTAAAACAGGAAACTGTCCATGAGTGCGTTTATGAAGAAATCATCAAGAGAGTAATTCCTGAGAAATACTTAAGAAAGGATACCAAGATCTTCATCAATCCAACAGGCAGATTCGTTATCGGTGGTCCTGTAGGTGATGCAGGTTTAACCGGTCGCAAGATCATCGTTGATACATACGGTGGCGCAGCCCGTCACGGTGGCGGTGCTTTCTCAGGTAAGGATCCATCAAAGGTGGACAGATCAGCTGCATATGCTGCAAGATATGTTGCAAAGAATATCGTTGCTGCAGGCCTGGCTAAGAAAGCAGAGGTTCAGGTTTCATATGCAATCGGTGTTGCAAAGCCAGTTTCTGTATCAGTAAATACATTCGGTACAGGTAAGTACGATGACAACAAGATTGCTCAGATCGTACCTGAAGTATTCGATTTAAGACCTTTTGGCCTTATCCGTCAGCTTGATCTGTTAAGACCAATCTACCAGAAGACTGCTTCATACGGTCACTTCGGCCGTCCAAGCTTCAGCTGGGAACAGACCAACAAGGTAGATGATCTGCTGCAGGCCATCAAATAATAATTTGATAGAGCCCGATATAAATTTGGATCTGTAATACTCTACCAAAATTAAAATGCCACTGATATTAAAACTTCAGTGGCATTTATCTTTTTGATTTAAAACTGTGTTTTAATTTTCAGAGTTTATAGAACTACAAGCTGAGATAAAACACTTACATCCTTGTCATTTAGAGAGTTATTCTCTACGCCCTTTTTAATATCCTCACTTGAGTACTTATCCTCAGGATAAACTACAACAACTGATTTATCGCCGTTTGCAAGGAAATTGTGCTCACCAAAATCTGTATATCTTGTAGCACCAATTGAAACCATGATAAGTTCTGGTTTGCCAGCCTCATTTATATAATCACCAATCTTCTCAGCAGGACCTTCATTTTGCTGATTGTTAAGCTTATCGATTAGCCATAAAACAAGCTTTTGATAAACATAGCTGTAATCTCTTACAGCTGAATCTTCACCGTATGCTATAACTTTGGAATCTCTTACCATGAAACTTGCAATGCGGTACCTGTTCAATATGCCTGATTCATCAAATGAATCAATTGCAATAAGGTTGTCCGAAAGGCCTTTTGATGATTTTCCCCAGTTCTTCTTAATACTAATCTTCTTTGCGCCTTCCTTTCTGATTGAACAGTCATTGGATGCACCGAATAAAACAGGCTTTAATGACTTTACCTGTGTACCTTCATAGGTTACCTCACAGATAATTGCACACTCAGGTTCAATCTGAAGCTTGGTCTCCCCCTCAGGGAAGATAATCTTCTGTGAATCAAATGGAAATACATTTAAAAATTCAGGAATGCTCTTGCCTGCTTTTGGCATGAATGTTGGGAATACTGCCTTAGGGGCCTTAGCTTCAGCAGTTTTTACATTGGTAAAATCAACTGCCTCACCTGCCTGCTCGAGGTGTCCGGTAAAATTACCTGCTACGCCAAATGTAGCCATTTTGCTCAAATCAATAGACATTTGCACTCCAAAAGAAATACCTAAAAAATTGTAAATTCAACTTATCTGATTATAGCATACAGCCAGTTATCATGCTTTTTGCAAAATTATAAAATGATCATGTCTTTGTGTTAGAATCTTTTTTTGAATTTATAAGGTTTAAAAAGATGATAAAAAAGCTATCTGTTTTAATTCTATCTATAAGCGTACTCTTTACTTGTGCAATGAGTGAACCACTCTCTTTTAGAGAATCTAAAACTCATATGCCAGGAATATTCAGTAAGCTTACAAAGGCAAAAACAATCTACTGCGGTTGCAATATTATTTTTTATGAAAACGGATATAAACCAGATCTTGCTTCATGCGGTTATAAAATAAGATCTAATGAGCAAAGAGCAAAAAGAATAGAAGCTGAACATATTATGCCTGCACATGCATTCGGTAAAAAAAGAGAGTGCTGGATTTTAGGCGGCAGAAAAGAATGCTCTGAGAATGATCCTGAATTTATCTATATGGAAGGTGATCTTCATAATCTTTATCCTTCAATTGGTGAGGTAAATGGCGATAGAAGCAACTACAGATTTGTAGAAAAGCTTAAAGGAAAATCACCTTACGGTAAATGCTCAGTTGTTATAAATACTAAAAAAAAGGTAGCCTCAATTCCAAACAGAGCTAAGGGTATTGTTGCAAGAGCATATCTTTATATGTCGAGTACCTACAAGATACCGTTGACTTCTGAAGAGATAAATATGTTCAGATACTGGAACAAAAAATACAAAGTTACAAAGAACGAATGCATAAGAAATAAGCTTATAAAGGAGATTCAAGGAAACGATAATCCTTTTGTAAAGGCTCAGTGCAAGAGATTTAAACTATAAAAAACAGGATAGCTATGCGTGATGTAAGGATCTGCCAGTTTAGAGCAAATTTAAACCTGAATGACACATTCACTCTTGATGATGACGGCTTTGGCCATCTTATAAGAGTATTAAGATTCAAACAGGGCGATAACTTTATCGTATTTGACGGATTAGCAAATGAGTACAAAGCAACATTAGAAGAGGTATCTTCTAAAAAGGCTTCTTTTAAATGTACAGATAAGATTGACAGAAATGTCGAAAGTCCACTTCTTGTTGAACTAGGTCAGGTCATAAGCCGCGGAGACAAGATGGAATTTACAATACAGAAAGCTACTGAACTTGGAATTCACTGTATTACACCTCTGTACTCATCAAGATGCGGTGTGAAACTTGACAGAAAGCGTGAAGAAAAGAAAGTCGAACAGTGGCAGAAGATTGCTATTGCAGCATGCGAACAGTCAGGAAGAAATGTTGTGCCTGTTGTTAATGATATTACCTTGATTGATGACTGGTACAAGCAAGGTGAGAATGCTCTGTCATTGACTCTTGATCCTAAGGCTGACAAAAAGCTTACTGAAATTGAACCAAAGCAGAATGTAAGACTTCTTATTGGTCCTGAAGGCGGACTTTCAGCAGAGGAAATAGACAATGCAGCAAAAGCTGGATTTCAAGGAGTTACATTAGGCCCTAGAATATTAAGAACAGAGACAGCAGCATTAGCAGCACTTTCAATATTAGGTTGTACCTTTGGAGATTTATAAATGGAAATGACAAACCTCGTTCTTGGAAAAAGCACAACCTATGATTGTGAATATGCACCTTCAAGACTGCAGAGAATCAAACGAGAGCTTGGTCGTTCACAGATTAAAAACTATACAGAATCTGAAGGTTACGATCTCTGGAGACTGTATGAGATAACCTATCTTGATCTCAATTCACTTCCAAAAGTTGCAGTAGGTAAGATCATAGTTCCAAAAGACAGTGAATATATAGTCGAGTCAAAGTCATTAAAACTATATATTTTCTCTTTGACCATGACAAAATTCAAATCACTTGAGCAGGTGGAATCTGTTATCAAAAGAGATCTGAGTGAACTACTTGAATGTGATGTAAAAGTCTCACTTATGACTTTAAACGATAATGATTTTGCTATATCCAAGATTGATAGTGTTGAGCTTGAAAGTGCAATCGATCTGAAAAATTTCCAACAAAACTCTTTTACCTATTCAACAGATATGCTCAAAGCAACTTCAGACAAGCAAATCTCAATAAACTGTCATACAAATCTTTTCCGTTCGCTTTGTCCTGTAACAGCACAGCCAGATCATGCAACAATGTTTATTGAATATGAGGGAAAAGAGATAAGTTATGAATCTTTGCTATCCTACCTTATCTCACTTAGAAATCATCAGGGGTTTCATGAGCAGTGCGTTGAACTGATATACAGCGATATTATGACAATGTTAAAGCCAAAAAAGCTTTGTGTTCATGCAAGTTTTACAAGACGTGGTGGTATTGACATCAATCCATTTAGAACAAATCAAGCAATAGATTCATATAAAAACGTAAGAACTGTTAGACAGTAAAACATACACTATTAAGGTGCAGCATTGCACCTTAATATCTTCACTTTTACTTTATTTTTTTACCTGCAATATAGCACTGCTTATTATAGAAGCTTATGCCGTAACAATAGATAGTATTTATGGTAACTTTTCTTACAAATGGCTCGTAATACTTTTTCTTTTCTATCTGTAAAAGAGCATCATTTGTGTCCTGTTCAAAATCATCATCGCTTTTTGATACTTTAATCTCAAGGATAACTACTTTCTTCCTTCTTTTATCCATGAATATTAAATCAGCATAGCCATCACCTAATTCACTGTTTGATTTAAAGTCAGTTATGAAGTTAGAACAGTTTGTAAATACTCCTGATAAGAATCCATGATAGAAGTTCTCAGGTTTTGCCTTTGTTGCAAAGTCTCTTATAGATACATAGGAGCTAAGAAGGTCAGAGATATTTTCTGATGCACTTTCACATTCACCTTCGAACAATTCGTTTGCAATAAGCTTTGCCTTATTCTCTCCTTGATTTACTACTGCATCAAAGTGAGCATTGATATTTTGTATAAAGCATTTTCTGATTTCTTTATTTGGTATCTTTAGTGAATAGATGGTCTTATCTTCTCCAGCAATATTCTCTGTTCTGTAGCTATCTACTGTAAGATATCCTGTAAAAAGTAATAATGTGTAGAAATCCTCAGCTTTGTGCATCGATAAATCATCATGGTTCATTGAATCATTGATGGTTGTCTCTATACACTCACCATCCATAAGCTTTTGCATATTCTCATTATCTTCATCTGTAAGATATCCAACATATGACAATAATGCATTACTTGAGGTTGAGTTTATCCAGTAGTTTGGTGCATTTACCTTGATATTCTGTGATTTCTTTTCTATGGCATCTTTAATAAAAGAGACTAAAACCCATGGACAGAACATTTCCTTTTTATTGAATCTGTAGCCATCATAATTCTCTTTTACAAAAGGAAAGTAATCATCAAGTTCATAGTCCTTTAATATCTTTACAGTCTCATCTTTTGTAAAGCCTATCATTGAATCAAATGATGGACTTTCAGACAGAATTGTATTCACATAAAGATTGTTTACACCTGTAAAAATACTGTTCTTTGCTACCTTTAAACAGCCAGTGAGTACTATCTTTTCTATAGGCAAATCTGCTTTTTCATTTGCATAAAAATTATTTTTCATTACATTAAAAAATGAAGTCATCAAAGTCACCATCTTATCGTGGTAACCTTTTTCAGAAGCCTTTGCTAAAGGTACATCATATTCATCAATCAGGATAATGACTTTTTTTGAATAGTGTTTATAAAGACAGTTTGATAAGAATTCTAAAAAGTTTTTTATATAAAAGCTATTATTTAATGAACGTAACTGATTAACATTCTGTAGTATTCTTAATGATTCTTTTTCTGAATCTAATAGCTTATTACTTTCATGTAAAAAATCAAATTCACTAGATAAATTAGATATCACATAGGCAAAAGCTTCATAAGCTTCTGTGAATGTATCACCATATACGTTTTTAAGTGTAATAGAAATAACAGGAAACTGTCCTAGGTATTTATCTGTAAATTCTTTATCATTTAGAATCTCAAGACCATCAAAGAGTTTTTCTTTATACTCTCTGTTTGAAGATCCATCTGGTGCAACTCTTAAAAAGGATTTGAACATATCCATTAATAGAGTTTTTCCAAAACGTCTTGGTCTTGTGAAAAGGATCACTGGAGAGAGATTGGTAAATACTTTTTTTATATAGGAGGTCTTATCAATATAATAACCACCATTTTGAATGATATAAGCAAAATTCTCATTTCCTATAGGCAGTTGTTTAAAGCATTTATCACTCATAGTCTTTATCCGTATTTTTGTTTACTTTCTATATTTTAGCTTAAAAGCATTTAGTTTCAAAAAAATTTAATATTGAATTAATAGCATTTTCTTAACATAGAACATAACATTCTTAACAATTCTTATCTATACTGTAAAAAGAAATGTATTTGATAATAAAGGATTTTTATGAGTGTAGTTGATGTATGGCCAGTTGGTTCAATGGCACTTTTAACAAAAAATGAAGCTGACGCTATTTCTTTATCAGGAAAAGGAGAGCTTTATGAACTATACAGAAACTGTTCACTTGCAGTTTTAAATTCAGGTAATATCACTGATAATTCAGCCGATCTGCTTGAAAACTCAAAAGATTTTGAAATTAACATCATTAGAAATGAAAGAGGTTTAAAGCTAGAGCTTGTTAATCCTCCTGAAAGTGCAATTGTTGATGGAATTGTAATAAAAAAATTAAGAAATCATCTGTATTCAGTTTTAAGAGATATTATTCAGTTAACAAATCTTTCATCATTGCTCAATGCGTCTGTAAAAAGCCAGTTTGATGATGAATCTGATTATATAACCCATCTTATTTTTATTATTTTAAGAAATGCACAGGTTTTAAAGGCTGGTGCAAAACCAAACATTGCTGTGTGCTGGGGTGGTCATTCTATCTGTAAGGAAGAATATGATTATGCATACAAAGTAGGCTTTGAAATGGGACTTCGTTATATCGATATCTGCACAGGATGCGGACCTGGTGTAATGGAAGCTCCAATGAAAGGATCACTGCAGGGATATTCTCAACAATGCGCTCAGGAAAAATGCAGACTAATTGGTCTTACAGAGCCATCCATTATTGCAGCTGAACCGCCAAATACAATGGTAGATGATCTTATTATTCTGCCTGACATTGAAAAGAGACTTGAAGCATTTGTGCGTCTTGGTCATACTCTTATTATCTTCCCTGGTGGACCAGGTACAGCTGAAGAGCTTTTATATATTCTTTCTATAAAGTTACATCCTGAGAATAAACATAATTTCATACCTTTAATTCTCACAGGTAACAAACAAAGTGAAGAATATTTCAAAGCACTTGAAGATTTTCTCATCACATGTTTTGGCAAGGAAATTACAAGATACTACGATCTGATTATCGATGATCCTGTAGCTGTGGCAAACAAGGTTAAAAAGAACAATGAATCAGTATTTGATCATAGAACCATTACACATGATTCTTACTGCTTTAACTGGACTATGAAAATTCCTTATGAACTTCAGATAGCAAATACTGTAACTCATGAATTCATGTCATCTTTAAATCTTACAAAAGAACAGGAAGAGTGGAAACTTGCAGCAAACTTAAGAAGTGCATTTTCTGGCATTGTTGCAGGTAATGTTAAAGATTATGGTATTCAGGCAGTCAAGAAGAACGGACCTTTTGTTCTTCATGGTGACAAGATGATTATCGATGAGCTTGGAAAACTTCTTGAGAATTTCATAAAGCAGCATCGTATTTTACTGTCACAAAAAGAATACAAGCCTTGCTATACCTTTGAATAGCCTATCTTAATACTCCATCGCAGCTTGTGCCTATCAGGGCACAGGTTGCATCAAACACGTCATTAAAGTTGTTCGTAAAATTACTCATAAATGCATTTAATGAGAAGATAAGAACGAACATACCAACAACCATTGAAATTGCAAAACCTAAAGAAAAGACATTTAGCTGAGGTGCTGCCTTTGTCATAACACCTAATGTAAAATTAACAACCAACATGGTGCATACAGCAGTTAAAGCCATCGCAAGACCTGCTGTAAACATTGAGCCAAAGAAAAATAAAAATTCGTTTAGCCCCTGAGCTGGAAGAAAACTTCCTATTGGTAAAACTTCAAAGCTTAATAAAAGAAGCCTGAAGAAAATAAGATGACCGTTAACACTGAAAAATACCAGTGTACAAAGAACTGTAAAAAACTGACCTACTACAGCTGTATTTGTACCTGATACAGGATCGATAAGGGAGGCAAAACCTAAACCTGTCTGCATTGCAATGGTCTGACCTGCAACAATAAAAGCCTGAGAAATTAGCAAAGTTGCAAGTCCCATACAAAGGCCTATAAGGACTTCTTTTATTGTCGTAAGAATTCCTGGAGCTGAAAACGGGGCTGCATCTGCAGGAAGATTTGGAATTGATGGAAGAAAACAGACTGTAACAGCTAATGATAAAAGAGCTCTAGTCATCATAGGAAAGGAATTTCCAGAGATAACCATCATAGTGGCTAAAAAAGCACTTATTCTGCAAAGTGGCCACACAATCTGGGCTACTGCAGCTAAAGTTATAGGCTCAAGAAAATTCATCAGCTGATAACCTGAGGTATCATATCAATAATGGATCTGAAAAAAGACATCAGCTTTTCAAGACCCCAGTGTGATCCGAACATCAGAGCGCCAACAGTCACAAGCAATCTTGGAAGAAAGGATAATGTCTGTTCATTGATTGAGGTTGCAGCCTGGAAAATAGATACACAAAGACCAACCACAAGTGAAGGGACAATACTGGCACTTACAAGAATAGCAACAAGGCCTAATGCCTGACGGACGATATCAACAAAAATCTCTGGTTCCATCTCTACCCTCCGGCCGTTCCAAGACCAAAACTACTCATGAGCGTTCCCATAATAAGAGCCCAGCCATCTACAAGAACAAACAGCATAAGCTTGAATGGCAACGATACGAGCATAGGCGAGAGCATCATCATACCCATGGCCATAAGAATGGAAGCTACAACAAGATCGATAATCAAAAATGGCAAGAACAGCATAAAACCAATCTGGAAGGCTGTCTTAAGTTCACTTACCACGAAAGCAGGAATAAGTACTCTCATTGGTACATCTTCAAGCTTATCAATTTTTATATTGGCAAATTCACTAAATGCGCTCAGATCGGACATTCTTGTCTGATTTATCATGAACTTGTGTATTGGTTTCTGACCTATCTGCAAAGCTTCTCTAGCCTGAATTTTCTCCTGCATATAAGGCTCTATAGCCTGGGTATAGATATCGTCAAAAACAGGTGTCATGACAAAAAGTGTCAGGAAAAGAGAGATACCTACCAGCACCTGGTTTGATGGGGCTGTCTGAAGACCGATAGCCTGTCTTAAAATAGAGAGAACAATAATAATTCTTGTAAAAGACGTCATCATCACAAGTATTGATGGTAGAAAGGACAGAAGCGTCATCAGGATGACAACCTGCAATGACAATGAGTAATCCTGAGTACCATCAGGATTTGTCTTTACAGTAAAAGCTGATATATCAAGAGTATTCTCTGCATAAGCGCTTTGAGAAAAGCAAAGTATTGAGCCAAAGAAAACTGTAAGACAAAGGCTTACAAAGAAAGTTTTCTTTAATGAAGCTAACCTTTTGATGATGGCTTTTGTATTGCCCATATAGTTTTCTTTACTCAGTATCATCGCTACTCTCTTGAGGCTTATCGTTTATCTGTGCAGATCCTTTTAAAAGAGACTCAAAATCAGACTTGTTTGTATCCAGATCTGTAAGATAATTTATCTGATTGACTGTAACGCCTAACAGCACTTTTCTTCCATAGGCATTTACCACCATAATCTTTTGTTTTGGGCCTAAAAAAAGCTGATTTTCAATTCTGAGATCACCAGTATTAATTCGACCAAAACGTGTCTTTTTCAGAAGATAAGCCAATATCAGGATAATAAAAAGGATTACAAAGGTAGATGTAATCCATGAAACGATATTAGCTGATGAAACTAGCCCCCTGTTTGTTGCAGTTTCATCAGCATAAACAGATGCTGACACAAGCATTAGTGCAATGCTTATAATTCTTCTCATAATTACTGCAACTTCTTGATTCTTTCGACCTGTGAGATAACGTCTGTTAAACGGATACCGAACTTGTCGTTAACAACAACCACTTCACCATGAGCGATTAGAGTACCGTTAACCAGAACATCTAATGGTTCACCAGCTAATCTTTCAAGCTCAATTACAGAGCCCTGGTTTAACTGCAGTAAATTTCTAATAGAAATCTTTGCATGGCCAACTTCCATAGTAATGGTTACAGGAATATCAAGAATTGAATCAAGCTTTTTTCTCTCTTCAACAGATAAAGGAGCCTTTGCAGAAGAACTGTCCTCATCGAACTGCTCTACAGCAACACCTTCAATCTGACCTGCCCCTTCCTGAGCGCCTAAGGCTGCTGCCCACTCGTCTGCTAATTTCTGATCATCTGACATAATACTACCTGCTAATCATCATCAAATTCTTCAACATCATCATCATCCGCAACAGAAATATTATTGCCTTTAATGAAGCTTAAATCATTCTTAACACTCTTAGGTCTTTCTAGAACCTCAGAGATTTTAATTGCCATCTTGTCTTTGACCTGGCCAAGCTTTGCATGATAGCTTGGCAGATCTTCAATATATACTAATAGATTTGGCGGAATTTCAACATTAAGAACATCACCGACCTTAAAGTTCATGATATCTCTTAGTGACACAAGAGTATCTAAAAGCTTTACTCTCATATCAACATTAACATCCATAACCTCTTCACGCAGAGCTTTGTTCCAGCGGACATCGGTATCACCCTTATCTGACTGAACACCAGCATCTAAAAGCTCTCTGATAGGTTCAATCATTGAGTATGGGAAGCAGATGTGCAAATCACCGCCACCACCATCAAGATCGATATGGAACTGATTAACAACAAGAACTTCTGATGGGCTTACAATGTTAGCCATAGATGGGTTAACTTCAGAGTCCAAGTACTCAAACTCAACGTCCATTACAGGAGCCCAGGCTTCCTTGTAATCGGCAAACACCATCTTTAAAAGTTTCTGAATAATACGTCTTTCAGTTGGTGTAAATTCACGACCTTCAATCTTGGTTCTGAATCGTCCTTCACCACCAAAGAAGTTTTCCACCATAATGAATACAAGCTTTGATTCAAGAGTAATTAAAGCTGTACCCTTCAATGGTCTGAAACGGACCATGTTCAAAGAGGTAGGCACATACAGACCCTGTACGTACTCACCAAATTTCATCATATTAACGCCAGTCCAGGTAACTTCAGCAGAATGTCTCATCATGTTGAAAAGACTGATACGCATATGTCTTGCAAATCGTTCGTCAACAAGCTCAAGTGTTGGCATACGACCACGGACAATACGTTCCTGAGAGCCAAAGTCAAAGGATTTAATACCCGAGGTGTCCTGGGGAACTTCTGGCTCTACATCATCTGCACCATGCAGAAGGGCGTCAATTTCATCCTGTGTTAAATATTCTGTCACAGATTAAGCTCCATTACTGTAAAACAAAGCTTGTAAACAGTATCTGCTCTACGACTGGTGCTTTTGCAACCTCAGTCATACGTGCACGTACTGCATCTAGTAATTCTCTTTTCAGTCTGTTTCGTCCTGTAGGAAGAAGCAATGATTCATAAGTCTGAGCTGAAAGCTTATCAAACACAACTGAATTTAGAAGTACAAGATGCTTTTTAGCTAAGGCCTCGTTTTCTTCACCGATAACAACCAATACAAGTTCTAACTGACCGTTATGGGTTCGGCGCTCTCCTTTAACAGTATAAGTAAAAGGAGCCCCTAAAGGAACATAAATCTCTTTTTGTAAAAGGCGTTGCTCAAGCTCCTCTTTAGCCTTCTTAGCAGCAATCTCCTCTGGAGTTGGGCCTTCATTTTTGTCGTTAAAGAATTTTTCATAAACAAAAAGACCACCTGCTGATATACCAAGCAGTAGAAGAACTAGCAGAATAAGCATTAAAAATTTCTTCTTTTTGCTTGGCTTTGCTTCTTCAAGGTTATCATCTTTTTCATTCGCTGCCATAGGACTCTCCATGCTTTTCTTTTATTATGGCATATTGCATCAAATAATTATTTGATTTTTTATGCAAATTTGTTCATAAAGTCTATATTTTGTGAGTTAATTAGACTTTCAAAGCTGAGATTATCATCAATAAACTCGATATTTTCGTCATTGTCAGCTAAATTGTGCTCTTTTTTGTGATCATCAGAATTTTTTTCTGACTGCTCTTTTTGATGACCTGACTGCTCCTGCTCGCTGTACTCTTCAACTCTAGGATCAGCCTTGATGTCATTTGCCATCAGTCTCTCTTTAAGATCGGTAAGCCCCTGCTCGACTAACTGCTTTGTTGCCTGATTGCTTGCACTGATTGATACAGATGCAACCTCATCTGATTTTGTCATATCAATGCTTATTTTGAGCTTACCCATACCTTCAGGAGACAGCTGGATATTAACGCTCTTTAGGTTTTTTGCAGCCATCTTCATAACGGATTCTGTTATCTGCTGAGCATTTTGCTTTAGATTAGATGACATTAAAAGTGTTGAGAATGATGAATGAGTACTCTGAGTAGTTGCACTCTTTGCATTCATCTCCTTAATAAATGCGCTTGCAGATGTATGATTCTGGTTCCCACCAAGTGATGAACCACTATCCTTTGATGAAGATCCGTTACTGCCTTTTAATGAATCAGCATTCTTCTGATCACGAAGGACAATTGTGTTTCTGTCAGCATCTTTAGTGTTAGCAGTATTTTCATCAGGATTTGCAAACTCATCTGATGCTAAAGACTCTTCACTTACATCTGTCTCTGAATCACTTCCCTTTACAGCAGCTTTTAATATATCAAGAGACTTTTTAAACTCGCTAACCTCATTCTCTTCAGGGAGAAGCTCTTCTTTCTCGATGTTGTGTGAATTCTCTTCAAGCTCCATTGAAGCTATAATTGAATCTTCAATTGCTTCAAAGGTCTTTGCACCAAACTCATCGTCATTGATACTCTGTGCTGTATCAATTTTATCTACGACCTCAACAGATTCAGCATTAAGTTCAGTTAGCATAGATGCTATCTGTGACTTTAAAGTCTTATCAGTTGATGAAGGATCCTTTATTGCAAGCTTCTTTGCGTTGTCTGCAACTGTATCAGCTGTTTTTTCTTCAGTCTCTTCATCAGTCTGCTCTTCATCAACCTCGTCCTCTTCTTTAATCTTTAAAGTAGACTTTAAAAAGATATCTGTTAAGGATTCTGTTTTAGGATCAGATATTTCATCAGGGTTCATGTTTTCTGCGTTTTTTAAAGACTCTAGAAGTTCAATATCCTCTTCTGTAATTGGTCTTGATTCTGCCTGCACATCTGCATATATTTTTGGTGTTTCAAGCAGTTTATAGTTGTTTAGTATCTGCCCCTGTACTGCCTGATTATTCTCTTGATCAGTAATAGCATCGTTGTTTACCTCATCTTCACAAATTATTTTTGCTTGTTCTTTTATTTCTTTACATTCATCAGATTCATTAAAATTTTTGAATGGATCAGATTTGTTCTTATTTAAAACATCCTGATCCAACTTCTCATATCGAGATGAAGTCTCAGAAGAACTACTCTTTCTTGCAATATTTCCTTGCTTGAAAGTTACTGTGTTTTCTTTTTTTATTACAGAAAGATCTTTTTTATTCTCACCATAAAGACTCTGAGTATTTCTATCAGTACGAGTAGCTTTGTTTTGCTGCTTTACAGGAGAAGCATTTATTGAGTCACTAGTCTTGGCTAGATTGAAAAGATATGAAAAATCCATACCTGATGATCTGTCAGTATTTCTATCACTGGCAGAAGTGGCAAGATTTAACAATTTTTCATTCTGCGTAGAGGCAATTATTTGCATACCACATTCCTCTTTATTTCGCTTCAGATAGTAAATTTTTATTTATTATCAGTATTTTATCCACTTAAAGATAAACTCAAAGTTTATCCTAAGTTTTTATTATGCAAATGTGGTGCCAATTTATAAGGTGGGTTGTTTTAATTCATAAAAATGGAATCTAAGAAGTGAAAAAATAATACTACAGTTTGTTGATTACATCGAATAACCATTAGATATGAAATTTATTTTCTTGTCATTGCTTGGGAACAGCGTAAGGTTTCAGAATTAGTAACTTCATACTCTGGGGGAACACCAAAATCAGGAACAGCTGAATATTACGATGGAGACATACCATTCATTCGTTCAGGTGAAATTAATAATGACAAAACTGAATTGAATATTACAAAATTAGGTATGGATAATTCATCCGCTAAGATGGTTCATAAAGGGGATATTTTATATGCACTATATGGAGCCACAAGTGGTGAAGTAAGTCGTGCAAGACTTGATGGTGCAATAAATCAAGCTATATTGGCATTGTTGCCTAACAAGGATATAAATGCAGATTTTTTGGTAGAGTGGTTCAGAAAAGAAAAGAGCAATATTATCGCAACGTTTCTCCAAGGTGGACAAGGAAATTTATCAGCACAAATAATTAAAGAACTAGTTGTTGCAATTCCATCTTCTCATGAGCAAAAGAAAATAGGCGACTATTTTTCAATACTAGATAACCTTATTACCCTTCAGCTGCGTAAGTGAAAAATGAATATTTAGCCTTAAAATTATTAAATAGTGAAAAAACAATATTCATAAAAATGAAACAAGTTTTCAGACTTTTTCATGAACAAATAACGTATGCTTGGGAACAGCGTAAGTTGGGGAATATTGGTAGCACATATACAGGATTGTCCGGAAAAAACAAAGATGATTTTGGACACGGTGATGCTAAGTTTATTACTTATTTGAATATCTTTAACAACGCAATTGCAGATCCTGAGCAATTAGAAAGTATTGAAATTGATCCTAAGCAAAATGAAATCAAATATGGCGATATCTTCTTTACAACATCTTCAGAAACTCCAGAAGAAGTAGGAATGTCTTCTATTTGGCTTCAAAATCAAGCAAATGTATACCTAAATAGTTTCTGTTTTGGTTACCGTCCCATAATAGATATTGATCCTTATTTCATGGCCTTTAATCTTAGATCTGAATCTATTAGAAAGAAATTTATGTTCCTCGCACAAGGCATTTCAAGGTATAACATTTCTAAAAATAAAGTAATGGAAATGGAAATATGTCTTCCTTGTTTAGCTGAACAAAAAAAGATTGGTGCTTTCTTTTTTAAACTAGATAATCTTATCACCCTTCAGCAGCGTAAGTATATTTTCCAAATAACATAAAGTAAGGAGTTTCAACTATGAAAACTGCACTTTTTTATGAATATTATGAAAAATGGATTTCCATTTATAAAGATGGAGCCATAAGAAAAGTAACGCTCAATAAATATAAAATGACACTTCAATGGTTAAAGAAGTTGATTCCAAACATAAAAGTTTTTGAAATGACAAGAAATGTATATCAAAAACTATTAAATGACTATGCAGAAGTTCACGAAAAACAAACAACAATGGATTTTCATCATCAACTCAAAGGTGCAATCATGGATGCTTTAGATGAAGGATTGATTGAACATGATCCTACTCGAAAAGCTATCATCAAAGGTAAAGTATCTCGTTCTAAAAAGCCTAAGTTTTTAAGCCAGTTTGAGCTGCACTCCTTACTTTCTGTATTGGATCTTGGAAGTACCATAAATTCTGATTGGCTCATTCAATTGATAGCAAAAACAGGATTGAGATTTTCGGAAGCTATTGCTCTTACTCCAAAAGATTTCGATTTTGCTCATCAACTTCTATCTATTGATAAAACGTGGGATTACAAGGGGGAAGGAGGTTACCAACCAACAAAAAATAAATCTTCTGTAAGAAAAATTCAGATTGATTGGCAAACCATTGTTCAATTCTCAGAATTGATAAAAAACTTACCAGAAGACAAACCCATCTTTGTTAAAGAAGGAACAAGGCTTTATAACTCAACAATTAACGATCTTCTTGCACGTAAATGCAGGTTAGCCAAAATACCTGTTATATCGATTCACGGTCTAAGACATACACATGCTTCTTTATTGTTGTTTGCTGGAGTATCAATTGCTAGCGTTGCCAGAAGACTTGGCCACGCTAGTATGAACACTACGCAGAAAACATATCTACATATTATTCAAGAACTTGAGAATAAAGATGTAGATATTGTTATGAGATCGTTAGCAAGTCTTTAAGATCTAAAAAAAATACGCTGCTGATTTTTAGAATCTTATTACTTACTACACTACCTTTGTCTTAAAGGTAAAATTTCTTCAGCAATCAAAGATTCTGCTTTTTCTCTTACTAATTTTCTGTAGCGAAGCTTTGATAATGTTCCTCCTTTAGCAACATACTCATCAAAATAGCAGAATTTATCCATATTCGAGATTTCAAGACCTATTTCCTTGGAGTAGTACTTTGAAAAGTATCTCATATCAGTTCTTTCAACACACCATTCATTACAAAATGACTCAATTTTCTCGTTAATAATTAAATCAATTTTGTCATTTATTACATGGATTACTTGTTTACCTCTGAACTGTGAAGGTTCCGTTTTTATCTGCTCCCAAATTCCGCGAATAACCTCTCCCAGCTTACGATTTTTTACTTCCATATTTGTAATATATTTTTCTATGGAAGGATCATTAATCTGTCTTATGGTATCCTCATCTGAAGCAGGAACATATTTCTGCATTAACGCTATGAGATAACTGTAATCAATTTGTGTCTGGTTAACTGATTCCAATTCATAGTTAATATCAAGTTCAATTGGATCATCTGAATCTTCGCGATTTTTAATTTCTTCAATAACATTATGGTATTTACCAGTATAAGTATCTAGTTCTTTTTGAGAGACAGTAAGACCAGTAATTCCTTTTAAAATTACCCCTATATCAGTTTCTTGTAATTCCTGATAATTATTTATTTCATTATCATCACTATGATTTTCATTTGTAACATCATTTGATGATTCTCTACTAATATATTTCTCAGCCTCCGATGACCACTCCTCATATGTTTGCACTGCTGCTAAGGCTTTATCAAATCGCTGGAAAAGTGATGCAAATTTCTTAAGTTCAGATTTATCTGTACTTGAAGAAATTTCAATATCCTGAGGATTTTCTTTATAAGCTTTTAATTCAGCTAAAGCTGTAATAAGCCTATCTTTACACTCTTCATAAGATGGAGCTTGAACATAATTACCTCCTCCATTCGAATATAAGTCAAGAGCTTTATCAAAGGCTTTCTTAAACATTGCAGGAGTTTGGAATGTAACAATGTGGCCCCAAGATTTTTTATCTGAATATATTCTATTAGTTCTTGAAAAAGCTTGAATTATTCCTTGAGGGCTCATAGGTTGTCTATCAATAAATAATGTTGACAAACAAGGTGCATCAAAACCTGTTAACAGTCTATCAACAACTATTACTAAATCTAACTGCTCCTTTCTCACCTTGTATTTTCCACTTTTTCTTGCAAGACGTGCATTAAGATCCGAATTATATGAAGCAATGTTTTCTAATGTCCATTTTGTGTCAAACATCTTGTTGTAATCTTCTAGATATGCTTTCATCATATTTTGATTTACTTCAGAAGATTCATCATTTTCAGAAACTGAGTACGTAATTGCAATTTTTGGGAAATCAGGCTTTAAACGTTTTATCTTTTCTTTTATTCTCCCCTTCGAAATAAAATCCTTAAACTCAATATAATATTTCTGAGCTTCTGCAATACTTGAACAAGTTAATATGGCTTCAAAAGTTTCGCCATTAGGTTCTTTTAATCTAAACAAGTCAACTGATTTATTGCAGATATAATCTATTACTTGCTCTCTATGCTGTGGAGAATCATAGAAATTTTTGTTTTCCGATTTAGCCTTAAACGCTTTTAATACTTTATCTTCTAAGTCTGCTCTATCAGCCTTTTCAATAAAATCAGAATCTTTTCCTAAATCTAGTTGATCTGCAATATCTTCTAGTTCCTGTCTAGAAAACCCAGAACTCTGTACCTGAAAACCTAATACAGCTTTGTCATGAAGAGCTTCTTTAATGGTGTACTTATGAAGACATCTTCCATACTGTTGCTCTGTTGTTCTTGCTGCCTGACCACATTCGGCTTTTTTGTTTTCTTTGAAAATAGGAGTTCCAGTAAATCCATACCACAATGATTTTTTAAATTGTGTATCAAAGAATTCAGATATAATTCTTTTTGATTGGTCACTTATTGCTCTATGGCATTCATCTACTACAAAAGCAACATTCTTCTCTTTGATCTTCATTGCTGTTTTATAGTAATAAGCTGATTCATCACCATTTGCAATTGCTTTCTTGCATTTTTCTAACAAGCAATCCATCTTCTGTCTGGTTGCAACAATTACAATTCTGTCCTTACTTTTTAAAGCCTTTTCAAGATACTTAGTGTTCTCTGTTTCAAAAATCTGATCACCAGTACTTTCTGCGTAAGACTTAAAACTTAAAGTAGTCTGCTGATCTAGATCCTTTCTGTCAACTAAAAAAATAGCTTTATCAATGCTTGGAATATCAAGAAGATTTCGAGTTACATTAAAAGATGTAATTGTTTTGCCTGAACCTGTTGTATGCCACACAAAACCAGATCTCATTTTCGGATCAGGATGTACACTTGCTTCTTTTACAGCCTCAATTGCATGGATCTGATATGGTCTCAATAGAAGCAATGATTTTGTGTTTGCATCGAGCATACTATACTTTCCAACCAATTCGTGAGCACATGGTATATTTAACGCATGCTGAGCAAAACTTAAATAATCATCAACTCTATGGTTGTCCTTATCTACCCAAGAAATTAGAAATTTTTTATTCAACTTATCATGAGTTGCAGCCGCAATGTATTTTGTATCTGTTCCATTTGATACAACAAACATTTGAACAAGACCAAACAAACCTCTAAATTTACCCTCCCCAGAGTATTTTTTTATTTGATTAAAGGCCTCATCTATACTGTGATCCTGGTTTTTAAGTTCAATATGGATCATAGGAAAACCATTGATAAGAAGAGTAACATCAAAACGTCTATTTCTATCCTTACTATCATCCCTAAAAGCAACGTATTGATTTATCACTTCATAGGAGGAATTTCCTCCCTTAATTTGGCGATTATCAATTGCATCTAAGCTGATACTTCCTTGTTTTGCATCTTCTCGTTTTAATGGAATTTGAGCTAAACCATTCTCTCCTGACAGCCAAGTACCAGCCTTAAAAGGAGATTCAGCCTGAGTTTTAATAAATTCCTTTATTTGCTCCATTTCAAAATCAGTAATGAGAACACCATTTAGCTTATTAGCATTTGAAGCATTCAATTTTTCTCGAATGTTATTCCACAAATCGTTCTCATTTTTTAAATCTTGTCTGTAATTCCACTGAGAAACTCCAGTAGTAAGCACTTTAATTAATTTTTCTTCAATTGTTGATTCTAATTCTGACATAAATAAAATCCTTACTATACAAACATCTGCTGAAGAAAACCTTTCTTCAATTGTTTTAATGATTCTAACTTACGCTGCTGAAGGGTGATAAGATTATCTAGTTTAAAAAAGAAAGCACCAATCTTTTTTTGTTCAGCTAAACAAGGAAGACATATTTCCATTTCCATTACTTTATTTTTAGAAATGTTATACCTTGAAATGCCTTGTGCGAGGAACATAAATTTCTTTCTAATAGATTCAGATCTAAGATTAAAGGCCATGAAATAAGGATCAATATCTATTATGGGACGGTAACCAAAACAGAAACTATTTAGGTATACATTTGCTTGATTTTGAAGCCAAATAGAAGACATTCCTACTTCTTCTGGAGTTTCTGAAGATGTTGTAAAGAAGATATCGCCATATTTGATTTCATTTTGCTTAGGATCAATTTCAATACTTTCTAATTGCTCAGGATCTGCAATTGCGTTGTTAAAGATATTCAAATAAGTAATAAACTTAGCATCACCGTGTCCAAAATCATCTTTGTTTTTTCCGGACAATCCTGTATATGTGCTACCAATATTCCCCAACTTACGCTGTTCCCAAGCGTCAGTAAATCCAGGAAAACGAAGTTCTGGAAAATTGCTTCCATTTTTTGGAAACATTTTTTGAAGAAGTCCTTTTTTTAGTTTTTTTAGATTTTCACACTTACGCTGCTGAAGGGTAATAATGGAATCTAAATTTGAAAAATACTCGCCGATTTTTTCTTGTTCTTCAATAGATCTAGGAACAATCATAACTGTATTTTGCATTGCTGATTTAGATAAAGATGTTACCTTTATTCCTTGCATCAATGGTCTCAATTGATCATGGTACGAAGGTGAATTTAGATAATAACCAAGAAATTTAGAAGCATATTTTTCATTTGGTCTGAATGCCATTGTATGTAATCCAGCAATTAGAGTTTTGCCTTTAGAACACACGATTTCACAGCACTTTCCGACTGTTTCATCTTCTGCCGTATCTGCAAAGATAATATCTCCGTCTTGCAAAAAAGACTTATAAAATTTGTTTACTACATCTGTATCCGTGATATACGGCAAGTTCGTTTTCGATGCATCAATATATTCACCATATTTTATTAAAACATCACCATAATGAATATTCTGGGCAACTCCATATTCATCATTAAGATTTGCTCTTGAAAGAGTGTTATTTTGAAGTCCTGTAAATGAAATTCTAAACTCACGCTGTTCCCAAGCGTCAGTGAAACCAGGAAATCTAAGTTTTGGTACTTTCTTTTCATTAGACATGGCTTAAACCTCCATTCTAAAGGTTAAACCAAGCTCTTTAAAATAATCATTCAAAGAGTTACTTAATTCATGTTCTTCTTTGCAGATATTTTCAAATTCCTTAAAAGTATCTTCAATGTTGATTGGTTCCTCTTCTTCAAACGTATCAACATAACGAGGAATATTTAAATTAAAGTCGTTTTCTTTAATTTCTTTGTATGACGCAAGATGTGCATACTTATCAATATCTTTACGTTCCTTGTATGCCAATAATATCTTGTCTATAGCTTCATCAGTTAAAATGTTTCTTGTTTTTTCTTTTACAAAATCTTTAGAAGCATCAATAAACAAAACATCTCGTGAAGGATTGTTCTTTTTAAGAATTATCACACAGGTTGGAATTGGTGTATTAAAGAATAGATTAGCTGGTAAACCTATAACTGCATAAATAGATCCATCTTCTAATAGATGCTGTCTAATAGTACCTTCCGCAGATCCTCTAAATAAAACTCCATGAGGTAATACGATTCCCATAACACCATCTGTTTTCAAATGATAAAAACCATGCAATAAGAAAGCATAGTCTGCAGCACTTTTAGGAGCTAATCTTTCGTAACGAGAAAATCTAACATCAGTTATAAGTGAAGGCTGGGCATCCCATTTTAATGAATATGGAGGATTCATTGTACAAGCATCAAAATTTGTTGGTTCATCAACAGGCCAATCCAAAGAAAGTGTATTACCGTTATTTAAATGCTGGTAACCTGATGACACATTGTGTAGCATCATGTTCATTCTTGCCAAATTATAGGTTTGATTGTTGATTTCCTGTCCAAAGAAATGAACTAGGCGAGAATAATCTACATTGTCTTGTTTATACATGTAATTCTTTACTTGAAGAAGTAGGGAGCCAGAACCACAACAAGGATCGTAAACAGAGAAACCATCTTTTTTCTCCCTGCCCTGAGTAACAATTTTAGCAATCAGTTTTGAAACTGCCTGAGGGGTATAAAACTCACCTGCTTTTTTACCTGATTCAGAAGCAAACTGGCCAATAAGATATTCATAAGCATCACCTAAAGCATCATCTGAATACTGTGAAAAATCAATACCCTCCAATGCTTTGATAACAGATGAAATCATCTTGTTACATTCCATCACATTCTTACCAAGATCTTTTGATGAAATATCAAAATCATCAAATAAACCATCATAGTGGTTTCCATGAGACTGTTCTATATTTCTAAATGCCTGACTTAAATTTTCTAAGAGAAAAGAACCTTCATTGATCTGATTATAAAACGCAGTGAATGTGTGCTCAGGTAGAATAATGCAGCCCATATCCTTTTGTAGCTCTTCGCATAATATTTTCCAGTCTTCAGAATTCTGAGCTGTATCTTCATATAATTTTTGTGCTTCTTCTAAAGATACATCCTTTCTATTTTCAATAAGATCTACTACTTTGATTAGGTATTTATCTGAAAGAGCCTTATAGAAAACTAAGCCTAATAAATAATCCTTATATGCATCAGCTGACATTTTTTGACGTAGTACATCTGCAGCAGCCCATAGTGTTTTTCCTAAATCTGATGAAGTAGTAGCCATAATAAATAACCTTTAATTAACAAAAAATTTCTTTACAAGACCATTCAACGTTTGAATTTACAAACGGATAAATCTGATTTATACGTATGTATCAAACTTTTACTGTGTAATGAGCAGTAAAACATTTTTCACACTTTTTATTATCTTAAATATAGTTAGAGATTGCTAAAAACTTTTAGACATTATATTACACATATGTATAATTACTCTACACATTTTACTCAATTCTTCATAATTTTTTAGCAATTATGCGATCTTAGATAATGATAATAATCATTAGTTGTTCTTATTCATCACCAAACGTGCATGCTTAGATGACACAAGATCGTCAGCAAGTTTCTGCTCTGCTTTAGCTTCTTTAATGCGTCTTTGGATCTTATGTTTTTCAAGGAGGGATTCAATGATTTTACGCTCTTTTTGCTTTTCAAGATAAAACTGCTGAGCTCTTTGCTCCTGCAGTTCAAGTTGTTTTAAGCCGTTTTCCTGTCGCACTTTAATTTTTTCAAGTTTATCTAAAAACTGAACATATGACTGATACATAGTCATATCAAGACCATTTTTAGATTTTGACTGCATTTCAACTTCATATATTTTTGCAAACTGTTCTAGCTGTGCCAACTGATCTTTAAAAGACTGAACAGCCTTTCTGGCATCAGACCACATTCTAAGGGCTTCTTCTTCAGCCTTTTTTCTAAGATCGAGAACTAAAAGTAAGGATTTATCAGAACTCATCTTGCTCTATCCTCTTCTTAGCCTTGTGGCAGCTGATTTTTTGGAGTCTGTTTAAATGATACGGAAGGATTCTTCTTAACGGTTACAGCAGGTTTACTGTTACCTGCATTCATAGCATCAATCTTTGCCTGTGCGTCATTGATTAGGATCATAGACAACTGTTTTAGACCATCAATTGATTCTTTGTAAGGAACAATCTGTTTCATTTCCTGAACAGTAAAATCATCAATATAAGGCTTAATCATGATTGCCTGATCAACTCTTGGATCTGATCCATGCTGATAAGCACCAACCTGAATAAGCTCTCTTGACTGGGTATACTGAGCAAGACACTGTCGTATTGTTCTTGCCATTACCATATGCTCAGGAGTTACAACAGCCGGCATTACACGGCTTACAGATTTTTCAACATCGATTGCAGGGAAGTGACCGGAGTCAGCAAGTTCACGGGATAGAACAATATGACCGTCAAGAATAGCTCTTGCTGAATCTGCAATAGGATCCTGCAGATCGTCACCTTCAACTAAAACAGTGAAGAAGGCAGTAATTGATCCCTGATCTTTACCACCGTTACCAGCTCTTTCAACCAAAGCAGGAAGCTTTGCAAATACAGATGGCGGATAACCTTTAGTTGCAGGAGGTTCACCTACAGCTAGTGCAATCTCACGCTGAGCCATGGCATAACGGGTTAATGAGTCTATCATTAAAAGAACGTTATAGCCCTGATCACGAAAATACTCTGCAATCTGAATTGTGGTCTCACAGCCTTTAAGTCTCATCAGAGGTGAAGCATCGGCAGGAGCTGCTACAACAACAGAGCGCTTTCTTCCCTCTTCTCCGAGAATATCATCGATAAACTCTACAACCTCACGGCCACGCTCACCAATAAGGCCCACAACAACGATATCAGCTGTAGTACCACGTGTCATCATACCTAAAAGTACTGACTTACCTACACCTGAACCTGCAAAAAGACCAATACGCTGTCCCTGACCTATGGTAAGTAAGGAATTGATTGCCTTTACACCAACATCTAATGGCTCTTTGATAGGACGACGTCCCATTGGATTTAACTTTTTAGGATGCCACTTTGTTGCAGTTGTACTTACTAATGGTCCCTTATCATCGATAGGATTACCCATACCGTCTAGCACACGTCCTAACAGATGAAGTCCGTATGGATAAGAATCAGTATTTGCAACAGGAATTACAGGATCGCCATTTTGAACCTCAATGATATCAGAGGTAGGCATAAGGAATGTTGTCTCACCTGAAAAGCCAACGACCTCGGCAATCATGGGACCATTATTAGTATCAATACGACATCTCTGACCTAAAGGCACCTTGATACCGACAGCCTCAAGAGTAAGACCGACTACTCTTGTAAGATGACCAGAGATAACAGGAGGCTTTTCACTCTCCACAAGATTTATTGACTGCAGTCTGGAGAGAAGATTACTCATTTATATCTCCCCGGTTGCGCTTTTAGATAGAATTGAAGCAGCATCCTCATCAGACATAGGCTCTGATACCTGACTTTCAAGCTCTTCAATTGCGCTAAGCTCTCTGTTTTGTGGCTCATCCATCAAAACCTGCTGTGCATCTTCTTGAGGAGCATCAGATACTTCATTTTCAGATACAGACTCATCTGAAATTTCGCCACCTTCACTTTCAGCATCCTGCATCTGTTGATGATCTTCTGGATTTACACTATGTTCAATTGAATCTTTTATGTCAGTTAAGGTTCTTTTTGCAATCTTCTTTTTTGGGATCTCATCATACTCAGGACATCCCTCGATTGATTCTTTTAAAGCTGAGTTTACATTTGGATAGACACTGCTTAAGAATTCATCTAAAAGAGAATCAATTCGGTCATTAACTCGCCACTCAACAGTTGATGCACTATTGCAGACTCTAATATCACCAATCTCAAGTGACTCATCGTCATTAAGCTCCCATTGCTGTTCATTTATATACTCACTGCCAAGAGCACTTCTAACAAGAGCTGCATCTTCAGGGTTTAAATAGATAGATGCACCTTTCTTTGAATTTGGAAGTATTGAAAGAGCTTTATCCAGTGTATTACGTAAGAAAGGCTCATTATTATTAATTTCCTTTCTTATAATCACCTTTGCAAGACGGGAAATGATATAGCAGATTTCATCTGTTACATCTCTATCAAGCTCACGAAGTGGATTTGCAAGAGAGTCAGCAAGATATCTAAAACGCTCTACCTGTTCAAGCACGACGCTCTGACCTGACTCTAAACCTTCAGAGTGGCCTTTTGAAAAGCCATCTTCCTGGCCCTGACGAAAACCATCCTGGTAGCCTTTTTCTAAACCTTCAGCTACACCTTTTTCAATTCCATCATTATATCCAGACTGAAAACCTTCCTCATGACCTTTTGCTCTACCTTCTTCAAGGCCCTGATTTTTACCTTCCTCAAAAGCTTCGTTTCTAATCTGTTCTAGCTCTTCAACAGTAAAGGCTGGCTTTTGTCTTTCAGCCTCAATAAGCTCCATTTCCTCATCAGCCATGTTGCTGATTTCCAAGAAAAGCTCCTGTCTTTTTTTTGACTGAAACTGTTCAAATTCTTTTATCTGAGCTTTTTTTCGGGACTGATAATCTTCAATTCTTACACCAAGTGCATTTATAGGACCTTCAGCATCATTCTCATCAAGAGTCGGCCAGACCTTAACCTTGTAATCTTTGGCCATCTCAGCTGATGTAACAGTAGAAACAGTTCGATGATATCTAATATCAAGACGGCTCTTTTTAAGCTTCTGGTTATCCTCAGCATTAACAACGGAATCATCAACTTGTTCCTGTGAAAAAAAATCGTCCATAGTATTCCTTCAGTCACTAGATGAAGTCTGAGCTTCCACCACCACGGCTTAGCATGATAGCGCCAGAATCTGCAAGTTTTCTTGCAATAGTAAGAATTTCCTTCTGAGCAGCCTCAACATCTGAGAGCTTGGTAGGTCCCATAGATGCAAGATCTTCACGTAAGGATGCAGCTGCACGAGAAGACATATTCTTGAAGAACTTCTCCTTGAGTCCATCGTCTGCGCCCTTTAAAGCCTTCTGCAACACGTCTGATGGAACATCACGCAACAGAGTCTGGATTGAACGGTCATCAACACCATTGAGGTTGTCGAATACGAACATAAGATCCTGGATCTGATTACCGATTTCCTTATCCTGAGACTGAATAGCATTCATCAGCTGAGTCTCAGTTGAGCTATCTAAGTAGTTCATAATATCGGCAGCACTCTTTAGACCACCAATCTTTGCAGACTGTGAACCTGCGGTACCGGCAAACTGTTTTTCCATAATTTCATTAAGTTCTTGCAATGCTGCAGGCTGAACCTCTTCTAAGGTTGCAATTCTCATAATAAGATCAAGTCTTACATTTTCAGGGAACTGAGAGAGAATTTCAGCTGACTGCTCTGGCTCAAGATATGATAAAACGATAGTCTGAATCTGAGGATGCTCATGCTGAATAATAGTAGCAACCTGTCGGGCATCCATCCACTTTAATGAATCAAGACCACGAGAACCGGTACCCAAAGAAATCTGCTCGATAAGGTTGTTTGCCTTTTCTGTACCCAATGCAGCAGTAAGAGCATGACGAACGAAATCTGAATTTCCAAGACCAAGATTTGAATGACTTGTAACATCCTTTAAGAAGGACTTATGTACAGCATTTACCTGATCTTGAGTAAAGTTTGTCATCTCTGACATTCTGATACCAAGTTTCTGAACCTGTTTTGGCTCAAGATTCTTGAAAATCTGTGCAGCATCCTCCTCAGAGAGAGAAAGCATCAGGAGCACGCACTTGTCCATTCCGGACATACTTTCAAGTGCAGTCTTCTCGTCTTCAGTAAACTCAAGGACAGCATTGCTATTGCCATTAATTGTAGGCGACTTTGCAATAGGTGCCTGTAAATCTGTATCTGACATTTGTAACTCCTATGACTTTTCCTTGAGATCTTCTGCAAGCCAGTCTTTAATAACTTCAGCAGTAAGCTGTGGTTCATTAGATGCAAGAGTACGCACAGCCTTGAGCAGATCGGCTTCTTTTCGCAAGTTTGGAAGCTCGATACCACCTTCTGTATTGATGGTATAAACCTGATCTGCAAGCTCCTTGTTCTTTGCAATGAGATTGAAGTCATCAAATCCATCAAGAGCTGACTGAGAATCAAGCTCATCCTGGTCAACCTCAGGTACATCAGTTTCATCCTTACGCAGAAGCTTGTTGAGCAGAGGTCTTATTACGAAGACTACAACAATCAGCACAATCAGGATAACTGCAAGAGGTTTTACAAGCCTTATGAACCAATCCTGCTGGTAAACAGGAAGTTCAGGTGTGATATCACCATGAGGGAATGAGACAGTCTCCACCTTGACAAAATCGCCTCTTGACTCTGACAGACCAAGACCACCGCGTACAAGATCAGCAATCTTGTCAAGATCTGCCTGTGGACGTGGCACATATTCAATTTTATTATCCTTGTTGAGAGTCTTTATATAATCAACAGCAACAGATACGGTAAGACGGGATACAACATTTGTAGGTCTTACAGTATGTCTCATGGTTGTATCAACTTCATAGTTTCTTACAGCCTCACGAGACTCTTTTCTGTTGTCTGAGCTTTGAGAATCAGATGCAGTACCATTCTTGAGCTGCTGAGGAATAGATGCATTAGCAGGAGGCTGATTTGACAGAGAGCCTGGAACTCCATAAGGATTAGTTTTTTCTGACTGACCTGAAGCTTCCTTTAATGTTTCAGATCTAACAGCCTGAGAGTCTGGATTATAAAGCTGACTTGTCTCTTCTTGAATAGTGGTATCTAAAGTTACATCAACCTCAGCTGAATAATTGCCAATACCGAGCATTGGAGCAAGAATAGCATCAAGCTTGTCTCTGTACTGAGCTTCTCGCATGGTACGCATTTCAAATTCGCGCTGAAGCTTGCTCTCTGTTGTATCCTTAGGAACTTCAGCAGACAGCTGACGACCTGTCTGATCGGTTACAGTAACATCCTTGCTAAGCAGATTATGTACTGAAGATGAAACTATAAAACGGATTGAATTTACATTTTCAGGTGTTAAGTATGCATTTGGCTTTAGAGTAACAACTACAGCAGCACTAGGTCTGCTCTTTTCTCTTGCAAAAACATTCTCCTTTGGAATTGCAAGAAGAACGGTTGCTCTTTGAACACCATCAATTTTTTCAATTGCTCTTGCCAACTGAACTTCTCGGCCATGCTTGATTCTTTCACTTTCCATTCTCTGAGAAACACCGAATCCAGAATCAGTCATGATGATCTTGTCGCCATCATCTGTATTCTCTTTTGGAATGGCAATTCCCTGAATAAGCATTTTTTCAACTATAGAATCATACTCATTAGCATCAACAATAACGGTATTGTTAGATAATTTGTATTTGTAGCCTTCGGTTTTTAAAAATTCGATAACAGGACCGATATCCTGGCTTGAATACTGGCCTAAACGTCTTTGAGTATCAGGAGTATTTGATGAACCTGTAAATGAGAAAACGGCAAAGATAATGCCTGCAATGAATATTACAAGAAAACCTAGGAGAATAAGACGATGAATCATCTCACCATCTTTAAAGAAAGACTTGATACCAGAGCTCTTCTCATCAACTGAGGAGTTGTCAGTTTCTACCGGAGAAAACTGCTCGTTTGGCTCAGATGACACAACAAGATCACTTGAACCTGACTGCTTATCATTACTATCTACAGGAGCTAATGCATTTTCATTTTCCTGAGAAGAAGATGATGTTACCGGAAAACCATTATCTGCCATTTTTAATCCTCAAAGGTTATACCTGCATCTGAGAAACTGTCTTATATGCCTCAAGCATCTTATTGCGGATCTGTAAGGTTGCCTCAAATGAGATACTTGCTTTTTGAGAAGCTAGCATCACATCAGATAAAGTCACAGAGCGATCACCTAAATCAAATTTTGTCTGCTTGTTAGATGAATCATTCTGCAGCAGATTCACATTTTCAAATGCATCTTTCAGCATATTTGCAAAGGCACCGACATTATCATTATGCTCATCATGAGTTACTGTCTTTGCCATCTCCTGTGATGACTGAGCTTTTGCAGCTTCATCATTTGGAGTATTAATTCCGCGTGCCGCGTTGCTAAGAGCATGCATCTGCTGCTGCATCTTCTGCAACTGAGCTAGCATTGACATATTTGAACCTAAAGAATTAACTGACATACTCATAACAACCTCAACAGTCAAAAAACTGACATTTAATCTAATTCTGAAGTATATCTTTCAAGTTATGTGCCAAGTTTGAAAAAAAAATTCTCTAAGCTATTACTAATTAAGTAAATTTTGCCTTTATTGACAACGCTTTTCAAGATTTAATGAAGAATACTGATTAAAAATGAGAGCTTGCATTGAATAATTTGGACAATCATAAGAGGAAATGATTTTTGTTGTACAAAAAAGCAGGATTGTCCAAATAAAGTTTGCAGATTTTACTTTATCTTTCTGCAAGAAATATAACACTGCTTGTTATAGAAACTGATGCCAATGCCATAAATTTCATTTATAAAAGGATTAGTTGTATAACTTTTTGCATATCCTTTATCTTCTATCTGTTTTATAGCATGATTTGCATCTTCTATAACAGATTCGATTTTAGAAGATGCTTTAATCTCTAGAATAACAGCTTTATCACCTGTTTTATTCACAAACATTAAATCAGCATAACCATCACCTGATTCACTGTTTGATTTAAAGTCAGATATGAAATCAGAACAGTTCGTAAATACTCCTGATAAGAATCCATGATAGAAGTTCTCAGGTTTTGCCTTTGTTGCAAAGTCTCTTATTGATACGTAGCTGTTTAAAAGACTATCTATATGCTTTTTTGCAACTGTGAAATCACCTTCAAACAGAGCATTTGCTATAAGCTTTGCCTTATTCTCACCTTGATTTACTATAGTATCAAAGTGCTCTTTTATGTTCTTTATAAAACACTGACGAATTTCTCTGTTTGGGATCTTAAGTGAGTAGACTGTCTTATCTTCTCCAGAAATATTCTCTGTTCTGTAGCCATCTACTGTAAGATATCCTGTAAAAAGCAATAATGTGTAGAAATCCTCAGCTTTGTGCATAGCTAAATCATCATAATTCATTGAATCATTGATGGTGGTCTCTATACACTCTCCATCCATGAGCTTTTGCATATTCTCATTATCTTTATCTGTAAGATATCCAACATATGATAATAATGCGTTGCTTGATGTTGAGTTTATCCAGTAGTTTCCTGGTATTATTGTTTTTCCTGAGCCTATCTTATCTAATGACTCTGCTATAAAGTTAATTACATCCCATGGACAGAACATCTCTTTTTCATTGAATCTGTATCCATCATAGTTTTCTTTAACCAGCGTTGCATACTCTTCAAGCTCATAATCCTTTAATATCTTTACAGTCTCTTCTTTTGTAAATCCTATCATTGAATCAAAAGATTGACTTTCTGACAGAATTGTATTCACATAAAGGTTGTTTACACCTGTAAAGATACTGTTTTTTGCTACCTTTAAACAGCCTGTGAGTACTATCTTTTTAATTGGATATTCTGTGCTATTGTTATTAGGTGTGATTTTCATGAAATCAAAGAACTGGCTTATAAGAGTTACCATCTCATTATGATAACCTTTCTCTGATGCCTTTGCTAAAGGTACATCATACTCATCGATTAAAAGTATGACTTTCTTTTTATAGTGCTTATAAAGACAGTTTGATAAAAATTCTAAAGCCTCTTTTACATATCCCATAGAATTTATATCACACAGAAATTCTCTATTTAGATATTTTCCATAGTTTTCAATCTCATCTTTTGACAGATTCTTACTGTTTAATAAAAAGTCGAAACCAGAAAATAGCCTTACTACGATACGTGCTAATGCATCATAGGCTTGTTCAAAAGTCTCTCCATAAGCGCTTTTAAGAGAAATAGAAATAACAGGGAACTGTCCTAGGTATTTATCTGTAAATTCTTTATCTTTAAAAATCTCAAGACCTTCAAAGAGTTTTTCTTTGTATTCTCTGTTATCACTTCCATCTTCAGCTATAGCTAAAAATGAAGAGAACATATCCATTAAAAGAGTTTTACCAAACCGTCTTGGCCTTGTAAAAAGGATAACGGAAGCTGAGTTTTCAAAAACATTCTTTATGTATAAGGATTTATCTATATAATAGTAATCCTCTTTTCTAAGTACAGAGAATTTCTCAGTTCCAAATGGCAGTTGTTTAAAGCATTTATCGCCCATAGCTTTATCCATATTGCTTATAACTTACTTTATTGTAGCTAAAAAAAATCTTGTTTCAACTATATAGTATGTGAATAAATATAAAGATAAACTGATAGAATTGTTAAAATTATTATTCTGTTAATCAGAGAGAATTTCTTTAAATTCTGATCCGTAATCAAAATCACCAAGATTTATTATTACCAAATTTTCCTTGGTTCTTGATAATCCTGTATAAACCAATTCAGCAAAGGTATTTTGATTTTCATATTTTTTGTCTAATAACAGAAAAACAACTCTAGACTCCCACCCCTTGAAACTATGGATAGTGCTTAATTTTAAGCTGCCTTTATTCATTTCAAAATGAAGCTTTTTTTGTTTTCGTATATCTTCATAATTATTGTTGTTTGGATCAATAATGACTTCAAGCATTTTCTTTATTGATTTTATATTACTATCTAGTTCTTTATAAACATTATCATAATTTAAGCTATATTTCTGGCATTTAAATGCTAACACAGGCTCTATATTATCTTTTAAGAGTTTTTGCAGATAAAAAGCTGTTAAAAGTTCACATTGTATGATTTTTTTATCTTTATTTTTATCTGCATTTGGAACTCCCTCAGATATTTTATCTAGCGTAGATACTAACTGATAGCCACTCAGTTGGTCTTCACTCCAGATCTGAATAGAGCTTTTTAATTCTTGAAAGTTTCCATAATTGATATGAGATAGCCCATGTATCAATTCTTCTATATTTTCCAAAAAAACACTACGATTGTTAGATATTTTTCTTGGTTGTTGTTCTATCCATCGATCTATGCATTCTTTTACTGCATTTATATTTTCTTTATTGCAAAAATTCTGCCGTTCCATCCATTTGTAAATTATTTTTTTTACTTTTTTTGAAAGTTCAACAAAATTAGAGTTCGGATTATGTTGTTTTTTCCAAAATAGGATCATAAATTCAATGGTTTCAAATACAGTTTCTGATTTGCATCCTGTTGTATACCTGTATATTGCGTCAATTAAGCGAAGTAATTTGATTTCTGCTCCTAAAATAGTAATGTCATTAGGATTAATATTATTAAATTTATTTTGACTAAGATCTTCAATAAGTTGTATTAAACTAATTATTTTTTCAAGCTTATTTGGCTTACTTATTTCAATATAATCAATTGATTTAGATGAATTTTTATCAAAAAAATGTAATTCAGTTTGTTTTTCTAGAGATGAATCTAGATCATATTTATTAGATAGGAATTTCTTTTGGTATTCATAGAGAAAATCCTGAATTTCATTATTTGATCTCTTACTTTCATTCAATCTAAAATAAGAGACGTTTTTTGTTCCAAAATATGGTTTAACTATTTTATTTTCTAGCGGAGTGTCATAGATATTCTGCTTTTCATCACCAAATACGAAGTATATTCCATTTTCCCGAAGAAAAAATTCTTTCAGTATTTGCGTCCAAATTTTGTGATAATCTTGAACCTCGTCAATGAAAATAGCATCGTATTTGAAATAATCAGGTTCATGTTCTTTGTGTTGTGATTCTTTTGAAAAAAGTGTATTAAATAAGTCATAATTTCCAAAGTAATTTTTTTCCCAATATTCATCTTTTTCAATTTGTACTAAACTATCATCTGGAGGAGAAATTTCTATACCAGCATTATTAAAGAAGCCTAGTATAAAATGGTGATAATTAGTTATAGTAAAACACTCATGTGAAAATCTTTCTTGAACAGAGTTTATTCTATCCCTTAACCAATTGACCAATGCGATGTTATAGCAAATTACCAAAATTCTAGGATCATGAATTTTCTTTTTTAAATTTAAATATGTATTTACTGCTTTTGCTGCTAAAACAGTAGTTTTACCAGAGCCATATGTACCTCTAATATACGCATTTAGTGTTGGTTTTTCTTTAGGACTGTATATAACACCTGTTTTATTATTACGGTACTTTACATCATAGATTATTTCCATTTGTTTAGGAGTGTAATCTATAGATTTGCCTTGATTTTTCATGTGTTCGGTTGGTGCTAATTGTTGCCTAAAACGAAGGTACATTTTTTCAGTAAAATATTTTGATTTAATGTCACTTCCCAAATAATTTTTTAAAAGTAAATTTTTAAAATTTTCTACAGTTAAATCTTCCTCCGAAAAAATACAATTATTCGCAACATATTTACTTTTTTTTGTATTTGTACCATTGAAATCATAAAATTGAGTGAATTGATTTAAGTTTTTCGAATTAAATAATATATTTCGATTGGAACCATAGAAGAAAACCATCGTATTCACAATGGCGTATTTTTTAGGTTCAAGAATTAACTCTGGTAATAGACCTTTTATATGAAAATTCAATAAATTTTCACGATATTTTCTAACTTGAGCAATAGGTGATTTTATTTCAACACCATTTTTAATTAGCAACCAACTATATTTTTTATCTTGATTGTATGGTTCATTGTATGGTTCAAATGGACTTGATTGTTTTTGAACAACTTTATAATCAGATAAATTCCAGTCTTTAACTTCTATAATAAGAATACCATGATCCTTGCGCATTATTAGGACATCTGGTCTATCCTCATTTAAATAAGGATTAAAATAGATTTCATATGAATCATCAAGGTGTTTTAGAAAATTTAGTAAAAACCATTCTCCTGCAGTTGGAGCTACTCTAAATTTTTTTATATCTTCTAAACCTGGAATAAAGATAGCCATTTCACAACGAGTCTTATTTTATGAAGTAAGAGTACTATAAAAACAATTTTTTGCTATTTATAGATTATATTAGAGCTTTTTGGAGAAATGATACAAAAATATTGCATTTTTTATTCAAAACATGCAATGAATTCAAAATTCTTAAAAGGCGTTACAGACAAATAGAAGGACTTGATATTTTTTTCAGAAGATTATCTGGTTCGGCTCCGTATGATCATAAGTAATTATATATATTGTCTCAGATTTATTTATGCATAAAAGACTTTTTCAATACCAAATTCAGTATATGAAGAATTTTTCAAGACAATTATGTCTTCTCTATGTTTTGTTAAGATTCAGAGAAAACAAAAAAGAATAAAGATATAAAATCTATCTTTTGTTAAGAAAAATGATGAAAAGGATGCCTGACACAATGATTGCACCAGGCAGATATGACTACATTTTAGTTTCTCTTTAAAACCTTAACGCCATCTTCAGTTGCATATAAAACGATATCTGCTCCCTTTGATGCAAAAAGGCCAACAGTTACAACACCAGGGATCTGATTTATCTTCTGCTCAAGTGCAACAGGATCGGTGATATTTAAACCGTGAACATCAAGAATTTCACAGCCATTATCAGTAATACAGCCTTCACGAAGAACAGGATTTCCACCAAGCTCCTTTAGAGTTCTTGCAACCTGCTCACGTGCCATAGGAATGATTTCTACAGGGAGAGGGAACTTTCCTAAAGTCTGTACAAGCTTTGACTTGTCAACGATACAGATAAACTTTGAAGCCATTGAGGTTAGGATCTTCTCGCGGGTTAGGCATGCGCCGCCACCTTTGATCATATTGAAATTCGGATCAACCTCGTCAGCGCCGTCAATATAAACCTCATAAGGCTCAACCTCATTAGGATCAACAACCTGAACACCAACACTCTTTAATGCTTCAGTGGTTTTGTTTGATGAGCTTACAGCCTTTGCAACCTTAGCTTTGCTAATACCGATCTGCTCGATGAATTTCATTACGGTAGAGCCTGAGCCTACACCTAAAACAGCATTCTTTGGAATATAATCCAAAGCTGCCTTAGCAACCATTACCTTTAATTCGTCCTGTGTCATTTTAAACCTCTATTATGCTACAGTTACTTTTGCAAAACGTCTCTTGCCAACCTGCCATACGTGAGTGCCAGCCTCAACAGGTGCATTCTTGTCAGTAATAACCTTACCGTCACACTTAACAGCACTCTGCTTTAACATACGCATAGCCTCAGAAGTTGACTCACAAAGACCAGCATCCTTTAAAAGATTTGGAATGGTTTTTGATGATACGCTAACCTCTGCTATATCATCAGGGATTACGCCCTTTGCAAACTGAGACTTGAAGCCTTCTACAGCCTCATTTGCTTTTTGTTCACCATGGTAACGCTCAACAATTTCACGTCCAAGTTCAATTTTTGCATCACGAGGGTTCATCTGACCTGACAAGCATTTTTCCTTTAATGCCTTAATTTCATCTACATTCTTGAAAGAAAGCAGATCATAGTATGACCACATCAGATCGTCAGAAATTGACATGATCTTACCAAACATCTCTTTTGGCTCTTCGGTTACACCAATATAGTTGTGTTTTGATTTTGACATTTTAACAACGCCATCAAGACCAACTAGAAGAGGCATCATAAGAACACACTGTGGTTCCATGTTTGCATCTTTTTGAAGTTCTCTACCCATTAGAAGATTAAACTTCTGATCGGTACCACCAAGCTCAACATCTGACTTGATAGCAACTGAATCATAGCCCTGGAATAATGGATATAAGAACTCATGAATAGCGATAGGCTGCTTTGATGAGAAGCGCTTTGAGAAATCATCACGCTCAAGCATACGTGCCACAGTAAGCTTTGATGCTAGTTTAATTGTACCTGCAGCACCTAGCTTTTCGCACCACTCAGAATTGTATCTGATTTCAGTCTTTTCCTTATCAAGGATCTTAAAAGCCTGCTCAGCATAGGTCTTAGCATTCTCAATGATCTGCTCACGTGGCAGTTCAGGTCTTGTTGCATTCTTACCTGAAGGATCACCGATTGCAGCAGTGAAATCACCAATAATAAGCACAACCTTGTGACCTAGTTTCTGGAATGTGCGAAGCTTATTTAAGATAACAGTATGGCCTAAATGAATATCAGGTGCGGTAGGATCCATACCTAATTTGATTGTAAGTGTTCTACCAGACTCAAGCTTCTTTTTAAGCTCTTCTAATGGAATAATTTCCTCTGCGCCACGAGCAATCTCACGTAATGCGCTCTCAATATCAGACATTACTGTCACCTATGTAATAAAATGAATTAAAATTAAAAACTGATAACTTAATATTTTAATATATTTTGAAAAAAATCTAAACTGCAAAAAGAATCAAAGAGATTTAACAATGAATGAGCTTTATATTGGACTTATGTCCGGCACAAGTATCGACGGTATTGATGCAGTACTTGCAAAATTTGATGAAAACGGAAAAAGTACAATAATAGACAGTACCAGTGTTGATTATGATGAATCAACAAGAGAGCTTTTACACTCACTTTGTTCACCATCTGACAATGAGATTGAAAAGGCAGGTGAGGCAAGAGTAAAGCTTGCTGATTATGAGAGCCAGGCTGTATTAAAGCTTCTTGAAAAAACTGGCTTTAAAGCATCTGACATTGTTGCTGTAGGCTCTCATGGTCAGACTGTAAGGCACTGTCCTGACAGAATGTTTTCAATTCAGTTAGATGACGGTGCAAGAATAGCTGCTAATACCGGCATTGATACAGTCTGTAACTTTAGAGCAGCCGACATTGCAAACGGTGGAAACGGAGCTCCACTGACTCAGGCTTTTCATAGTGTACTTTTTGGCTCTGACAAAAAGACATTTGTATTAAATCTAGGTGGCATTGCAAATGTAAGTGTAATTGACAATGATGAAAACCACACTGTCCTGTGCGCATATGATATTGGACCTGCAAATACACTTATTGATACAGTTTTAAGAATTATTTTCAAAAAGAAATTTGATAAGGATGGAGAAATTGCAAAAAACGCAAAGGTAATGCCATCACTTCTTCAGGAGTATCTGTCTAATCCTTATCTTTCAAAACCAGCTCCAAAATCTACGGGTCGAGAAACATTCAATGCCGATATGATAAAAGAAGAGCTTTTCATTGCCATGAGCAATGAGCAGTACGCAAGAGATCTTGTTGCCACACTTACTGAATTTACCGTAATTGCATGCGTAAATGAGATAAGAAAGATAATCTATAAATATTCTATGGATGAGTCACGACTTATTGTCTGTGGCGGAGGCGCTTTTAACAGATTTATGATGGATAGAATGAGAGAACTTCTGTCTAAGAATAATGTTGAATTCTATACAGCAGATGCACTTGGCATTGACTCTAAACTTATTGAAGCACATGCCTTTGCTTATTTTGCATATATGTTTACTCACAGACGTCCGTTAAATCTCAAGGATTCCACAGCCTGCGCTAAGAATTCTGTGTTAGGATGCCTGTTCCCTGCAACAAGATAGGATCCAAGATTAAAAATGACTTTGTTTAAACTCTACCCACTGATTCAGGCTCTTATTATTGTAATTTTCTTTATAAGACCGATTAGATGTTCACTTAAAACAAAGCTAATAATATCTGCCATACTTCTTGTAGGAACATTCAAGCTATATGTGTTTATTTTTACAGGCGGAAATGCAATGGATCCGAAACTGTCAAGAATATCCACAATGTTCCTGTCATGCCTGTATTTTTCAAGTCTTATGGTGCTGATGCTGACTATCTTTAGAATGAGCATCAATGGTCTTTACAAGGCACTAAGACGAAACATCTCAAAATTCATTATAAATCCGCATTCTCTAAGATATGCTCTTTTGTCTGTAATAGTGTCATTGCTTCTTGGCACCGTAAGTGTATACAACGGCTTTAAGCCGGCTGCTCTTTGCAGTTATACAGTAAATATCGACACTCTGTCCCCTCTTGCTGATGGTATGAGAATAATTCATTTATCCGATCTGCACATAAGCGCACCTACAACAGAAGAAGAGATTGAGGATATTGTAAAAGAGGTCAACAAAAGAAATGTTGAGATAATTGTTATCACAGGCGATCTTGTAGACGGTGATGTAGATTCTCTTAAAAAGAAAACCGATATTTTATTCAAGTTAAAAGCAAAATACGGTGTATATGCTGTATCTGGAAATCATGAGTTTTACTCAGGATATGACAGCTGGATTAAATACTTTAACAAAGGTGGTATAAGATTCTTAGAGAATGAGTCTGTTACCATTTCTGACAATGACTACCCTCTTTTAAATATCTGTGGAATCACTGATGCTACAGCCTACAAATATTCAGATAAAAAAGCAGACATTCCAACAGCAATCAAGAATGTTGATTCTGATGCTCCTGTTATTTTTTTGACACATCAGCCAAAGGTTGCAGATGAACTATCAGCAATATCAGATCTAACCTTAGCAGGACATACACACGGTGGCCTTTTTCCTGTACTTAAATCTTTAGTAGCAGCTGCAAATCACGGATATGTAAGTGGTTTTTATACTATCGGAAAGGAAAAGATGATTGTAAGCAATGGCACAAGAATATGGGCAGGCATTCCGCTTCGTCTTAAAACACCAGCTCAGATCATTGAAATCACATTAAAGAGAACAAATTCATTCTAGATAGTCTTATTCAAGAACCAGTTAAGTCTTTACTATCTACAAAAAATCCCGCTACTACTATTGCGGGATTTTCTACTTTGATTTTTTGTTAAGTTTTTACATACTTTTATTAAAGCATAGTTGCTCTTAACTGCTCGCCAGATAAGGTTGAAAGATATGCAGGAGCGATATCAAATACTGTCTTACAGCCTGATGCACCCTCATTGAATAAACGAGCAACTGCTCTTGCATAAGCAACGATAACACTTGCAGTGAATTCAGGATTTGAATCTAACTTTAAGCTATACTCGATAACGTGCTTGTTCTTTCCGTTGCCGGTTGAACCTGAACGAATAACGAAACCGCCGTGAGGTAAGCCCTTGTGATTCTTGTCTAACTCTTCTTGTGAAATGAAGTTTACGGTTGTGTCATAATCAGAGAAGTAGTTTGGCATATTCTTGATTTCCTGCTCAACCTTAGCTGCATCAGCACCATCCTTTAAAACTACATAGCATAGTCTTGTGTGCTTTTCACGAGTTGTAAGCTCAGGATTTGAACCTGAACGAACTGCATCTAAAGCGCTCTGTACAGGGCAGGTATACTGTCTTGCATCAGCAACACCTTCAATACGGCGAATTGCATCTGAGTGGCCCTGACTTACGCCCTTACCCCAGAATGTATAATCCTTACCGTTTGGTAAAACTGCATTTGCATATAAACGGTTTAATGAGAACATGCCAGGATCCCAGCCTGCTGAAATTAAGGCAACATGCTTTGAAGATTTTGCACTTGCATCAACATTTGCAAAGTGTGTTGGGATCTTTGCATGGGTATCAAAGCTGTCCACTACGTTGAATAACTTAGCTAAAGCAGGAGTCTGCTCTGGTAAATCTGTAGCACTGCCACCGCATAGGATCATAACGTCAATCTTATCCTTGAAAGACTCTACATCCTTAACATTAGCAACAGTTACACCTGAAGTTGCAATCTTAACAGATGCTGGATCACGTCTTGTGAAAACAGCTACTAATTCCATATCCTCAGCTGCATTAACAGCAAGCTCAATACCACGGCCTAAATTACCGTAGCCATAAATACCTACTCTTGTAGTCATATGAATTTTCCTTTACCTGTATGGTTATGCCTATAACAAGGCTTGTTTTTTAATTGGTTCAAAATGTAGCAAAAAAATTTAAAACTTTCCAATAAAAAACACGGTTTGCACTAATTATGATCAGTGTTTTTTATCAGGATTTTATAATTTTCAATTTATATGAATAAAAGACGTAAAATGAAGATAAAGTAACAAATGTAGAATATTTAATAATTATTTTTTTATATAGATTCAATATGTTATGCCATTTATGTAAATTTTCTAATTTATAAATGTTAAAAATATAGTAAAATAATTTTCACTTTTTTAATACAAGGCATAAAACAGTGAGCATTTTAAAGAAACTCAGTTCTCCTCAGATTAAAACATCAAAAGCTGACAACAAACTGATACATTATTTTTTATCAAACGGCATGAAGGCATGCTCATCATCAATTTCTGAAATATCAGAGCATTGCGATATTTCTCATGCAACAGTAACCCGCTTTGCAAGAAAATTCGGCTATGAGACCCTAAAGGATTTCAAGATTGCAATAGCTCAGGATTTAGGTGCACAGGATTCTGACAAATCAACAAAAAAATCTGCAATCAACTTAAAAGAAAGTCTTGAAACAACAGCACAGAAACTCTTGCAGTTAAATCAGACCCTACTCTCTCAGACTGCAGTTGAAATCGGTTTTGATTCTGTTGCAAAACTCGTAAAAGAAATTGTTCAGGCAAGAAGAGTTTTCTTCTTTGGTATCGGTTCATCGGGATTTTTAGCTCAGGATGCTGCAAGAAAAATTGCACGTATAGGTATTGATGCTAGATGTTACTCAGATTCCCATGAGATTATGACTCATTCAGCTATTGCAACACCTGACGATCTGGTTATCTATATTTCAAATTCCGGCAGAACAAATGAGCTTGTAAAATCAGCTGCAATCTGCTCAAAAAGAAAAGCTATGATCTGTGCTATTACAGCTGAGACTACATCCCCACTTTATACCTTTACTGATATTACAGTGCTACATGCTGTACATGATTACGATCTTGCTCATGGATATGCTGATTCAAGACTGAGCGTATTCTTTATTATCGATTTGATTTATATCGAGCTTATCAAGGCAATCGGTGAAAAGGCAATCAAGGTAAAACAGGAAACTCAGCACGCAATAGATTCTTTACTGCCAGATAATAAATAACAACTATCTGATATATAAAGAAAATTAGTATAAAGTTGGCACAAAACGCCAGTTTAAGACCTCGCAGAAAAAATAAAGGCTGTAAAATTGAAAAAACTGCGAGGTCTTTATGTTTTGTGTTGTAAAAAAATCAATTTCCCATCTGAAATATCTTCTTTTGCTTGCTGCATTTTCAACAGCGGTTTTTGCATTTTGTTTTGGCTATTTCTCTTTGTATCTGAATATCTCAGATTCAATTCCCAAAGGACTTTATGTTCTTGAAAAAAGACTACCAAAAAAGAATGAACTAGCACTGTTCTGCCTGAATGACGAATTCTCTGTTATTGCAAAGGAAAGAAAATATCTATCAAACGGCGTTTGCAATGGACTTGCACCGATTGGTAAAAAAGCAGTGGCAAAAGCTGGAGACCTTGTGAAAATAAACCGATTTGGAACATATGTTGACAATGTGAGGATCAAAAGAAGCCAGCCACTAAAATTCGATCCAAATGGAGAGCTTATGCCTCAAAGATTTTTTGAAAAGTTACTTGATGATGGTGAATACCTTTTTGTTGCAGAAAAGATTTACTCCTTTGATAGCAGATATTTTGGTATTGTAGGTAAAGAAAATATCATAGGAACTATTAAACCTGTTTTTACATATGAAAAAGGCCACTTATTCAGTGACCTTTCAGACTAGCTATGGATTAATCTGATTAACCAAGGTTTGTAACCTCTTTCCACTCTGTTTCAGTGAAAAGCTTTGTTAAATCGATAAGAATGAGTAGATCATCCTTTCTGTTGCATACACCAGAAATAAACTGAGCATTTTCTTCTGTACCAACATTAGGAGTATCATCAATATCAGCTGTATTCAGATCTGCAACCTCAGCAACTGAATCTACAAGAATACCGATTACATGCTTCTCTGATTCGATGATCATGATTCTTGTATTGTCAGTAACCTCTGCAGGAGGAATACCGAAACGGGCACGTGTATCAATAACAGTAACAACGTTACCACGAAGATTGATAATACCCAATACGTATGATGGTGCACCAGGAACAGGAGCAATATCAGTGTAACGCAGAACTTCTCGAACCTGCATTACGTTTACGCCGTATAATTCGTTTCCTAACTTAAAGGTAACCCAACGTAACAGCTCACCCTTCTTTTCAGAAAGCTTGTTACCAATGATGCTTTCATTTTTGTTTTCGTCTGACATCTGCTATTCCTCATCATATGTATGGCACAACACGCCACACCTTTATTATCCTATTCTAATAAACTTTTTTTAATGTTGAAGTAATCATCATTAAAATTTTGATCACTCACTCATTTGAAGGTCTAAATCTTTGAGGTTTACACCTTTTTCAAACATCTTGATGAGCTCTTCAACATGTAAAAGGGCGCACATTTCCTTTTTAACAATACCTGCAAGCCATGGTCTGTTACCAGAATGCTGTCTCCAGGTGACACTATCATTTGAAAGGATCCTGTTACCTTCAAGCTCGTCACAGCCTATTGACCATAATGTATTGTCAAGAGCAATCTTGTATTCATAGTTTTCACTGTCAGGAGCATCGCTCTTTACCCACTTTAGAGTATCAACAACATTCATCTTCTTTCCGCGGATATCGGCAATACCCATAAACCATTTAGGTTTGCCAAACAAAGGAGTAATCTTTTCAGACTGGAAAATGCCACCAAGATTAACTAACGGCACAGCAAAACGAATTCCCTTTACAAGGAAGAACAGAGCCTGGAACTCTTTTGGAAGTTCAATATTGTGCCACTCTTCTTGTGACTTATTGTTATCTTCACTCTTTGTATCTTCTATGATTTGTGCTTCTTTTTGCTCTGATTTTACATCCTGCTCTACAGTCTGTACCGCTTCTTGAGTATCAGTTCTGACCTCTTCTTGAGTTGCGTTTTCTGTCTTTGTTTCAACCTTTTCAAGAAGCTTTTCTAATGGATGAGGCTCAGCAAACGCAAGCTTGGTTGAGTTTTCATTTTCTGCTGCAGTTGCAGTTTCTACATTCAGTGAAACATCATCTGATATATCAGTATCACGCAGCTTTTCATCATTCTTTTCATTTTGATCCTGTATTTGAGCATTCAAAGGATCTGAACTGATTCTTGCAAGAGCCTCAAAATGAGCAAGACTTGAGCAGACTGATGAATCATTTTCCAATGGATTGTCAAATGAGCTTTGTGTATCCAAAACTTCAATTGAGGATTCCTGTGAATCTGATGAAACAGTATCAGACACATTAACAGTATCTTTATCAGCATCTGGCTGTAAAGATGATCCTGCATCATCTAAACACGCATCTAATGATGATGTATCAATTCCAAAATCATCTTTATCTGAGCTTTTTACAGCTTTTTGTGATTGTGCATCATTGTTGTTATCACATAACTCGCTTTCCTCAGCGAGCATCTGCTTAAAATATTCTACAAGTGTGTCATCAATCTCGTGAAATGACATAGTTTTTAGATCCTTTAATCTTTTAGCATTGTGCCCATATCATCAGCAACCAGATCAATATCATCACTTTCCCTATGAGCTGATTCAGGCTCTAAAGAAACAATGGCGGCTGCATTTGGGGTAATTTTGTCTTTATTATTCTTAAGTTCAATACCTAACTGATCAATCATCAGTTTTCTGTAAGCCTGTGCACCTCTGCACTTTTCATCGAGCATTGTAATTGGCATACCTCTTTGAGATGACTCTCTAAAAAGAGTATCTACAGGGATCTGACTCTTCCAGAGATTATCCTTGTAGTGCGCTATCAGAAAATCAAGTGATGTTCTTGAGGCTTTTGTACGCTTGTCATACATAGTTGGGATGATAGTATAGTTAATATTGCACTGCTCGTCAGCCTTTTTCATGACTGCAAAAGTACGAACCATACCTTCAAGACCCTTTAATGACAGAAATTCAGTCTGTGTTGGAACAAGAATGGATGAACTTGCAACAAGTGCATTCACCATCAGGGCACCTAATACAGGAGGACAGTCTATAAGAGCAATATCATAGTCATCCTCAACTAATGAAAGTGCATGAGTTAAAATTCTACCAACACCTGCTCGACCTGAGAGTTTTCTGTCAATTGTGGCAAGAGTCATACTTGATACGATGATATCAAGATTTGGGAAATTTGTATGGGTTATACAGCTTTTAACGTTATCATAAGTTAGCTCTTCCATTGTATAAAGATCGAAAAGACTCTTATCAATACCGTTATAGTCAAAACCAAGATAGCTTGTTAAAGAAGCGTGAGGATCGGTGTCTATGATAAGAACCTTAAGATTCTCCTTTTGAAACCAGCCAGCTAATGAAGCAACAGTTGTGGTTTTACCAACACCGCCTTTCTGACTTGCAATTGCCCAGACTAACACAAAAACTCCTTTTAAAGCTTATCAACTAATTCTTCTTGCCAGAGAAATTCAGCTCAATTCGGTTATCCTCGCCACGAGAAATACCAATATTGCTTGAGCCTGCCTTACCACTGTAATTTCTATTATCAGACTGACCGTTCAGGATCTCTTCTGCATTTTCAAGAACAGGATTTCTTTCCATAGCATATCTTGAAATTGCAATAACAACCTTACGGTTTAATGATCTGCCTGCAGCAGTCTTGTTTGAGTACTTAGGTGAGAACTGACCAAAAGCCTCAATAGCCATTCTTTCAGGATTAATACCAGCCTTTTCAAGCTCTTCTAAAACAGACACTGCTCTGTTAGCTGACAGATCCCAGCTGTTTCTGAAAATTCCGTTTGGAATGAATGAATCATCTGTATAACCACGAATTCTGATGTAGTTATTGATGTTTGAAATTGTAACAGCAATCTTTCCAATTACAGGCCTTGAGGCTGCCAGCACTGAAGCTGAACCTTCTGCAAACAAAAGTCCTGAATTAATGTTGATGGACAACCAGTGGGAATCTTCTTCAATGTCAATGAACTTTTCCATACCAGACTGAGAGATAGCCTCTGAAATTGAGCGTCTTACCGCATCAAAATGGGTACCAACCTTACCTTCACCCTGAGTAGTAGCATCTATCTCTGTGGTACCGCCCTTTTCAAATTTATCTGAAGAGCCTCCAGCCTGGAAACCACCTTCACCAGATTTTGAACCGCCATTTGGATTATCTGAACGAGGGCTGTCATTCTTTGAAATCTCATTTTCAGAAATAACAAGCTCACCTGATGAAGTTGAAGAATCAGCACTGTTCTGACCTTCCTTATCGTCATCAGAGCCTGATGTGGTATCCTCATGCTGCTGTGTTGAAGATGTGGTGGTAACCTGGAAATTCATGATCACACCACCGTTTTCAATGATCTGCTTGCCTTCATCTCCGCTACCGCCACTTTGTGACTGTTTGATAGCTTCCTCTACTTCCTGAGTCATCTTTGATGACATTGCACCAGGAACTAAAAGTACGCCACCTGGGGATGAAATCTGGAGCTGTTCATTAAAAGACTGGGCAATTGCCTCTGCCATAGCCTTTGCATCAGACTGCTTTGCCATAGCGAAAGCATATAAAACCACGAACAGAGCGAACAAAAGAGTCATGAAGTCGGCATATGACACCATCCAACGTTCAAGGTTTTCGTGCTCTGGCGGTTTCTTTTTCATTTTGGCCCCTTAAAGGTTATGCGTTTTCGTTCTTCTCGCCTGTGTAAACAGCAAGTCTTCTCTTTAACATCATGGTATTTTCGCCAGCTGCGATTGATACAAGTCCTTCTAAAGTCATGTACTTGTATAAAGTCATCTGACCGATAATACCCTTAACGCGGTTTGATGCTGGAAGACAGATAATGTTAGCTACAACCAGACCGTAAATTGTTGCAACGAATGCAACCGCAATAGCAGGACCTAATTCATCTGGTCTGTCAAGCAGTGACATAGCATGAATAAGACCCAGCACAGCACCGATAATACCCATGGTAGGAGAATAACCACCCATAGCCTCAAGCATCTTTGCATAAGGCTCATATTTAGCTTCTTCAACTGCAATGGCATTTTCAAGAATTGACTTTAAAGCATCCTTGTCAACACCATCAACAATCATCTGAATACCATCACGAGTATAATCGTCACTTGCAGATCCTATGGAGTTTTCCAATGCCAGCAGACCTTGCTGACGAGCTGTAGTTGATAAACCAACTAATAATTCAACCTGTGAGTCAAATGGAATTCTTGGAGGAGATAAAAGCCAGAGAATACACTTTAGACCACCTATCATATCTGACAGAGGGAACTGTACCCAGCAGGCAAAGAATGATGCTCCAACCACAACTAAGAAAGCAGGAAGAACAAGCATCATAAGAGGGCTGGTACCCTCCAAGAGCATACCTGCCACAATACATCCGACCGCAAGGATAATTCCAAGGAAGTTCATGTAAACCTACCTTTTTTAATCTTTGTTATTCAATTGTGCTTTCAAATTCAAAGGCCCCGATTTGCTTATCGGGGCATTTATTAGAATTCTTTAACAATACAGTTGGCAATTTCCTCAATTGGGAGAACCAGATCAGCAACATTGGCATTTACAATAGCCTGAGGCATACCATATACAACGCAGGTTTCCTCATTCTGAGCCCAGATCACAGATCCTTTTCTCTTTAAAAGGGTACAGCCCTCACAGCCATCAGATCCCATTCCAGTCAGGATCATAGCTAAAACCTTGTCACCGTAGATCTGTGATAAAGATGCAAATGACACGTCCACACATGGATTGTAGGTAACTCTGCCTGTATCTGAAATAATTCTTATTCTAACCTTTACACCAACCTTCTCAAAAATCATCTGCTTGCCGCCAGGTGCAATATAGCAGGTACCAGCTTCAAGAATGTCACCATCTTTTGCCTCAACAACATGCAGCTGTGACATTGCATCAAGTCTCATGGCAAAGGTATTAGTAAATGCTGCAGGCATATGCTGAACAATAACCACAGGTACATTTAGTTTTGGAAGATTAGGAATAATCTGCTGAAGAGCAATAGGACCACCGGTTGATGAACCGATTGCAACAATAGAATGAAGCTTTCCTGAACGTCTGAATGCAGTTGTTTCAGATTTGTGATCACCAAAGGTAAACTTTCTTGCAGCAGCAGGTACAGCAGGATCAGTATTTAAAAGCTCACTAATCTTTTTATACTGCCCCATGGCAGCAGCTTCAGTTGTAGGTCTTACAGCTGATGCAGCAGAACTTGCAGCAGATGATGATGCTGTAGTGGCAGCTGTTGTTCTTAAAGGAGTTGTTGCAGGTCTTGACGCTGCAGTTGCTGTAGACACTGATGGTCTAAAACCGCGAACTCTTGAACGGGATACAGCTTTGATTGAACCTATTAAAGACTTTAAAGCCTCCTCTCTTCTGTGTGCGATATCATCAAAGTTCTTTGGCATGAAATCAATCGCACCAGCCTCTAAGGCCTTAAATGTAGCTGTTGCACCCTCGTGAGTTAAAGATGAGAACATCAAAATAGGTGTTGGACATTTACTCATAATCTCCTTGACCGCACTGATACCATCCATTACAGGCATTTCAACGTCCATGGTGATTACGTCAGGACGAAGTTTCTGTGTCAGATCAACACCTTCTTTTCCGTCCTTTGCTTCTCCTACAACCTGCATTGTAGGATCAGATTCAATAATCTCTCTTAGTCTTTTTCTAAAGAAAGTAGAATCATCTACAATCAAAACCTTGGTTGCCATAAATTATCCTTATATTTAATTTTTTATAACTTTATTCTAAAGGCTGCTCATTAGGTGAATTTCCAAATCTTTCAGCCTGCTCTTTTGCTATGCTCTGAGTTGCTGATTTAACTGCTTTGTCCATTACAGATCCAAGATCTGCAACTGCATCCTTAACATCAAGATTTACACGCTCAGCATTCTTGTGAGCATATGCTCTCATAAGACCTGGAATATCAAGAATAAGAGCAATACCACCATCTGATGTTACAGTAGCACCAGCCATACCAGGTGTATGACGGAGGACATCATCAAGAGGTTTAATAACAACTTCTTCCTGACCTAAAAGCTCATCCACAACAAAGCCAACCAACTGAGCTGCTGATACCTGTACAAGAACAATATGAGCTTTTTGCTTCATATACTCCTTGATAGATACATTCTCAAACCACTGTTTTAAGAAGAACAGAGGTATAGCCTTGTCACGAATAACAATAGTATTCAGACCATCAACATTTCTCATTGAATCAAGATCAAGATAGAAGATCTCTGATACTGATGTTAATGGCAGAGCAAATGTTCTGTGAGATACACTGATCATCAGTGTTGGCAGAATTGCAAGAGTCAGAGGAACCTTAATCTCAATAGTGGTACCCTGACCATACTCTGACAGAACATGTACAATACCGTTTAGTTTGGAAATATTGGTCTTAACAACGTCCATACCAACGCCACGACCTGATATATCTGTAACCTCACTGTTTGTTGAGAAACCAGGTGCGAAGATAAGATTCAAAGCCTCAGCATCTGACAGTCTGTCTGCAGCGGCCTCATCCATAAGCCCCTTTCTAACAGCAACCATACGAAGATTATTTGGATCCATACCCTGACCGTCATCAGAGATCTTAAGAAGAATATGATCACCCTGCTGTGAAGCTGACAGAAGAACAACACCGGTTTCGCTCTTTCCTTTTGCTTTACGCTCTTCAGGCGTTTCAATACCATGGTCACAGCAGTTACGAACCATATGAATCATAGGATCTGCTAAAGCATCTACAAGATTCTTATCTAATTCTGTATCCTCACCTTCCATTCTAAGTTCAATTTTCTTGCCAAGCTTTCTTGCAAGGTCACGAACAACACGAGGGAATCTACCGAATACCTTCTTAACAGGCTGCAATCTTGTCTTCATGATTGAATTTTGCAGATCGCCTGTAATAACATCAAGATTTGAAATAGCTTTTGACATGTCCTGATCAGAGCGTCTTGCAGCCATATTAACCAAACGGTTACGAACAAGAACAAGCTCACCTACAAGCTTCATGATGTCATCAAGGATCTTGGTATCAACACGAACAGTAGTATCAGCATCAGCAGCAGCTTTTGCTTCACCTGTCTTTGCAGGAGCTGAAGGTGCAGCCTTTGCTACAGGTGCAGGTTTATTATCTGCAGCCTTTGCAGCCTCTGTTGCCTTTGAATAATCTTCACCAGATGCAACCTTAAGTTCTTCAACCTTCTTTTCCTGAGCACTTTCAACAAGCTTGTCAAATTCAGCATCAGTATCATCTGAATCTGAAGCACCGCCTTCACTCTCATCAACGCCCGGAGCATGACCTTTACCGTGCAACTGATCCAGTAAAGCTTCAAACTCTTCTTCTGTAATATCATCGATTGAAGAATTATCTGCTGCTGGCTCTGGTTCTGGCTCTGGTTCAGGTTCAGGTTCTGGCTCTTTTGCAGGAGCAGCTTCAACAGCCTTACCTGCAGCTAATGCATGCAGTCTGTCAATCAGATCCTGCGGTGCATCATCCATTGGCTCAGAGTTTTTTACCTGATCAAATTTTGTAGTAATCTCATCATAGGCTTGAAGTACAGCATCCATAAGATCAGGGGACATGCCGATTCTACCGTTACGCAGTTCGTCGAAAAGACTTTCTGCAGCATGACAAACCTCAACTAATGGAGTTAAAGACAGGAAGCCTGCACCACCCTTAACTGTGTGGAAGCCACGGAAAATAGCGTTGAGCAGATCCTTATCATCAGGTGTCTTTTCAATCTGGACTAGCTGTTCATTGAGATTTTCAATAATCTCACCAGCTTCTACTATAAAGTCTTGTAGAATTTCCTCATCCATAAATCTATCTCCGTTATATTTTTTTTAGAATCCTAAACTTGCAAGTAAATCATCAACTTCATCTTGATTTGCTGCAATATTGTCTGACTGTTTAATGCTATCAAGTGCAGGACCGTGTGGTTCAATACCAGACTGAAGTTCGTCCTTTTCAAGCAGATATTCTCTTTCAGATTCACTGAAATTCATCAGAAATTTTAATAATTTATCTTCTACTTCTGCTACAAGGGAAATAACCTTCTGTATCATCTGACCAGTTAAATCCTGATAATCCTGAGCCATCAGAATGGTTGTCAGCTGTTCTGACACCTTTGCTGCATTCTTCTTTGTATCACGAATCAGAGTATCAACATTCTTGCATAAAGTTACAAAGTTATCTCTGTCGATACGTCCGTGCATTAAAGCACTCCATGCAGGCAGCAGCTTTTCTACACTGTCATTGAGTTTATCAACCATAGGCTGGCATGCATCCACAGCATCAAGGGTTTTATTTGCCGCATTACCTGTCATGCTGATGATACTTGTCAGTCGCTCTGATGCTCTTGGCATATCTACGTTAGCTATTACTCTTAATCGATCATCTTCAGCAAAATCTTTAATTGCATTGTGAAGATCTCGAGTCAAAATGCCAACTTCCTCAAAAACCTTAGACTGCTTGTCTAAAGATGGAAATTTTCCAGCTAACTTGAGCAATGCATCTCTTGCATCATCCTGCATGCCTGCCTCAACAAGCGCACGAAGATCTTCAACATCCTCAAGAGTCAACTGGGCAGCATCATTCGCCATAAGCTAATCTCCTGATTATTCAAATCTTTCGAAGATTTTATCGAGCTTTGCCTTTAAAGTTGCAGCAGTAAATGGCTTAACAATATAGCCATTAACACCTGCTTTTGCAGCTTCAACGATCTGCTCTCGTTTTGCCTCAGCAGTAACCATAAGTACAGGCATTGCCTTTAGCTTTGGACTTTTACGAATATTCTTCAGAAGGTCAATACCCTGCATGATAGGCATATTCCAGTCTGTTACAACGAAATCAAAGTCGCCAGCCTCAAGCATTGGCAGAGCGGTAGCACCATCGTCGGCCTCATGAGTATTGTTAAAGCCTAAATCTCTTAAAAGATTCTTAATAATACGGCGCATTGTTGAGAAGTCGTCAACAATAAGTATCTTGATGTTCTTATCCAAGATTTTCTCCTTCTTCCATGAAAAATCAGTCTTTTTGCTGATTTTCCTTACTTTTATAAGCAGTATCTATAGAAAATACCACTATTAAAATTCAAATCTGTTACTTAGCCCTTAATTTGCAGTCCAATCTTTGAGCATAGATCTCAATCTTGCCATGGTCTGCGACATAAGCTGGCATATTCTTGATTCACTAAGTTCAAGAACTTTTCCAATTTCCTTCAGGTTTAGTTCTTCATCATAGTACAGTGCCAGAATCTGCTGCTCCTTTTCAGGAAGGTTTTTAATGGCCTCAGCAAGTGATTTCTTAAAACTGCTTGATGCTAGAGTTTCAAAAAGTCTGTCTCTTGTATTATCGCCACCATCTGCAATCACATCATCAGTAACACCTAAATCATCTATGCCGATTATCTGAGTTGATGATGAATCAAGAAGCATCTGATTGTATTTATCAATGTCAACACCAAGCTCATTTGCAATCTCTATGTCTTTTGGCTCTCTGCCAAGCTGATGTGACAGCTTGTTTATAGCCTGAGAAATACTTCTTGTATTCTGATGAACAGATCGTGGAGCCCAGTCAGACTGTCTTAACTCATCAATCATAGCACCACGTATTCTTATTGATGCATATGTATCAAATGATGCACCATGACCTTCCTCATAGTGGGATACGGCATCGATAAGGCCAATCATTCCAGATTGAATGAGATCGTCAACTTCAACGCAGGCAGGCAGACGAGCCTTCATGTGAAGAGCAATACGCTTAACAAGAGGTGCATACTCTTCAACCTTTGCAGAAATATCAAGGCGTGCCTGCGCCTGATATATCTTTGCTCCATTAACCTTACCTGACATAAACAATCTCTTTTTTATTTCTTATTAACCAGGTTTTCGACAAAGAACTGCAGATGTCCACCTGCAACCTCAGGGATTGGCCAGCTTGTTATTCTGTTTGCAAGTGTCTTGAATGCTCTTGCTGCAGGTGATGTTGGGAATACATCAACAACACATGATCTCTGTCTTATTGCTTTTCTCATGTTCAGATCAACAGGAATACATGCTACAAGTTCAAGTGTGGCATCGATAAATCTCTCTGTTACGGTAACAAGCTTCTGGTACATAAGCTTGCCTTCGTCTAGAGAATGCAGAGAGTTACCTACAATCTTGAACTTTTTAACACCATAGTCTCTTGATAAGACTTTCATCTGTGCATAGGCATCAGCAACAGAGGTTGGCTCATTACATACAACCATCAGAACATCCTGAGCTGCTCTACAGAATGATAGAACCATGTCTGAAATACCGGCTGCAGTATCAACAATTAAGAAATCAACGTCTTCATCTAGGGTTGAGAAAGCTCTTATAAGACCTGCGTGCTGCTCTGTTGTAAGCTCTACCATCTGCTTTAAACCAGATGATGCAGGAACGATTCTAAGACCATATGGACCTGTCTGAAGAATATCCTTTAGTTCGCACTCGCCACTTAATACATGACCTAAGTTCTTGTCAACCTTCAAACCTAACATAACATCGATGTTAGCAAGACCTAAGTCAGCATCAAAGAGCATTACCTTTTTACCAAGCTGGCATAAGGCAACGGCAAGATTCAAGGATACGCTTGACTTACCTACACCACCTTTACCACCAGTAACGGTAATTACCTTTACTTTACGTTGTGAATTTGCTGCTTCCTGTACCATTTTCTGCCCTTGTTTTTGAACATGTATTCGTTATTTACTAAAAGCCAAAGCTTCTTTTGCGACATCATTCTCTACAGCGCTTAAAGCTTTAACTGCAATATCCTTTGCACTTGGAACACTCAGATCTTCAGGAACTCTCTGACCGTCAGTGCAGTAAGAAAGCTTAAGTTTTTCCTTAATGCAAAGACACAGTGCATCTGCTAAAGACTGACTTTCATCAATCTTTGTAAGAATAAGACCTTTTATTCCCAATGAGCTAAAGTGCTCATATGCCTGCTCCAGCACTCTTCTTTGTGCAGTTGCAGGTAAAACCAGATAATGCTTCAGATTAAGCTTTGACTGTTCTTTGAGTTTTGCAAGTTGTGTGCCAAATCTTTCATCATTAAGACCTACACCTACTGTATCGACAAGAACCAAACTCTTGTCTTTGAGGGTATAAAGCATCTGTGGCAATTCATCTAAAGACTTGATGGCAAAGCTTGAACAGCCCATAATACGACCATAGGTCTTTACCTGTTCCACAGCTCCAATTCTGTAATGATCGGCAGTAATTAAAGCTACTCTGTCTGCACCATATTTCATAACAAAACGTGCTGCAAGCTTTGCTAAAGTTGTTGTTTTTCCGACACCTGCAGGACCTATTAGTGTCACAATTCCGCCTTCTGTGATGATTTCATCATTTCCGGTCTTAATCTTCTTTTCTAAAATTCCAGCAAGCTGTCGCCATGCAAAATTAAATGAAGCATCTGAATCAATTTCATCAGATAGAGAAGATGATACGCTCCTATCAAAACCACTTGATAAAAGAAGCTCATAAATCATTGCTTTTACAGGCTCTTCACGCTTTTTGCTGTCTGACATTAAGCCGGCAAGTTCAAACTGCAGCAGACGTCTTATTGAATCAACATCCTGACGCATCTTTTTGAGTTCTTCACTTTCCTTTTCAGATGCAAAGCTCTTGTATGATGAAATACCGTGGGTATTTTCAACTTTCTCTTTTACGTCATTATTCTGTTTGAACAGATCTTTAAGACCTGACTGTGCATATAAAGGTGCAGGAGGCTCTGAATTTGCAGAGTTTGACTTAACAGCTGATTTTTGTACCTTGCTCTGTTCCTGTTTCTGTCTTTCCAGGATCTCAAGAAGGCTCTTTGCAAATTCTGATGATTTACGTTCTGAAACTTTGCTGCCTTTTGGACTGGTTGCAGCTTTAGACAGGGTGACCTCATCATCCTTGATTGTTCTTGATGAAGTCTTCTTTTTTGCATCTGCCTTCACAAGCTCAAGAGAGTCTGTTTCAACACCTGCAATGATTTCAACGCCTTCTGCTACGCGTTTATTAGACATAATAACGGCTTCAGCACCCAATTCCTCTTTAATCAAAGATAATGCTGAGCGCATGTCTGCGGCAACGAAGCGTTTTAATTTCATACCTAAACCATTAATATTTATAATTCTGCTATGTATCCCATTAACTGATAATGGTTATCATATAAGTTCACTTACTTGAATTTTCTAAAAAAAAATTCTGTAAGTCAATAAAATCAACGTAATTACAATAAATTATGTTAAGTTGATTAAGCTATTTTTTATTATTTTGTTATCTTTGTTGTGTTTTAGACAGTTGCCTATTTTATTGTAATTATGTTTTTTTGCAAACGTTTGCCGTAAAGTCAATTCAAGCAGACTAAGAAAAATTGCAAACATGCAGATAAAAAAAACTGATATATGATTTTTGCATGATTCATTAAGTGTATATTGAGATAAGCGTAAATATCACATTGTGATATTTACACTGAAAATTAAAGTCAGATTTACTGGCAGTTTTTCAGATAACAGATATCTTTTTCAAAATCATCAAGTTTCTCTTTACTGTCCTTGTTTGTTTCTACAGATACACATGCGCCTTCATGAATTATTTCATCCATCACCCACCTGATATCAAGATTGCCTGTGCCCAGATGCGGATGTGCATCATAAGGAGATGTCATATCGGTAATATCTGACAGATGATACATTCTAGGTGTTAACTTTTTAATTTCCTTTAAGAATGAATATGGCTCAATATTTTGTGAATTAGCTGAACAAACTGCATGGCCAATGTCAAAACAAAGACCACAGGATGCTGTATCCATTATCAGTTTCAGCTCGTCTACTGTAGCACCTCTGCAAAAGTTACCTCCCATTTTATTTGGAAGTGCAACAAATGGCTTATTCTCGATTAGTGCTCTTTGCTCTCTAAAAGATGAAAGCTGTTTTGCAGTTTCATTTACATCACCATCAATACCCCCGTGGAATATGATGCTCTCAGCTTTTAACTCATCTGCAAAAAGTCTGCTCTGCTCATAAATTTCCATATTTCGCGCTCTGTTTTCTCTTTTTGCAAGATTAAAACCGTGTGCAAAATGAGCATTGTGAATGATAAAAGGGATCTTCAGCTTTTTCCATGCGCTTAATGTATCTGTTGTATCAGGAACTACATATAACTCTATATAATCATAAATACCAAGTGAATATAATCTGCAGGCTTCTTTCAAATAATGATCGGTATTAACTGACCAGAGTTTTAATCCTGCTTTTATATTTTTTCTGTTCAAAATTTACCCTCCGTTTTTCAGTTAATCTTAAAACAAAAAGAAAAAAATCCATACAGGAGTTTTTCTGTATGGATCATATATGCGTTTCATATTCTTTTTTATACTATTCTATATTAACTGCCTTTTCACTAGTTTTATTGATGGTTACATAGTATTTATCGTTATTCTTTATAAGACAGAACTTGTATACTCCAACCTGTGGAGGATAGAAGGTTAAATCCTCATACATAGAATCAGGATTGAGCTCAATCCCCACATTGTCACCTTCCTTGATGGTACCAATTCTTGTATAACCAAAATTTGTACCTCTGCTCCAGTCTCTGTCAGCAAACTTGAACTTTGTTGTACGAACAAGTCTGGTATTCACACACCCACCAACGTCAGTCTGTTTTAATGCATACTCGTCAGTTGCATCATAGTTGTTCATCTGACCTCTAAGATATATAACCTTACCATTGATTATATAATCTTCTGCTGCATGCACTGCAAAAACAATTCCGCATAGTATAAGCATGCCAGTAGCAAAATATTTCAAAGCTTTCATTTTATTATTATCCGTGACTTCAATACGTTTGTTTGATTGAATATATGTTACAAATTATTTTTAGCACAATCAAAGCGGATCTTATAAAGATTTGATATAGAGCAATAAAAAAGAGCACCTATATCTATTTTTGTGCTCTTTTTAAAACTTTTTTTGCTTTAATTTATCTGATTTGATGCATTTCCTATCACATTGACGATCTTAATCTGTTTGTCATCAGGAATTTCCTGATAAGACAATACTCTAAGACCAGGAATAGTATTCTTTACAAATCTTGAGAGTGTTGATCTTAAAATACCAGAAGTTAGTAAAATTGCAGGCTCTCCTTCCATTTCCTGATTGTTTGAAGCTTCCATTAATGAATGCTGAAGTCTTTCTGCCATACCAGGTTCAATGCCTACACCTTCAGCACCGCCTGTCTCCAGTGATTTGTGCAGCACCTTTTCAAGATCAGGAGCCAGCGTAATTACAGGAATTATATTCTCTGAGCCTACAATATCCTGAACAATCAGACGTCTTAAACCAATTCTGCTTGCAGCTGTAAGTACCTCCGGATCCTGACTCTTAGGTCCGTACTCAACAAGTGTTTCAAGAATAGTTCTCATATCTCTGATTGGCACTCCTTCATTTAAAAGATTCTGAAGGATGTGTGTTAAAAGACCTAAGCTTACAACACCAGGTACAAGACCGTTTACAAGTTTAGGCTGAGTTTTTGCAACGATATCAAGAATATTCTGAACCTCTTCCTGTCCTATTAAGGATGCAGAATTATTAACAAGGATCTGAGATAAATGAGTTGCGATGACTGTTGAACAGTCAACAACCGTATAACCAAGACCTAAAGCCTTGTCATTATCCTGTTTTGAAATCCATACAGCATCAAGACCGAATGCAGGATCTTTTGACTTGATACCGGGAATATCACCAAACACCTGACCTGGATTGATTGCCATATCGCGCTCAGGCTGAATTTCTGCTTCACCAAAGGTTACGCCCATAAGTGTGATTCTGTAGAAGTTTGGACCTAAATCAAGGTTGTCTCTGATATGTACAGGAGGCACAAGAAAACCAAGATCCTGAGAGAGTTTCTTTCTTACACCCTTTACACGGTTTAAAAGTTCACCATTCTGATTCTTGTCAACCATAGGAATAAGACGATAACCAACCTCAAGGCCGATTACATCAACCTCTGAGACATCATCCCAGCTAAGCTCTTTCTGATCAGGCAGAGGTTTACCATCATTACCAAGTTTTGATGTTTCAATCTCCATTTTAGCCTGCATTTGCTTGGCATCTGCAATTCGTTTGATAAGATAACCTATACCGGCGCAGATTGAAGAGAGCAGCAAGAATGCAAGATGAGGCATTCCAGGAACAAGTCCCATTACAGCAAGTACTGATGAGACGATATACATTGTCTTTGGTTTTGAGAACAGATCTGATACAACCTGCTGTCCCATTTCTGACTGAGAACTTGACTGACGTGTAACAATAATTGCTGATGCAACTGACAGTAACAGTGATGGGATCTGAGCTACAAGACCGTCACCGATTGTAAGAATAGCAAAAATTGAAGCAGCGTCACCAACAGACAGGCCGAAATTGAAAACACCTATGATAATTCCACCTACAAGGTTGATTATCATAATGAGAAGGCCTGCTACAGCATCACCTTTAACGAACTTTGAAGCACCGTCCATTGAACCGTAGAAATCAGCCTCTTTTGTAACATCGATACGTCTTTGTCTTGCTGTATCCTGATCGATAATACCGGCATTAAGATCAGCGTCAATGGACATCTGCTTGCCAGGCATGGCATCAAGAGTAAATCTTGCAGAAACTTCAGCGATACGGCCGGCACCTTTTGTTACCACCATGAAATTGATGATAATCAGGATAGCAAAAACGATGATACCAACTGTATAGTTACCGCCCATCACAACATGACCGAAAGATTCGATAACCTTACCGGCGGCTGCTGTACCATTCTGACCGTTTAAAAGGATCACACGGGTTGATGCAACGTTAAGAGACAGTCTTAAAATAGTTGTCAAAAGCAGAACAGACGGAAAAGATCCAAAATCAAGCGGTTTTGTTGAATAGATAGCTACCAAAAGCACAATCATTGATAAGGCAATATTCAAAGAGAACAGCATATCAAGCAGGAATGGTGGCATTGGGAGCGTGATCATGGACAGACAGGCTAGAACAAGTATTGGAGTACCAACCTTGAACATAGAGATCTTCTTATAGGCGGTTGAACCTATAGACAGACCTTTCATGACCTTGTCGTTTCGTTTAGCCTGTGTAATAAAATCTGTAAAAAATGCAGGAAGTTTCAATTTATCATCCAAGTTCGCGTGTCAAAAATCCGATAATTGCATCAGCTTGCTATTTTCATGCAATAATTATGCCTTAGCAAAAAGCTTATCAAACTTCATTAAAATTTGAATAAGTTCTTTATATTCTTGCCACCTACCTCTATAAAATTCCTGCGCATAGGTGTGAATAACGACATTTTCTGGAAGTTTTGAACCACTTTCAATAAGTGAATAAAATCTTGGTACAAACACGAATTCAAGCCACTGCTCAAAATTCATGGTATCAAGAAAGAAGGGAGACTGACTTAAAAAAGCACTGTCATCAGGTCTGTTTTTTCCGTCAGACCAGATATTAAGCTTTCTCATTACAAGTTCAATTTCCTTTAAGGCAAGCTCAATTTGTTCAATCTTAGTGTTCATTTTCATAAAAATACTGTTCAAGAATAGTAACTGCAGCAAGAGAATCAATTGCGCCTTTATCTTTTGCAAGAGCTCTAAAACCACCCTGTTCAAAGATCTGCCCTTTAGCCTCTTTTGAGGTTAGGCGTTCATCAACAAACTCGACTGGGATCTTGAATTTTTCCTTTAGTCTGTTGCCAAATTTTCTTGCTCTTTTAGTCATCAGCTGTTCAGTACCGTCCATGTTAAGAGGCAGACCGACGACAAATACACTAGGCTGCCAGTCTTTTACTGTTTTTTGCAGTTCTAGCTCATTTGGAATACCGTCTTTTGCTTTTATCTCCTTTAATGGATTAGCACTTTTTGTTACTGTATTACCAACAGCAGCACCGATATGATTAACACCAAAATCAAAACAAAGAACAAAACTCATACGTAAAATGTTCCGTTAATCATGATTCCGTTTCTTCTAGATACTCCAAGAAGTACGGATGAAAATACATTGTAAAGCTTGATTGATTCCATGATCTCATCACCTAATACCATATGAAGAGCATTAGCCTCAAGAGGTGTAGTGATTACCATTGGTAATTTCTTTGAGAATCTTACTCTTAAAAGTTCTGAAATCATCTGAACGTCAAAAGGACTCAGCCTTGAAGAGTTCTGACAAAGACCATCAAGGATCAGAAGATCAACGCTTGTCAGTCTCTCCCACTGAGAGTTCTTTTCTGCAACATCATAGTTTGTATCAGAAACAGATGGCTGACGTTTACGCTTAATCTCGTTTTGATTATTGATTTCCACATCCTTCCAGTACTCGTTTAGAACCTTGTTTGCAATGCAGTTACAAAGCTTTGTTTTACCGGTACCAGGATTTCCTAACAGCAGTAACAAGGATGGTCTTGATGAAATTTTATTTGCTGATGACAGAAAAGCCGGATTGATGCTTTGAGTAAAACTCTGTGCACACAAAAAAGCATCTTGATTGCAGTTATCCTGAACAAATGTCTCAAATACATCCTTACTATCTAAAATACCCTGCTGATAGAAGGAATTAACAAAATTCTTGTGGTTCTCAAGACGCTGTTGAGCAATTTCTCTTGCAGCAAGCTTTGCCTCATATCTTCTGACTTTCTCTATATCAATTTTTTCTTCATTGATTGAATCAGAAAATTGCTTGCCTGACAGTTTTTCAATCTGCGTTACAAGGGTGGAAAAAACGTCTTTTGCCTTACTCATTGAACTTCACTCTAAACAAACATGACTCAAATTAATATACATTATCATACAAGACAACAAAAGATTGTTGTATATTCTGTTAAACAAATAATGCAATATATCAAATTACTGAAAAATATCTTTTTTTTAATATTACAAACATTATATTTTTTTAATTGTCTTTATTATGGATTATTCAACAAAAATGACAAATATTTTTGTTTTACATTTAACATCAAAATGCCCATATAACTGCCCTATTTGTTTTGCAAATGAAGAATACGGAAATATTACAGAAGAATTTCTAGAAGAAATAATTTGCTTTGCAAAGAAACTAAAAGTTAGCTACTTTAATTTTTCTGGTGGAGAACCACTTGTACATCCTCAACTAGAAAAACTCATCAATATAACAGTTAATAATGGAATAGCAGTAAATCTTGTAACATCAGGTTATGGATTATCAGAGGTCAAACTATCATCAATAATTAATGCAGGAATTTCTAGAATCTTTGTTTCACTTAATGGATCAACAGAATTAATCAATTCTGTATCAAGGGATGGATATAAAACATCTGCTAAATCACTTGAGTTGATATCAAGAATTGCACCAGAAAAATCTGCCATAAATTTCTGCGTAGGTTCAGAAAATATCGGCGACTTTATTTCAGTTTCAAATATGGCAAGAAAACTAAATATACCTATGATATGTGTTCTGCTTAGAAAGAAAAATAAAAATGGATTACATTCAGCAAAAATTTCAAATGCTCTGCTTTTAAAGTTAGCACTTGACATAAAAAGAGAAGCTGATAAAGGACTTATAGTTGCTATAGATCCTTGTTTTACAGAACTGTCTACCTTGTTAGAAAATACTAATGCTGTTACATTACCACGAGAATGGCAAGGATGCAGACCAGGTATAAACAGAATAACATTTTATCCTAATAAAACATTTTCAATGTGTCCGCATTTATCAAATAAATACCCTTGCAATCAATTAGTTGAGTTTATATCAAAGACAACTATTAACGGTATAGTCCATAAAACAAGATTATGTTTAATATAATTCCGTTTGGTACATTTTCTACCAAACAAGCCAAGATAGAATTGCTCCAAGAGGAGAAATTGGCAAGGGTATTATGCTATCTCCAATAAGATCGCCTACCCCCTCGCTAACACTATCACTAAGAGCATCTCCAACTTCTTCACTAATACTATCATTCACAGAATCAACTAATTCTGAGGAACCTGTTAAAACAGACTGAACAGAATCAGTAAGAACTGAATTATCTAAGCCTGAATCGTAAACTAATGAAACATCATCAAATTCCTGAGCAACCTCGTGAGTAGTTATAATTGGAATATCAGGATGAGACTCTAATGTATTATTGATATATTCGGTGCTATTTGTGGCTTTTAGCTGTAACTCAGCATAAAGATCGTTATCATCCATAAAAACAATATCTGTTGCAGGATGATTTGTAGTTTCAAATACAGTAGCAAAATATCCCTGCTCTTTTAAAGCATCAACAACTTCTTGTTCAAACACAATTCCTTTGATATTGCTTATGTGTCCGACTAATTCTGACGACTCTAAATCAGAAAAATAGGCGCAGATTTCATCAGGTGAAGCTTCTTTTAATTCTGTGTATCCACGTCTGATAGCATTAAAGACTTCTTCAGATTCAATCATTTGTTTCTCTTATAAGGCTTTCAATTTGCTTATTTATAATTCCCACATAGTCACCTCTGTTAAAATCATATGCCGTTTTATTATTATCATTTGAAATTGAAGGATTTGCTCCATTTTTCATTAATATTTCAACAATATTTACATATTGATCAATAACTGCAAAAATTATCGGAGTATTTCCTTTATTATTCTGAAAATTTACACACCCCCCAGATGCAATTAGTTTATTTAGAATTTTATCTACATTAAACATAGAAGCAATAATGACTGAATTATTACCTTGTGAGCTTGTAGAATTAACATCGACACCTTTTTCAATTAGAGCATCTACCATATTTACAAGGTTTAATTTGACTACAATATTTAAAACGGGAGTTCCTTCATTATCTTTAGTATTCGGATCCGCGCCTTTTTCAAGAAGTAGCATAAACATTTCTTCATCACCTTTCCGTGCGGCCTGAACTAAAAGTGGCTCAACTTTGATATCTCTAATGTTCACATCTACATTTTTTTCAAGTAATCTCTTAGTTATAAGTCTGTGACCACTAGCATAAGAATTTATAAGAGCTGCTTTTATGTATTTATCGCAAAATAAAGCCCCAGACTCCTCAAGTTTTTTTACAACAGTCATTTTGCCCGTTGCATATGCACCAACAAGAGCATTCCAACCATCATTATTACAGATATTGATATTCGCCTTATAATTTAATAAAAAATCAATAATATTAAGCCTTCCATGAAATGCAGCCCATATTAAAAGAGTCCAACCTCTACTATCTCTTGCGTTTATTTCTGCACCTTTATCTATAATTTTTGATGCAAGAGCAAAATATTCACTATCTAACGCTAACTTAAGAATACTGTCTTTACCTTCTTCATAATCATTAACATTAGCATTTAAGGAGAGCATTTTTTCTGCAAGATTTGTAAAACCATGCTCAATAGCCATTCTTAATGGATTATGTCCCTGAATATTTAAATCAAACTGATTTATTTCCAGCAACTTAAATACTAAATTTTCATATCCTTTTTTAATAGAGAATTCAATTAAAGTTAAGTTGGTCTTCTTATCAATCTGATTTACACAATCAGGGTTTGAACCCAGATAATCTAATACCTTATCTATTTTTCCTTGCTCTAGATATTCAAAACATATCTTATTATCTTTGCTTTCTTTATTATTTTTATTCTTTTCTATACTTTCTTGAGTCATTTGTATTTTCCTAAAAATGTTTTTTTTACAAAATAATAAATAAACAAGATCTCGTAAATCGAAAAATTTAAAATTTATGAAGTAAGACAACAAGTAAATAGCGCATATTCAACAGATATTTTGAATATACGTTATTTTATGAGACTACAAACCAAAATTTAATTCAGTCTGAACTGGAGTTTTATAAACAGGAATTTCTTTTTCTGATTTTGAATTTAAAAGACTTTCAAAATCTTTTGCACAAAGCAAATCAGATTGTTTTATTTCAATACATTTTACTGTCTTTATAAGCTCATCATTACCAGGGGAAGTATATTCTCCGTTTGAGCGGACAAGCAGTTTTGAGAGCTCATTTTTTACACATTCATGAGCTCCTACCCAGGTACCACCTTTATTCATATCAATAACTGTTTTGCCTCTAACAGTCTTTGTCTGATAAGAGCATGTGATAACGGCAGTATAATTACTACAACCGTAAATAAGTTTATTTCGGTTCATAGCATTAATTCCTGAGAATCTAGAGTATGGAGATGACAAAGAAAGATAAACAGATCTTCCATCCATAATAGATTCTCGGACTTCTTTTATGTTTATTTTTTTAGTTAGGCTATCTGACACAGAAATAACTGTAAATCCACCATTTTTATCGGCCTGAACTTGAGAAATGGTGTCTATTCCTTTAGCTCCACCACTAGATATTCCGTAATTATTTTCAACTGCAAGCTCTACTAATTTGTTTGTAAAAGAAACTGACTCTGAGTCATCATCAATATTTCTAGAACCAACAACTCCAAGAAAGTCAATGTTATCTATATTTTGAATATTTCCTGAGTAATAAATCACTGAAGGTAAAGCAAATGAAGATTTTGAAAACTTGTTTCTTAATTTTGATGGATATAATTCTTTATTTGCTCTAGTTACTACTCTAACACCTTCATTTTGTAGTTTTGAAAGCTGTATATACAGTTGAGTATGTCTTTTAAGTAAAGCAGGAATTCTTGTTTCAAAATCTTTATTCTTCAATTTTGAAAACAATTCTTTATTCTGATTTACAAGATCATAAATCGAGTTTTCTGACATTGAAAAAAGATTGGCAGGCTCTAGATTACTTTTAAACAAAGCCTTCGCAAAACAACTATATGCAGCATCTGTCAATGGATATAGACCAGATTCATTCAAAGCAATATCAGAGCATAAAAGCAATGTCACAAGTTCATTGTCTGATAATTCCATTTCTAAGAATCTCCGTTTGAAGTATCTGCCAAAGCAAATGGTGTAACGCTTCTAGCCTGACCATATGACATCATAAAATAACCACATACAGTGAATGTCCAACCAGAATCTACCATATCATCGATAAGAATAACATTTTTTTCTTTAATTTTATCGATTTCACTTTCATTTAAAGTAAACGATTTTTCAACATTTGCACGTTGCAAACAAGAGTTGTGCATGGTTTTCTGTTCTGGTGAATTTATTGATTTCTTAAGTACATCGCAACATGGAATATTTAATTTATGTGCTACTTTATATGCAAAATCTCTAACAAGATATGGTCTTCTCAATGATGGTATGTATGCAATAATATCAGGAGATTTTATTTTACTTTCACTAATAAGGTAATTAATCATAATAACCATTTGCTCTACAAGTTCATCAGAAAAGAATCCTTTTTTATACTTTCCATCAGAGACAAGTGTACCAAGCCCTACATTATATTTTGAAAGAAAAAATCCAGGTTCATTAATATAATCAAGATTATGATTATTTACTTTTTTTCTTGGTTTTATTTTGTTGATATCTGAATTTATAGTGTATGGATGAAGCAGAAAATTCTTAGCTTTTACTAAGTTATCTTCTTCAACTTCGATTGATGGAATTTCTTTTTTGCAATTCATACATTTTCCACATTTTTTTGGTTTCGGATCATTTAATTGTTTAGATATAAATTCCATCAAACAGCCTTTGTAATGATAAAATTCCTCCATCACGCTAAGGTCTTTTTCTTTAATGTTATTGATATAACTTTTCTCTTTAATATAAGAGTCAAGATTATCTGGCTCAAATGTTCTTAAATAATTACTTCCATTATGGCGAAATTATGGATCAGCACTAAGTTCACACTTTTGAACAAAGTATAAACATTGGATGCATAATTCGTGTTTATACCGCTCAACAAGCTTAAGCGGTGTTCTTTAACAGTTATTGTAATATACAAAAATAGGATTTGTGAAATAGAGGTGAAAGGTATAACTTCTAAAGTTATCCTTTTGATTGTGTTGTATTACTGTTCATCCGAATCTGTTTGTTCAACTCTGTCAAACCAGTAGTCATATAGATAGATAAGTAATGATTCTAGACCCATATTTTGACATCTAGATTTAATGAGTTTGAAAGAATAAGGCTTCTTCTTACCCTCTTTAATGGACATTCTCTGTCTGATATAGCTTAGAACAGCGGTGCCGATTTTATTGAAAGCTGCTACATTCTTTATTGTAGTAGGTAAGCATGCTTGTAAGGCATCCTGATGGAAAAGAAGAGGACTATCCAATACAGCATGGCTTGTTTCAATTTGCCAGTAATCTTCAATGCTAGCTACAACCTGTTGTAGAGTATATTCTTCTGCATAAGCTAGTGATGAAATGTAGTAGGTAACATCCTCTGTTTCTTTTATCTGTTCATCATTGACGTAGTACCTAGAGCATTTAATATACTTAATCAGAGTTCTGACGTTCTTATGCTTAATGTTGATGCGAGGATCTAAATATGGCTCAGCAGGTAATATTTCAATTTTTGTAGAATCATATCTGCCATGATCTCGTTTATTCTGCTTATTAGTAGGTTTCTTTGA
>NZ_JAGFNY010000002.1 GCF_019448115.1 Succinivibrio faecicola | reverse complement strand
GCTCATAGAATTAGAGAGCAAGCTAGAACCAAGAAGAACGACTTAGTGGTTGATATTATCAAACGTGCTTTAAACATGGGAATCGAAGGTGAATACATTCTAATGGACACCTGGTTTTACTCAGACAAGATGTTTGTTGAACTAGGTAAATTAGGTGTTAGTCCAATCTGCATGCTAAAACAAAACAGAGTGGTATCAATTGATGGTGGTGTTACCTTCTTAAAGTTAGATAAGGTTCTAAAGCACTTATCTAAATCAGGGGTATATTCCAATGCCAATATCATCAACTCTGTTGAAGCTGTAACTAAAGGTGGTATCAGACTTAAGTTAGTTTTCGTTAAGAACTACAACGATCCTTCAAAGTTCATTGTAATTGCCACCACTGATATCTCTTTAAGCGAAGATAAGATCATTCAACTGTACACAAGAAGATGGTTTATCGAAACCAATTTCAAAGCACAGAAGTCTTACCTTGGTTTAGACACAGAATGTCAGGCTCACGACTTTGATACCATCAACTCTTTTGTTCACATTGCTAACCTAAGATTTCTAATCCTAGAAATCCTAAGAAGGTTGTCTAACGATCCTCGTTCTCAAGGTGAGCTCTTTAGACTAATAAACAAAGAGCTGCAAGAACAACCATTTGTTAATGCATTAACAAGTTTAGTAAGAATGTGCTTTGATATTCCAAAAATCCTAGTAAATAAAGGATTATTGGCTGAATCAAAGATAGCTGAAGCACAACAAGTAATAGATGAGACTATTGACCAGTGGGCATCAGGTATTACTAAATTCCTGCAAAAAATGTTTATCAAAAAACAAATTTCCTAAAAAATCTGTCAAAAACGTATTTTTAAAGAGCATCAGCAGCGCTAGACTGCTTGTATTAAACTTTTGTACTCTAATTTCTCACTTTTTGAAGTGCAGAAGTAGAGTAATTTTATAAATTTGTTCATTTTTCAGACTGTTTTTTTATTTCTTTTCGTTTTTGTGTCGAATAAAAGATTATACGCTCAAATAATTAGCAATGATTTAATAATTGATGACAAAGTTCAAAAAATAAGGATAGACCGCAAACAATTTTTATGTCAGAAAAATCTGATAATCAATCTTGCAAATGTTAAAGCAATCTATTCTATATATTTTAAAATCTGATAAAATCACACATCAGAAAAAAAACATCGCACAATGTGCAAGAGGAGATATTGAATGATTATTGAACCAAAAGCTCGTGGTTTTATCTGCGTAACAACTCATCCAACTGGTTGTGATGCAAATGTATTAGAGCAGATTAATCTTGTAAAGAAAGGTGGCGCCGTAGCAAACGGTCCAAAGAAGGTTCTGGTTATCGGTGCATCAACTGGTTATGGTCTTGCTTCACGTATCAGTGCTGCTTTTGGTTCTGGTGCAGCTACTTTAGGCGTATTCTTTGAAAAGCCTGGTTCAGAAAAGCGTCCTGGTTCAGCTGGCTGGTACAACACCTGTGCATTTACAAAGTATGCAAAAGAAGCTGGCCTTTATGCTCGCAACGTTAATGCTGATGCTTTCTCAAATGAGTGCCGTGATAAGGTTATTGAGATTATTAAAGAGGATCTTGGCCAGGTTGATATGGTTGTATATTCTCTTGCAGCCCCTGTTCGTAAGATGCCAGAAACTGGTGAAGTTGTAAGATCATCATTAAAGCCAATCGGTCAGACCTATACTTCAACTGCAATTGATACAAACAAGAACGAAATCATTACAGCTTCTTTAGAGCCGGCAACTCAGGAAGAAATTGATAACACTGTTAAGGTAATGGGTGGTCAGGATTGGGAGCTTTGGATTGAGGCTCTTAAGAATGCTGGTGTTCTTGCTAACGGCTGTAAGACAGTTGCATACAGCTATATCGGTACTGAAATTACATGGCCAATCTACTGGCATGGTGCTTTAGGTAAGGCTAAAGAAGACTTAGACAGAGCAGCTAAAGCTAATAACGAGCGCTTGGCTTCTGTTAACGGTGAGGCAAGAGTTGCTGTATTAAAGAGTGTTGTAACTCAGGCTTCTTCAGCTATTCCTGTAATGCCTTTATATATTTCTCTTTGCTTCAAGGTAATGAGAGAGCAGGGTATTTATGAGTCTGTAATTGAGCATATTTACAGAATGTTCAAGGAAATCTATTCAAATACTGTTGAGATCGATGATGTAAACCGTATTCGTATGGATTCATGGGAATTACGCGACTCTGTACAGGGTAAGTGCAAGGATTTATGGCCAAAGGTAACAACAGAGAATCTGTTTGAGCTTTCAGACTATGCTGATTACAAGAAGCAGTTCTTACAGTTATTCGGCTTTGAGGTTCCTGGTGTAGATTACTCAGCTGATGTAAATCCAGATGTTAAGATGGAAAATCTAGACAGCCTGATTTAATTACAGAAAATAAAAATGCCTGAGATAACTCAGGCATATAAAAGAGGATCCAATAAAATGGATCCTTTTTTTTGTATGTTAGATGTGGCTTAAGTATGCAGTTACAGTGTTCTGCATTAAAGTTGCAATTGTCATAGGACCTACACCACCAGGAACTGGAGTGATGTAAGCTGCTTTCTTTGATGCGTTTTCAAAATCAACGTCACCACATAAAGAGCCATCTTCAAGACGGTTAATACCTACATCAATAACTGTTGCACCTTCTTTTACAAGGTTACCGTCTAAAAACTTTGCCTTACCTACAGCTACAACAAGAATATCTGCCTTTGAGATAAGCTCTTTTTGCTCTTCAGGCTTTGAGAATCTATGGGTTACTGTGGTTGTACAGCCAGCTAAAAGTAATTCTAAAGCCATAGGGCGACCAACGATGTTTGATGCACCAACAACAACAGCATTAAGGCCTTTTAGATCATTACCTAGTGTCTTGTGTAGAAGTGTCATTACACCGTGAGGTGTACATGCACAGATGTATGGAATTCTCTGTACAAGACGACCAACGTTGTATGGATGGAAACCATCAACGTCCTTGCTTGCACTGATACGCTCAACAACAGATGACTCATCAAGATGAGATGGTAGAGGGAACTGTACGAGAATTCCGTCAACCTCTGGATTATTGTTCAGATCATCAATAAGTTTATCTAACTGCTCTTGAGTTGTATTCTCATCTAAATCATATGCAAATGACTTGATACCAACTTCTTCACATGCTCTTCTCTTGTTTCTAACATAAACCTGTGATGCTGGATCAGAACCGACAAGCACAACTGCAAGACCTGGTCTGCGGTTGCCTTTAGCAACATTTTCATCTACTACTGATTTTAATTCAGTTCTCAGGTCTTTTGCGATAGCTTTTCCATCGATGATCTTTGCTGTCATGAGCTATATTTCTCCGTTAAAAAAATAATGGTGCAATTGTATACGATTTTTATCCTATAAGTAATAGCTTAATCCTGAATAAAGCATTCTTGCACTGATTATGAATAAAGCAACTGCAAAAATTCTCTTTAATGTAACAGGTTTAATGCCTTTGCCCACGCTTACCCCAAGAGGTGCACAAAGATATGAAACAGGTATTACGCATGCAGCTGCTAACACATTTACAAGACCAAATGTGCCAATAGGTGCATGTTCAGGAGTTGTGTTAGTAAGTAGCATCAAAATTGCACCTGGAACGCATACAAAAAGTGATACTGCAGAAGAGGTTCCAATTGATTTATGTGGCTCAACAGAACAGGCATTTAAAACCGGTACTGTAAGTGTTCCACCACCAATACCAAGCATTGATGAGAAGCAGGCAATACAAAAAGCAATTATTCCCTGTCCGAATTTACCTGGTAATGATTCAAAAGCTGGTTTTGCCTTTGCTCTGAAAATGGTATTCAGAGAGTTTAGGATCATTATTGAACCGAATAGCAGTGTAAGCCAAGCACCTCCGAAAAACTTTGAAACCATGATACCTACAAGCACACCTAACAGCATGAATACAGACCATGCCTTTATTACTGCAAGATCTGTATTACCTTTTTTATACTGTGAGCGCGCTGCAGAAATAGATGTCGGAATCATGCAAAGAAGAGATGTTCCTGTCGCAACAACAATTGCAATATTAGGATCAATATGAAAGAAAACAGTAAATAGGATGTAGAAGCAAGGAACAAAGATAATTCCTCCACCAACGCCTAAAAGTCCTGCAAGAAAGCCTGCAATAACGCCACAGAGTAGTAATGAGAAAAGTGTGATTACAAGTTCAGAAAAAGGTATACCTAATAACATTTTTATCACCTAAAAAAATTTTTTACAATTTTATCAGAGATCAAATGAAGTGGCTTAATTTTGTTTTAATTGAAAAAAACGATATATATGGGATTTGTAAAAAAAAACAAGAAAATTATTTTCTAATTAATAAAAAAATATGCTTAAAACCTAAAAAAAAGATTGACGATTATAGATTCCTCTAGTATCATACATCTCCGTTGAATCGCTCCACTAATACTGTGTAGCATATTCGGTTAGATCCTAACCATAGCTTGCGTCCTTAGCTCAGTTGGATAGAGCAACAGCCTTCTAAGCTGTGGGTCAGAGGTTCGACTCCTCTAGGACGCGCCAGTAATACGATTCAATGATAGCTTCGATGGTGGCTATAGCTCAGTTGGTAGAGTCCCGGATTGTGATTCCGGTTGTCAAGGGTTCGAGCCCCTTTAGCCACCCCATCTGATTCGAAGTTAGCTTTTGCGGGAGTGGCGAAATTGGTAGACGCACCAGATTTAGGTTCTGGCGCCTTCGGTGTAAGGGTTCGAGTCCCTTCTCCCGCACCACCAAATCAAAAATCGCACCTTTTAATTCTCAAAAGTTACAAAAAGTATCAATTAGTTAATTGATTGATCATGTAATTTCTTTATTTTGTTCTAAATGATATTTTTTGATGCTTTGTGCACTATTTATATTTGTGATCGCATAAAGAGATCACAAAATTGCGATCACAATGCGATCACAATTTTGATAAAGTAAAGCATTAGTTTTTTTAATTTTGACTCGACTAATATATTAATAAATAAGATCTATTTTGTTTGTAATTTAGTTAGCGTAAATCTTTACAAAGATTATCTGACGACCAATCAGTTTTAGGATGAAATCGGGGAAAAATAATGATTATTGGTGCAGAAAGTGAAACTGTTGAATTTAAGCAAACAACTGGCGAAAAGAAAGAAGCTATGGAAGCTATTTCTGCAATACTAAACAAACATTGCCGTGGAACATTGTATTTCCGTGTTGATGATTCAGGATTTGTAAAAGGGCAGCAGATAAGTGATTCTACAAAAAAGGATATTTCAAGAATCATCAACGATTCAATTGAACCAAGGATAACACCTACAATTGAAGTATTAACAATAGAGCAGAGAAATGTAATAAAGGTTTCATTTTCCGGTCACAATAGACCTTACTCGGTAAACGGTAGATATCTGATTAGAACAGGCACTGAGAATAGGAAAATGTCTACTGATGAGCTTAGGCGTCTAATTAAGAATGATGACTATTCATCTAAATGGGAAGAGGAGCTAACTGACTATTCTTATGATGATCTTGATGATAACTCATTACAGGATTTTTTCAGTTCAGCAAAAGACTGTGGTCGATTAGTAATGGATAGTTATGATAAAGAGAAGCTTCTCTCATCAATTGATTTGGTGAAGAATGGCTGTCTTAAGAATGCTGCCTATGCATTATTTGGAAAGAAAGCAAAGGTTGGATTAAAACTAGCTTCCTATGCCACAGACAATAAAGTAACGATAACGGATTTAAAACTTATCGAAGGCAACATCTACAACCTTGTAGATAAGGCATTAGATTATGTCTTAAATCGAATTAATTGGCGTGTTGAGATCGGTACAAGGAAAAGAGAGGAAATTCCTGAAATACCGGAGAAAGCAATTCGTGAAATTATTGTTAATTCCTTTGCTCATGCTGATTACACAAATTCTCCTGAGATAGAAATCGGTATACATCCTGGAAAGATTGAGATTTATAACCCTGGTACCTTTCCTGATGAATTGACTCCAATTGATTTTATTTCAAAAAATCTTCCTTCATATAAGCGAAACAGATTGATCCTTGACGTGTTGTTTAGAAGTCGAGATGTTGAAAAGTCGGGCACAGGATTTCAAAGAGTCAATGAATATTGTACTCAGCAGAACGTAGAATGGACTTTCAGAAAAGAAGCTTATGGTTTCTTTTTCGAGTTTGTCCGGACAAATGGCCAGACTGTTGTCCAGACAAATAATAAATTACAAACTCAACTTGCTGAAAATTCAGGAAATATTAACGACAAAGAAAAACCTGTCTGGACAAATGGCCAGACTGTTGTCCAGACAATTGTCCAAACGGAAAATGAGATTTCTGCATCTGAGCGAATGGTTTTGGATATTATCAGAAATAACGAAGGACTGTCTAAAGCAGAAATCGCAAGTAGAATTGGTAAGTCAGAACGCTCAGCACAAAGAATAATATCTTCTTTAATTAAGAAGAAATTATTAGAGCCTCAAGGTGCTAATCAGTCGAGAACTTGGAGAATAAAGGAATAATCATTTGAATAACTGTTACTGATTGATCCATATTCCAAATTGCCAAATTCTCAGATTGGCACTTTAAATGGCAATTTAAAAAAAGCTGATATAAAAGCCAAAATACGCAATAGTCTAGATTTTAAAGTGCCAAAATCCCTAGGATGACACTTTAATGGCACTTTAAATATGTTCATATTACTTACTTGTGGGAAAATCGGAGAAATATAGAGAGCAAAAACGTTTTTAATTTATATTTCTCAAGAGGACTGCAATGAAAAATAGATTAATATTGTGTAATTTTTTAGTCGATATAATATCCTAGCAAATCGGGATTTTAGCGCTGTGTCCATCTCTTCTGGAGCTAAAATGGACACGAAAAATAACTTATTGATTATCCATAATAAAAAATGAAGAATAGTTCTCTCTTTCGCACCACCTTAAACTCTTTTTTTCTAATTCTAAAATTCTCAAATATTTATTAAGTAACAAGAAGTTTGTCTGTTTTATTATGATCCTTTACTCATAAACAAATCTAACATATAAACTTCACTAAACAATATGTCTAATGAAGTTTCTTAATCAGATATTAAAGGTAGGCCTCGCAGTATCTGTCGTCTTCACAAGCTACTGCAACTGTTACAGAATAGATTTCAATACCGTTTTCTTTTTTCAGAACAGATACGTCTAAGTAGTGTGTTTCGTGTTTTCTTAGTTTTTCCTCATTGATTAGATATTTTTTGATTATCTTTTTATCTTTTGGAATTATACCTGTTACAGGATCATCTACAGGAAAATAGTATGTTACACAAGTTGTTTCCTCTGAATACCAAAGCTCTGCCATATAACTGCGATGATCTGAAAAAAATCCTGAATTTGTTCTGATTGTTCCACCGGGTGTTCCATTTTCATGAATAAGTTTTGGAGTAATAGTTATTCTGTTAACTTTTACAGGATCTTTTTCCTTCTTCTCTTTGTATCGCTGGCCATCTTCATCCATTGGTCTTCCAAAATGTTTTGTTAGCTCTAATTCTTCATCGGTTTTAGTTACAATAGGATGTTTTCCTTTATTTTGCTTTTCTATGATGCTCCAAGCTGTATCAAACCAGATTTGATCGTAATCTTCTGCATATTCAACTTTTTCTGTTAATTTTTTGAATTCTTCATATGCATCATCTCTAATAAGAAGAACATTTCCTGCTCCTAAATACTGAAGATTCCAACCATTAGATGCGTCATTTTCATTGTTGAATGCACCATTTTCTAAATCATTCAGAATAGGAATTGCTCGTAAAAGTTTTTCATATTTGATGTCATCATAGCAGTAATTTCCTTGAAAAATGCTTCCGCCATAGGTTATGACCACAACATTTCCGGGGCATCCCATAGCACCGCTTCCTGCAAAAAGAATAAACTGTGCGTTCTTAAACAAACTTTTTTTCAGATGTATATTGCTAACATGAGTTATTATCTTTTCCATTAAGCGTACTCCTATCTTAGATAACTATCTATTTTTAGATATGTTTTTGTGTTCTTGTATGAGTTTATATTTTATAAAGCTTTGCTATATATAAATATTATACATATAAGTAATCTGTCTGTAAAATTGTTATTCAACAAAACGATGTATTGCTCATCTATTTGTTTTTATATTATTTGGTGTCAAAAAATGTAAAATGCAGTTAAAGAGTAGTGTTAAAAAATGTAGAAAACTTATGTTATGAAGTGTTAAATAGAGTTAATTCATTATGAATTTTAACGAAGAATAGGAAAAACAGACTTGTATTCAAAAATTCATTTCTATTGATCAAATTTTCTAATAATTCTGTTAATTAGCTTTTCATTGTATGGAAGAAAGATACCTGCAACAGGTCCTACAATAAAAGCACAGATTACTGTTCCAATTCCAAGAGTTCCTCCAAGGGCAAAACCTATAGCAGCAAAAATAACATCAACGCAAATTCTTACAGGTGCAAAATTCATTTTGGATTTTTCACTTAAAACCAGTGCTACAAGATCGTTTGGTCCAGTACCAGCCTTTGATTTTATTACGATTGTCATTCCATAGGCTAGAATTGCGCATCCTACAATGTTTATGAATACTCTGAAAGGAAGATTCATAAATGGCTTTACTATTGGTTCAAGAAAGTAATTGAAAAAGTCTATTATCGGACCACCGCAGAACATGCAGATAAGAGTACCTGTTTTTATGTAGCTTTTGTCTGTGAATAAAAGAACAACAATAATAAGAAAGCTAACCAGCATATGAATTCTGCCATGAGTTGCAAATTCAAATGAGAATAACTGCTGTTGAGTTCTAAACAGGCCTTGTATCATGACATTAAAAGGATCAGATCCTAGATCTGCTAGTAGGAAAAAAGACACACCAAGATGAGCAATAGAAAGTCCAATAAATAGAATTACAAGTCGTAAAAAGAAGATTTTCATGATGTACTCTTTATCTTAATAGTATCTTGTTGAATTATACTTTAGATTGAATTTTGTTAATTTGAGAGATGTTGTGATCTAAATATTTACAGTAGATTTCGATAAGGAGTATAGTTTTGATTCTTTCACAGTTCAAATCACTATTTGCAAGAAAACATGCATTACTGATTGCTGTATGTGCTTTAGTTCAATTCTCATGCACTAATCAGCCAAATAGAGCATTGAGTATTGATGATAAGTACTCTCTTGCAGTAGAAGCTGTAAAACATCTTGATAAGAAAGATATTAAAGATTTGGTGGTATTAAGTCGGAGTGATCCTTTATCTGGTGTTATTGGTGATAAGGTTTTACTAGCTACATTTCATGATGCTCCTGAGTTTTATAAGGAAGGTACATATAATATTCTTAAGATACTGGTTATGTGGACAGCAACAGCAAAAGAGGTTTCTTACAAGATGGCCTCTGATCTTTCTAACTGTTCAAAAATCAGAATAGCTCAGATTATAGGTGTTGGTCCTAAGGACAGACTCACAGATGTATCAGTTATATCAGTAAAGATCTCTGATTTATTCAGACCTGCATACAATCCAGATGTGACAGATAACAGAATGTCTTTTAACATTGAGTCTGACAATAAGGAGTTTATTAGCTTCTTTAAGAATAACTTTGTAAACAATACATATCCGTGGACAGCTCTTGGTTATACATATGATTATGGCAAAGAAGATCACTATGGTTTAAGTGAGTTCGTATTGTTAAAAGGAAGCGGATATTATGTTGAGAAGACAGTTAAAATTGATGACTATATTAAGAATAAGTGTCAGTTTTAGACAGAAAGGCTTTGTATATAAAATACCACTCTAAAAGAGTGGTATTTGATTATGATCTATTTATTCTGCTGAATCTCAGAACTTGCATAGCAACCTAATACCTTCATGAAATTGGTATATGGCTTAATGCTGTCTAGAATTTCCTGCATTGCAGCATCATTTACATTTGCCTGAACATCAGCAAAGAAGATTTCTTCCCAAACATCCTTATTAGAATCAATACGAGGTCTTGAGATGAGTTTTGTTACGTTTATATTACGCTTGGAGAACTCGTTTAAAACCTTGATTAAAGAGCCAGGCTGATACTTCTGTACAGAAAAAGCAAGAGATGTTTTCGCTGCAATGGTTTCAGGTATATTAACAGCTGTCATTGATATAGCAATGAATCGTGTGAAATTATTTGGATTATTAGAGATGTGATCTGCAATAGGAGTAAGATTGTATAAGTCTGCTGCCATATGGGAACCAATTGCAACGTGGTGAGGATCCTTCATATTTGCAACAATTTCCATTGCTTCTGTGGTTGCACTTGTATAGTGAACATTAACGTTTGGAAGCATTTTCTCAATCCACATTGAGCACTGTGTAAGTGGCTGTGGATGAGAGTAGATATCTGTTATTTCAGACAGATCTGTTTTCTCAACACCAAGAATAGAGTGATCGATTGGAACGAAGATTTCTCCAACAATTGAAGCTTTTGTGTTCTGAATTGTATCAAGAACATCATTAATAGAGCCAGAGCTTGAATTCTCAATAGGCAGAATGCCAAATTCACATTTTGAGTTTTCAACTGAAGATACTATCTGAGTAAATGAAGAGCATCCTTGAGCATCAATTTTTCCTTTGAATCCTTCAAGATATCTTATTGTTGCAATATGAGAATAAGAACCTTTTGTTCCAAGATAAGCAACTGATGTATCTCTTACAATGGTGTCAGAGTTTGCTTTTGCAATAATATACTGCTGTTCTGCACAGCATGTGTGCTTAATAATGGTTTTGAACAGATCTGTAATATAAGATGGAGAAAGACCTGCGTCTTTAGCTTTTTTTCTTAAGGTAACAAGTTTTGAGTGTTCACGCTTTGCATCAGTAATAGACTGATTGTTCGCAAGCTTGTATTGAGCAATATCATTTGCAACATCCATTCTTTCAGTAAGAAGGCGGATGATTTCATTATCTATTCTGTCAATGTCATCTCGACACTGTAGTAAATCTCTCATAATTAATCCTGTTATTTCACTTACAACAGTATTTTAAAAGATATCTTTGTTTAAGGCAAAATCAATTGAAAAAAACAAACCTCCAAAATGGAGGTTTGCATATTCAACTAGCAGCTAACTGTTAGTTTTCTCTTTTTGATAATAACTTTAAGATCTCAATGTATAACCAGCAGATTGTTACTAATAATGAGAATGCATTGTAGTATTCAAAGTACTTTGGAAGACCCTGATCAACACCGCACTGGATTGCATCAAAATCAAGGATTAAGCTGAAAGCTGCAACAGCACATACAATCAGAGAAATAAGAATTGATAATGGGCCTGATGTTGGGATAAGAGCAGATCCGAACAGTACAAAAACCATGTTTAAAATGTACAGTACAAAGATGCCTGCAACAGCACCCATAATAATTGATTTGAAGCGCTGTGTTGGAACAATGATCTTATACTTCCACAGGAAAAGCATAGTCATAACAACAACGAATGTTGACATAACGGCAGTTGTTACAATGCCAGGAGCCTTAGCTTCAAATAATGATGAGATTGTACCTAAGCCTACACCTTCTAATACAGCATAGATTGGAGCTGTAATAGGAGCAGTTGTTGGCTTGAAGATTGTAACAAGTGAAACTATAAAAGCAGCTATTACAGAGAAGCCCATAAGGAAAGTAGGAGCTTTGCCGTAGTAGTAGAGCTGACCTAAAGAGTAGTTCATAGCCATATAACCGATGATTAGGGTTACTGCAACAAGGATAATTGATTTTGTGGTTGTACCCTGAATAGTAGCTGTTTGCTCAGCTGTACCACCAAAGTTATAACCTGCAGTTTTTCCGATTACGGAAATGGCAGGATTTGATGATTGCATAGTTATCTCCTTAAAAAAATAAAATAGGTTTTTTATAACTTAATAGTGTTTTTTTTCATTATACAATAAGTTCTCGATTAAAATAAGGATTAGAAATTCAATAATAATTCTCAAAGGTATTATATATGCAGACTTGGAAAGAAGTGATTGGCCAGTTAAAACAGACAGATTTTTTCAAACATGCCTATGCTTATCAGAAACAGCAACGTATGCTTGGAATAAACGTATTTCCACCTGAAGATCAGATCTTCAATGCATTTGTATATACACCATTTGAAAAACTAAAAGTCGTTATCATAGGTCAGGATCCATATCATGAAAAGGGGCAGGCAATGGGACTTAGCTTCTCTGTACCTGTTGGAATACCTGTTCCAAGATCTCTTTGCAATATATACAAGGAGCTTACAGATGATATTCCTGGCTTTAAGATCCCAAATCATGGAAATCTTGTACCATGGGCAAGACAGGGCGTATTACTTTTAAATACAGTATTAACAGTAAACGAAGCTCAGGCAAATTCTCACAAAGGTCAGGGCTGGGAGAATTTTACAGATGGTGTTATAAAAGCTATCAGCTCTGGATGCTCAAATATTGTATTTTTGCTTTGGGGAAATAATGCTGCACAAAAAGCCTCGCTGATAGACGGTGCAAAGCACCTTGTTCTAACCTCAGCCCATCCAAGTCCATTGTCAGCATCAAAAGGTTTTTTTGGAAATCACCATTTTTCAAAAACAAATGAATATCTTTTAGCTCATGGAAAAAGGCCGATAAACTGGCAGCTTCCTGAATTTCTTGATGGAACTGAGGAGCTATAAAAATTGTGAAATAATAAAACCGTAAAATATGCACGGTAAAAGTACAGAAAAACGTTTGCGTTGTTTACGATCCCTTATGTATCATTGTTTTAAGTGCTTTTAAATAAAAAAATACCGAAAAATTGTTTTGAAAAAATTGTTGCTGTTGTGTTAGCATTTTGCATATTTGTGTGACTACTATCACGTTTATTTTGGATGTAATAAAGTAACATTACAGACATGCTATGTAGCTTAGTTATGTTTTTGCTTTGGAGCAAAAACATACGTGATAGCTTTCATAAAGGTGAATTGGTGGTTGAGTATCTACTGGTACTCAACCTTTTTTTGTTTGGTTGAATACTAAAATAATTTTAATATTCAGCTTTAGGAATAAAGCTTGAGAAAAGTTTACATCAGGATAAATAAAAGAAAAGAAGCAGAATTATAAAAAAAGCCTTTTATCAAAAAATATTTTTGAAAAAGGCCTTATTCTATCTGTATTAGGTCAAACTGACATTTTATAATTTAGTCAAGTTTCAATGAGTTTACAGCATTGTACAGTGCTCTTGCCAAGTCCCAGTCCTCAGGTGTATCAATATCAATAACCCTGTGTCTTGGCATCCGATAACAGATAGCCTTATCTTCACACTTGCCTTCAAGCAGTTCACTTGAATAAATATAGAAAAGACCACAGTCCTGATAGCATTTAGCAAGATCCTGTGATCTTGTCATAGCATACTGAGGCTCTCTGTAGCTTATGAAGCCTTCATTATCCATGATAAATGCTCTTTGTATAGGAAATGGGAACTCACATACACTGATTAATGACTTTGCTTCACTCTTTTCAAAATCACTATATGCATTTATAAGATGATTGTCACAAAGAAGTGGGGCAGTTGCATAAATACAGCAAACTGTATCTGGGGCATATTCTTCTTTTAATCTGTTGTATGCATCTTTAACAACAGCAAACGTACCTGTAAAGTCATCAGCTAAAGTCTTATCTCTTAAAAATGGTACTTTTGCACCATATTCTTCAGAAATAGCTGCAATTTGCTCATCATCAGTTGAAACTATTACATCATCAAAAAGATTTGATTTTAAAGCCTGTATGATTGGGTAGGCAATCAGTGGTTTTCCATTAAAATCTTTTATGTTTTTTCTAGGAATTCTTTTTGAACCGCCTCTTGCGGGAATCACTGCTATATTTTTCATTTACATCTCATCTGCAAGCTTTAGTATGCATGCACTAACCATCTGCTGATCAACCTTTGTCATGTTTGGATACAGAGGAATGGAAATGGTATGCGAAAAGAAGTATTCTGCACCTTCAAGAGGAGGATAGTTTTTCAGACTCTGATAATAAGGGTGTCTGTAAATTGGCAGATAATGGATCTGCACAAAAATTCCCTTATCTCTCAAGGCATTAAACAGATAATCTCTTTTATCATTTAATACAATTAACTGATACAAGTGCCAGGAGCTTTCGTTTCCTTGACTGTCAGGAACAGGACATTTAATAAGATCATGCTTTAACAGCTCAGGATAAGCTTTTGCATGTGCTCTTCGTTTACTTAAAAAATCGTCAATTTTATTAAGCTGGCTGATACCAAGCGCTGCTTGAAGGTCGGATAGCCTGTAATTAAAACCAAGCTCCTGCATTTCATAATAATAAGCAGGCATATTTTTATTAACAAGCTTATCCTTATCATGAACAATTCCATGTGCAGCATAGCTTTTGATAATAGAGTAGAATCTTTCATTGTTAGTAAGACACATACCGCCTTCTGCTGTGGTAATAATCTTTACCGGGTGAAATGAAAGAACAGTGATATCTGAATATTTGTTAGAACCTATCATGCTGCCTCTGTATGTGGCACCAAGAGCATGAGCTGCATCCTCGAGCAGATAGAATCCGTATTCAAGTTTTAATTTGTAAAGTCTTTCAAGATCGACAGCTCGCCCTGAAAGATGCACCGCTACAACAACCTTTGGAAGTTTGTTTTTCTTTTTTGCTTCTATAAGCATCTGTTCAAGCGCATCAATGTTCATGTTGCCTGTATATTTGTCTACATCAACAAATGATACATCTGCACCAAGGAATCTGGCACAGTTTGCAGAGGCTACAAAGCTTACAGCTGATACAAAAACAGTACACTTGCTGTCAACTCCAAGTGCAATCATTGCAAGGTGAAGAGCAGAGGTACAGGAATTGACAGCGACAGAAAAGCGACTGCCTGTATAGGTAGCCACTTCAGTTTCAAACCTTTTTACAGCAGGACCGCAGGTCAGATAATCAGACTGAAGAACTTCTTTTACTGCTTCTATATCGTCATTATCGATAGTCTGAGTACTGTACGGGATCATATTATTTTACCTGCTGTTCTAAAAATTCTACAATTTCCTTAACTGTCAGATAATGCGGATTGTTAAAGGAGTTATATTCAAATCCAATTGGTACAGGCTTACCTTCCTCTCCAATCTTCGTGGTCTTGTATTCGTCAGGATCCTGTTTACCAAAGAAGGTAATGGAAGGTCTTATGATAAAGAAGTCCTTAAATTCAATGGTATGCATTGAATCATCGCGAGGACACATAAGTTCATGAATTTTCTCGCCAGGACGGATTCCTATAACTTTCTGTGGAATGTTTGGAGCGATAGCAGTTGCAAGATCGACAATCTTGATTGATGGGATCTTAGGAACGAATACCTCACCGCCATTCATTCTTACTAGAGCTTTAAGTACGAACTCAACACCCTGCTTTAATGAAATCCAGAATCTTGTCATCTGACTATCTGTAATAGGGATGAATTGTGCTTTTTCCTCAACGAGTTTTCTAAAGAATGGAACAACAGAGCCTCTAGAGCCTGAAACATTACCATAGCGTACAACAGAGAATCTTGTTTTGCCTTCACCTACAAGATTGTTTGCTGCAGTAAACAGCTTGTCAGAGCAAAGCTTGGTTGCACCATAAAGATTAATTGGGTTTGCAGCCTTATCTGTTGATAGAGCAACAACTTTTTCTATACCACATTCAATTGCTGCCTCAATAACATTTTCTGCACCGTTGATATTGGTTTTGATACATTCCATTGGATTGTATTCAGCAGCTGGTACCTGTTTGATAGCTGCAGCGTGAACTACTATATCAACACCTTTCATCGCCAGTTTCAGTCTGGCTAAATCGCGGACATCACCGATAAAATAACGCAGTTTCTCGCTATACTCTGCAAGACGCTGCTGCATTTCATACTGCTTTAATTCATCTCTTGAATAAACGATTACTTTTTTTATATCGTAATTTTCAAGAACTGTTTTAATGAATTTGTTACCAAAAGAGCCTGTGCCTCCTGTAACAAGAATTGTTTTGTTTTTAAGCAGTTTGCTTATTGATTCATTAATGTCCATAGTTTGTTCCTAATTAGAAGCAGCGATATTATATTTTTTCATTTTTTCAACAAGAGTTGTTCGACGCAGTCCTAAAATTTCGGATGCTTTTGCGACAACACCGTTACTCTGCTGTAGAGCCTGCTTAATCATATTGATTTCAATATTAGAAACCATATCCTTTAAATTTATTCCATCAGGATTTAAAGTAGGCATAAAAGCTTGAGCCATATCATTTTCACCTTCAATAACAGGTAAAGGTGGAAGATCGATTGGCTTGTTGTCTGCTTCCTCTACATCAAAGCTATCTTCTTGAATTTCATCGCCTGGCAGAGGAACTGAGAAGTTATCAAGAAGAGCCATTCTCTCTTCGAATGGATCATCCTCAAGCTTTCCTCCCCTATAGGTAATAGGCAGATCTCCTACATCAACAATTTCATTTGGATGCAAGATGAGAAGTCTTTCTACAAGGTTTGACAGTTCTCTAACATTTCCAGGCCAGTTACAGCTCATCAGCTGCAACATAGCTCTTTGTGTAAATCTTACAGTAGATTTCTGCTCTTTTGAGTGACGGTTGACAAGTTCCTGAACTAAAAGTGGAATATCGTCACTTCTATCTCTTAAAGGAGGAGTCTGAATTGGGAATACATTCAGTCTGTAGAAAAGATCCTGTCTGAACAACTTTTCTTCAACCATCTTTTCAAGGTTCTGATGAGTTGCGGCAATAACTCTTACATCAGCACTGATAGGCTTGTTAGAGCCGACTCTTTCAAACTGTCTTTCCTGTAGAACACGTAAAAGCTTTACTTGCATCTGAAGCGGCATATCACCGATTTCATCCAGGAAGATAGTACCACCCTGTGCAAGTTCAAAACGGCCCTCATGAGAACTGATAGCACCTGTAAAAGCACCTTTCTCGTGACCGAAAAGTTCTGATTCTAAAAGCTCTGCAGGGATTGCTCCGCAGTTTACAGGAACGAAATTCTTGTTCTTTCTTTTTGAAAGTTCATGAATAGCTCTTGCTACAACTTCCTTTCCTGTACCTGATTCACCAAGAATAAGTACAGATGCATCTGTAGATGCTACCTGTTCAATAAGTCTTCTTACATTAGTAATAGCCTTACCCTGACCTACAAGCATTTTTATGAGGGTAGCTGCACCACTGCCTGATTTTGATGAGAATTTTCTCATGGTTCTGAATGACTGGCAGTAGTGTAATAAAGAGACAATCTCATCGTAATTTGGATCGTCACTTATAGAGCCTAAAAGATTAGAGTATGAACTTAAATCATCTTTAATATTTTCTGAGCACAGTAAAAAGGCTGTATCCTGATGCTTTGACAATAATTCATCTGCCCTTATGGCATCTGTATCACCAAGAACACAGAAGTCCACATTTGAATCTTCCGCGTCAAAATATGACAGACAGTCGTTTACATCACCACTCTGACAGGAAAGACCTAAAAAAGAGAAGATTGTTTCAAGAGACTGTCTTTTTGATGCATCCTTTTCAAGGATTAGCAGATTACCTGAGAACTGCATATGACATACCTAATTTAATAATAAATACTTTTCTAGTATCTATCATACAATAACTAACAAAAATAATGACAAAATTTTGACTAAAAAATACAAAAATCATTATAAATTGTGAGCAACGTTGTTTTTTAAAAACACAATAATATATTGAAAAGTCTGGATTTTGCTTCATTAATTGTTATTGGCGCATATTATCTAATATTTACCTAAGTCGTCAAAAAAAAGTTGTAACGTTTATTTTTTATATGGTCATATTTTTATCTGGCACGTTCATTGCATCTGCTTAGTAAATTGAAAAAAATCGTCTATTTTTTGTCAGGTGAGTTATGAGTGAAGATCTACTAATTGCAAATACTGCAAATACAGCTAAAACCGATATTGGTTTTGCAGCTGATCATCGCAGTCTGCAGAAACTCAAAAAACTCGGTCAGGGCGATAAAAAAGATCAGGCTTTAGCTTTAAAAGCAGCGGCAGAGCAGTTTGAAGCTTTGCTCAACAAATACTGGCTTGATGCAATGAAGCAGACTAATGAGACTATAAATCCTGATTCTCCATTGCATTCAAAGTATTCATCATTCTTTGACGATATGCTTTCAACTCAGTATGTCGGTTCAATGAATTCAAAAACATCTATTAACAAGAATTCTGTTACCTACCTTATTACAAAGCAGTTTGCCAAGTCCTTAGGTGATGAGGGAAAAGCTCTTATGGCAGAGCTTGACAAGATGTCTGTAGGTCAGAGAAGCAAAGAGAGCTACGTAAAAGGCTCTAACGTATCTTTAAGCACTCTTGCCTCCTTAAAGGTTGATGCAAATGCTTCTGTTTCAAGACTTAAAGATTTATATGGATCTATTAAGGAAAATGCAGATCTTAAGAATATTCAGGACGAGGAGGATTTTGTCAAGAAGATCATGCCTTATGCTCTAAAGGCTGTAGAAGGCATTGGATTTAATCCATTGGTTTTAGTTGCACAGGCAGCCCTTGAAACAGGCTGGGGTCGTCATGTTTCTGACAACAACAATTATTTTGGTATCAAGGCCAATGATTCTTACAAGGGAGAAAAAACAAGCGAACTTACCTCTGAGTATATAAACGGTAAGAAAGTCAACGTTATAGACAGGTTCAGAAAATACTCAGGTGTCCTTGAGAGTATGAAGGATTATATAAGCTTTATTAAAGATAATCCAAGATACAAGGATGCAATAGATAAAAGTTATAGTCCCGACGAATATTTTGAGCAGATTCATAAGGCCGGATACGCTACAGATCCTGACTATGCAGACAAACTCAAAAAAATTTCACGAAAAATTGCATTTATGGCATACAAATAGCATATGTAATTTTGAAGAGTGAAAAATGGCAGAAATTTGCCACTTTAGGGGATAGTAAGAATGTCAACTGATTTAATCATTACCGGTAAGTATGGCGTATTAAATTCGCAGAAGTTATTGAATGCTACTTCAAATAACATCAATAACGTAAATACTGAAGGCTATGTTAGAAAGGAAACACAGACCTACACATCATGTGTAGACTGGGGTGTTGGTGCAACCTATACCCGTCGTGTTTATGACAAATACGTTCAGCGTCAGCTTTTTGTTGATAACGGTATTGCTTCTTACTACAATGCTTTTGGTCTTGGTATGAAGACTACTGACAGTGTTTTGTCAGATGCTGATATGTCTATTGCTAAAGCAGCATCTTCATTTTTTGATGAATTATCTACAGCAGCAAATACTCCTACCTCTTCTGCCAGCCGTAATAATGCTAAATCAAAATTAGAAAACCTTGTGCTGCGTATTAATTCAGCTACAGAATCAATGGTTGATTCTTTAAAGGATACCAATTCAAAGATTACTGATGATATCGATGATATCAACTCTTATAGTTATGCTATATGTAAGATAAATGCTCAGATCCGTTCTCTGTCTTTATCTGACAATTCTGTAAACAATGAAATCTATATGCAGATGTTGGATGAGCGCGATCGTTTAATAGGCGAACTGTCAAATCTTGCATCAGTCAATGTTAAAGAGCAGCAGGATGGATGCCTTGCTGTATACATGGATCAGGGTATGCTACTTGCTAATGGTGATACCTATGCAACTTTATCATCAGAAGCTAATCAGTTTGATAATACAAAAACTGATGTTTACATGCATTACAACGGTCTGAATGGCCCATCTAATCAGAATACAGGTAAGGTAAAACTGTCCAACAATCAGATTGGTGGTTCATTAGGTGGTTACTTAAATTCAACCGATCAGATCAGAAACAGTATGCGAGAGCTTGGAAAACTTACTGTAGCTCTTGCAGATGCTCTTAATGTCCAGAACAAGGCTGGTTTCACACTTGAAGATATTGCAGGTGATAACCTTCTTAACATTCCTTCAGTATGGGGTACATCAAATCAGAGCGGTATTAACGACAACTCAATTTTGGCAACCTTCAATGAAGGTCAGGGTTCAAATGTTCAGGGCTATGATTTCCAGGTATCCTTTGTTGACGGTGAACTTAACGTATACAGAGTAGATGAAGGTAAAGGCAAGGTAAATATTACCGCTGATCTTCCTGCAGGTGCTGTATCAGAAGCTGGTGGTAAGACTTATATCAATCTGTCAGAATATGGTATTACTCTGACAATGAACAAGGATCTTACAACCTTAAAGAATGATGGTACTATTTTCCTTGTTCAGCCAACAATGATGGTAGGCTCTCTGGTTTCATCTAATGTATCAAAACCAGAGGATTTTGCCTTTGCATCAGCAGTAAGAACAAGAACTGCATCAGACAACTACGGTAATGCAACAATCTCATTATCAAGATGTACAAATACCGGTGCTGCTTATGGTGTATCTGTTGATCCTACAACAAAGCACCCTGTATTCAATGCTGGTGCTCCAACTCAGATTCAGATTGATAATGCAGGTAATTATCTGATTAAAGATAGTGCAGGTAACCTATTAGGTAGAGCTCCTGCTTCTTGCAACGGTGTGAATGTTCTTGCAAATGCAGTGACATATGATGCTGCAGCAGGTGCCTTTACAACAACACCAATGAGGGATTATGGCTATGATGTAAGTGTTAGCGGTACCGTAAAGGATAACGACAAATTCTACATCGAGATAAATACAGGTGGTCAGGCAGATAATTCAAACGGTAATGCCTTAATTGCACTTCGTAACAAGACTATTGTAAGAACAACAGGTTCAGAGCAGGTTACAACCTTTAATGACGGTTATGCAAATCTTTTAGCTAAGGTTGGCTCTGATGTTTCAGCTGCAAGTGCAAACTATGAAGCAGCTGTTGCAAAACAGGAGCAGACACAGAAACTGTATGATTCAAGTGCTGGTGTAAATCTTGATGAAGAGGCAGCAAATCTTCTTATGTTCCAGCAGTCATACTCAGCTTGTTCAAAGATTATTGAAGCAAGTCAGACTGTATTTAATGCACTGTTAAATGCAATGTAATGGAGGGATTGTAAATGAGAATTTCAACTACAATGCAGTTTACCAGCTCTCTGAAATATATTCAGAATGCTAATTCAAAGGTAGACGAGAATGCTCAGAAATACAATACCGGTGAAAAGTTCCAGACAGCAGGTGAAGATCCTTCAGGAATGGCCTCAAAGGTTAAGTATGAAGGTGCTATCAGTGCATATACACAGTTTAACAAGGATGGCGGTCTTGCCAACAATACCTTATCAGAGGAAGAAACTGCTCTAGAATCAATGTGGTCTGCTTTATCAAGTATCCATTCAAGACTGATTCAGTGTGTTGATGGCTCAAACGATCAGAACAGTCTTGATGCTTTAGCTGCAGAAATAGAGCAGATGCGTGATCATCTTTATAATCTGATGAATACTCAGAATACTGAAGGTGAGTATATCTTCTCAGGTGCAAGATCAGATGTTCCTACATTCTCATTAACATCTGATGGTCATTATACATGTCAGGCTGACGGCTCTGTAAGAGAAGTTCTTGTAGCACCTGGTGTAACAGTGCAGGTTTCAGATTCTGGTCTTGATATCTTTGAAAACTGCAGAAAGTCAAATTCAATGACAGTAGCCGGTACACCTGCTGTCACAGCAGCTGTTATCAGCAATTATGGAGATTTTGATGATTTGTATGAAAACTATTACTCATCATCAATAGGCCCAACTGTTAACAATCATTTAAGAGTAGAGGTCCTGGCAGACGGTACTTTTTCTCTTGTAAAAGATAGACTTGATGCAACAGGTGCAGTAACTGGTACTGACGTAATTGAAACTGGTGAAATAGATAAAATGAATTCCACCATTACTGTAAAGGGAATGGAGTTTTATCTTCCATCAAGCAATTACGTTGGAAATATTGACGTAGAGCTCAATGCACCTAAAACAGACAATATTTTAAATGTTCTAACCAATCTTGCTAATGATATTCAAAATGAGTCTTTATCAAAGACAGAAAAGACTGCCAGAATCGCAGCAGGGCAGAAAGATGTTCAGATTGCAATGAACCGTTATGACTCATACCGTGGTCAGATTGGCGCAAGACAGAATACTATTCAAACTGTTATGACTTCTAATACATCTCTATCAGACATTAAAACCGAATCAAAGGCAAATGTATCAGAGATGGACGCGTTTGAGGCTGCATCAAATCTCGTGCAGTCACAGAATCAGCTGACAGTTTCAAGACAGATTTACAGTATGCTGCAAAAGCAGTCATTGTTCGATTATATATAATGCAAAGGGGTGAGAATTATGATTAACAATATTAATTCAGTTCAGACAGGACAAGTTCCTTTAGTATCTGCAAAGAGTAATGCTACAGGATCTGTTATGGATAACAGAGCTAATCTTAATCAGAAGTCATCAATTGTTGAACTTCAGACAAAGGTTGGTGATGTAAATTCAAAAGCTGAGTCAAAGGTAACAGCTGAAAATGCAAAATCTTTTGTATCAGATATTACATCAATGCTGTTAAAAACAGATGGTGCATTTCAGTCAAATCTGAATGGTTTTGATGCAGCAAGATTACTGTCATAACCTAAATTATCAGATCTTTTAGAAAAAATACTGACAAAGGATTTTTCATTGTCGGTATTTTTTTTACTTAAAAATCATAAGCATAGTTATATTTCTCAATAAAACTGCAGAAAAAAATAATTTTTTTTGTTTTTTTATTAAAGTTTGCAAATTTTCATCCGATAATTTATATAGCTGAAAAAGTATTATTTCTTTTCAGGAGAGAGAGGATGACTCCTCAGTTACTGAGGGGAGGTGGGCTATGAGCGATATTACTATTACTTATTCAAATGCAGTAGCGTCAGATGTCGGTAAATATATCAGTACACAGAAAGAAAGTTCCTATGCTCAGTCAAAAACAGATAAAACTGTAAATGACACTCAAGAGCTTAAAAAAGAGAATAGAATTTCTACTTTATCTGATAAAAAGACAGAAGACGTAGAAAAAAATAAAGATACTGAACAGGTAGATTCTGAAAAGCAGGTATCAAGGGCTGTTCAGGAAATCAACGAGAAAAGAATCAAGGAGCGAATGGAAGCTCTTAACAGGCAGTATATCGGTTTGAATTTCAGTATTGATAAGGAAACCGAGAGCACTGTTGTAAAGGTTACAGACATGAATACGAAAAAACTCGTAAGACAGATCCCATCTGAAGAGTTTTTGAAAATGTCTGAGCGTTTAGACGATCTCCAGGCAAAGACTGGTCTTAGCCAGGATGATAAAAAGAGTATAGCCAAGGGCATAATCTTTGACGAGAACGCATAACCTGCTATTCTGCTCCTGAATTTTAGCCACTATTCTTTTAGATAGTGGCTTTATTCTTTTTAATCTATGCTTTTAACAATCATTTGTCCCATAAGTGCATTTGTAATGAATATTCTGTCAGCATTATAAAGACAGTCTATTGTGAACAGTCCTTCAACTATCTTAAATCCTGATTTTCTGTAATCTTCAATTACATGAGCGCGCATGATTCCATCAAGGCATCCTGTAGCTAATGATGGAGTATAAAGCGTGTTTTCCTTTATCCAGAATATATTTGATATACAGCATTCTGTAATAAAACCATCTGTATTCAGTCTAACTGCCTCATTAAAGCCTCTTGATTTTGCAGCATGTAAAGCAAGGATATTTTCTGCATTAGACAGGCATTTTATTCCTGATGTAAGTGCATATGGATTTATCTTATAGTCGCTGATACAAAGTTTATAGCCTATTTCTTTTTGCTCCTTTGTATAAAATCTGTTCTGCCACTCAATAAGACAGATAGTGTCAGGATATGCATCAGCTAAAAGAGAAATTCTGATAGCTCCTCTTAGAACATTTAAATCCTTTAGCAGAGACTCAACGCAGCTCTTTATTGTTTTATAATCAAGATCAGTTTCAAGACCTGTTTTTTGTGCAGCTCTTATGAGTCTTTCATAGTGCTCTAAAAGATATTCGCCTGTTGCAGTTTCATTTTCTGTCTTTATGACCTTTATTGTTTCAAAGACACCAATGCCGTTTTTTAATCCAGCACAATTTACTAATTTTTCACACTCCTCACTATTGAGTTTATTTACTGTTTTATTTTTAATTATGAGCATAATACATCCTTAAATACTCTTGCCTTTAATAAACTTTCTGAATATTCACTGTCAGGATCTGAATCCCATACAATGCCTCCACCAGCGCTGATATATGCTTTTGAATCTGACACAACAACAGTTCTTATGGCGATATTAAACTGCATGTTCTCTGATATATCGATATACCCAATAGAGCCTGTATACAGCTCTCTTGGTGAATGCTCAAGTTTTCTAATATGATTTATTGCAGATAATTTTGGAGCACCTGTAATAGATCCACCAGGAAAGGTTGCCTTTAGTACATCAGCAACAGTTACAAAATCATCTAGTTTGCCTTCAATGTTAGATACAAGATGATAAAGAGTTGGATATTCTTCAATTTCAAATAGAGAGGTTACTTTTACAGATCCTGCCTTGCAGATTTTTCCAAAATCATTTCTCTCAAGATCTACAATCATAAGAAGTTCAGATCGATCCTTTTTGCTGTTTTTAAGCTTATTTACAAGTTTTTCATTTAGTTTTTCATCATCCGTTTTTTTGATTGTTCCTTTTATAGGTCTTGTTTGAATTGTTTTATCTTGAACTTTTATGAATAGCTCTGGTGATGATGACACCACATGGAAGTTGTCGCATTTAAAAAATGAAGCAAAAGGAGATGGGTTTATCTTTTTTAGTTTCTTGAACAGATCTATTGGCGACTTTAAATAATCTGTGCTGAATCTTGCTGTATAGTTAATCTGATAAACATCACCTTTAAAGATAGCATTGTGAACCTCATTGAGATCGGCAATATACTGCTCGTACGTCACATCTGATTTAAATGTACTTTTGGCAGATAACTCTTTAGTTTTCTTTTGGGTGATATTTTTAGTTTTTTTCTTTTGTATAAAATCCTTTAAACCGCTGATTAATTTCTCTGATAGAGCAGAACAGTTAAAACCAGTAAGATAAATACAGTTATCTTTATGATCTCTAATTATTGAATTTAGGCAGAATCGAAACATCAAAACTGGAAGTCCTATTCTGTTTTTTACATTTGGCAAAGAGATCTTGTTTTTAGGCAGATGGCATTGATAATCATAAGATATCATTCCTATAAAGCCTGAATAAAAAGGAAGGGATCCAGATAAATCTGCACTGAATTGCTGTTTTATGATCTTTATAGAATCAGATATATATTCAAGTGCGTCATCTATTTGTTCTGAGGTCTTTTTTTCATCTTCTCTGCAGGAGATATATGAGCAGTCTTCATTGTATTTTGTATATACAGTTTCAATTGTATTGAATCCAATAATTGAATACTGGTTGGTTTTTGAGACTTCTTTTTCCTGACTATCAAGATAAATTGCATCAGAGTATTCACTTATAAAATACTCTTCAATTTCAGACCATGATATTATTTTGTTTAAATCTAATTTAACTGCTGATATATTGCAGTTATTCTCTGTTATCTGCCTTATTCTTTCATGTAAATTTTTCATATTTGACAATGATCCTTTTTGCAGATTTTATAAAAATTATCAAGCAAGGATAATCCAAACTCAGTAAGCAAAGCTTCTGGATGAAACTGTATTCCGTAGCAGTGATATTTTTGACTTGAAATTGCCATTACCTCATGATCGTCATTTGATACTGCGCTAATCTTAAAATCAGGTGGCAGTTTATCAACAACTAAAGAGTGATATCTGACTACATCAAATGTTTTAGGCGTTGTACTGAAGATGTCTGTCTGAATATTTGTTATTGAACTTATCTTTCCATGCATAGGAGATTTTGCTTTTCTGATTGAGCCGCCAAAAGCCTCAGCTATGATCTGATGACCGAGACAAACACCTAGCACAGGAATTGATTCGAATTTGTTTTTTGAAATTTTCTTTACAATATCAATGCAGTTTCCTGCATCTTTAGGCTCACCAGGACCTGGAGATAAGAGAACTCCTGATGGATTAAGGCTGATAACAAAATTTGCATCTATTTCGTCATTGGCACGAATGCAGAATGGAATTTTAAGGATTTTTAGATACTGAATAAGATTCCATGTAAATGAATCATAATTATCGATTACAAGAAGCAAGATACCACCACACTTTGATAAACAACATATATATTGGCTCATCACAAATGTGGGGATGTTTTTTTTAAACTACGCCAACGATGCTAATTATATTTGTAAACATACTGTAGTTGCAACACAAATCAAACATTGATTAGTTAAACTCAAAAGACAGCTTGTCCGATTTGAAAATAATACTTAAAATATTCTAAGATTTGCCGTTAACTAAGTTAGTGATAATAATTATAATTAAAAAATGTGTATTTTTGATTTGCAGGAGATCAAATGTACGGACGTAACCTTAAAGCATATAAAAAGACAAACCTAGAAGCTGAGCTTTCAGTTGCAGATCCTCACCGTATCATTCAGATGATGTATGAAGGTTTTATTGAAAGATTATCTCAGGCAAAAGGTGCAATTGTCAGACATGACTATGAATACAAGGCTGACAGAATCAATAAGGCTATAGGTATTCTTAATGGCCTTCAGTCATCATTAGACAAAAAGCAGAATCCTGAACTTGCTGACAGGATGTTTGCTCTGTATGAATACATGAAAGAGCTATTGAATAAGGCTTCAGTTTCCCTTGATATTGCTCCTATTGATGAGTGCATTAATCTTATTCTGCCAATTAAGCAGGCTTGGGATAAGATCCCTCAGGATGTAAAGGATGAAACCAACGCTAAGATACTGAACTCTCCTGATTTATAATCATTCTTCTGACTGTCTTCTGACAGTCACCTCTCAATTCAACACACAATACTGATTATTACTCAAAAAATAAGAGTAGAGCATATCTAAAACAGAATTTATTTTAAGAAAAGAAAAAGGAGCCGAAGCTCCTTTTTAAGAATGGTGAACTATCTTATTAGATAGTGTGAACTGACATTGTGTTTGTTACGCCATCAGGTACTAATGCACCGTTAACCATAACAATCTTATCGCCAGCCTTAGCTAAACCAGCCTCAACAGCGAACTTCTTGCCAAGCTCGAAGAATTCGTCAGTTGACTTTAATGCAGGGATAACCTTAGGTACAACACCACGAGTTACACATAACTGACGAGCAGCCTTCATGTTTGGTGTTAATGCTAAGATAGTTGCATTTGGATTGAACTTACGGATTGCACGTGCTGAGTGACCGTGGTTGGTTGCAACAACGATAACTGGTGCATCTAAGCTCTCTGCATCCTTAACAGCAGCTAAGCAAGCTGAATCAGTTACAGTGTGCTTTGACTCTACACGACGTAAAACCTTGTTCTCTAAGCAGTAAGCATCAGTACGCTCACAGATGGTGTTCATTGTAGAAACAGCCTCACGTGGGTATTTACCCTTAGCTGACTCACCTGATAACATAACTGCATCAGTACCGTCTAAGATAGCGTTGGTTACGTCACCTGCCTCTGCACGGGTAGGACGTGGGTTCTTGATCATAGAATCAAGCATCTGGGTAGCAGTGATAACTGGCTTACCAACTTCGTTACAACGCTTGATGATATGCTTCTGAGCGAAGATAACTTCCTGAGCTGGGATTTCAACACCCATGTCACCACGTGCAACCATGATACCGTCAGCAGTAGCAAGAATGTCTTCGAAGTTGTCTAAACCTTCCTGGTTTTCGATCTTACAGATGATCTTGATGTCGTTACCGCCGTTAGCGTCTAAGAAGTTGCGGATATCAAGAACGTCTTCTTTTGTTCTTGTGAAAGAAGCTGCGATGAAATCTACGCCACGCTTGATACCGAATAATAAGTCGCCCTTATCCTTCTCTGATAAGAATGGCATTGAAATGTGAGTGCATGGTAAGTTAACACCCTTGTGCTCACCTAGGTCGCCGTTGTTCTGAACTTCACAAACAACGTCAGTACCTGAAATCTCGATAACCTTTAAGCCGATTAAACCGTCGTCTAATAGAACAGTTGAGCCAACCTTTAAGTCTTTTGCTAAGTCTGGATAGGTAACGCCAACTTTTGACTTGTTACCAACAAATGATGCATCAGCGCATAAAGTGATTACATCGCCAGTCTTTAAAGAAACATCTTCACCATTTTCTAGATCGCATGTTCTGATTTCTGGACCCTTGGTATCTAAAAGAACAGCAAAGATCTTGCCAGTCTTTTCCATGATATCGTTGATATTGGTAATACGACCACCGTGCTCTTCGAAGTCACCGTGAGAGAAGTTTAAACGCATTACGTTCATACCAGTAGATAATAGGGTTTCCATGATTTCGCGCTTCTCGGATTTAGGACCGATAGTGCAGACCATTTTAGTCTTTTTCATAATAATACTCTCCAGATGGAGTTAAGGTTGATGAATAGTTGTTTAAAAATCACGGCAAATTATATCAGAAAAATTTTGTGATTTATGTTAATTTTTGATTAATGTTATCAAAAATAATCGGGGGATAAAATCCCCCGATATTTCAAGTATTTAAATACCTTAAATTAGAAGTATTTAACGTACATTAAAAGCTGTAAACCTAATGATACGAATGATACTGCAGCTGCAAGACCATAAGCGATGTACCAGGTAAGTTTTGAATGAATACCAAAGTCATGGCTAGAATGGTGCATTCTGTGCAGAGCATAGAATGATAACAGGAATACAACACCAAAAACGATCAGGCTTAATAGCCAGTTAGAGAAGATGTTGTGAACCTGGTTTAGGTTTAAAAAGCCGCTGTTTAAATCATCTGAGGTATAACCTGCAGCGATTAAAACCACCATGATTGCTGGTAATACCATTGATGCAACCATACCGCCTGCACCAAATAATAACCAGTACATTGGCTCATCTGAACGGGTTGGTAAGAACTGACGCATTGTAAATTCTCCTTATTTGGTTAAGTAAGCAACAGCTAGGATTACAACGGTAGCACCAATTAAGCCTGCATATAATGCAGCTTTAGTAACCCACTCTGGTAATAACTCGGTTGAGTTTTTGTTCATGAATACACGAACAGCTTTTGGCATAAGAGCGAACCAAGTTACAGCATGGAATAGCTGTGAAACAAGAATTACAACATTTAAACCCATAACTACTGGATTACCCAGGAAGTCCTGTAAGTACCAGATGTATGGTGAAATGCCGGTTAATGTAGCAGCCTGTGAGTACTCACATAATGCTAATGAGAAGATACCAAGTACGATCTCAAGAACAGCAAATAATGCTAGTACAGCAGTAGCTTCACGAACCATATAGAATACATAGAATGGATTCTCAAGCCACCAGGTAGCTTTCTTTACTGGTGGGTTGTATGGCTTACGATATGATTTAACTTCGCTCATTATTAATGCTCCGGTTTGATCATGTTAAATACGTAATCAGTAGCACTCATCTTCTTACCTAACTGAATAGCTGAAGAAGGATCTACGTGTTTTGGACATACTTCTGAGCAGTAGCCAACGAAAGTACAGCTCCAAGCACCTTCCTCTGAATTTAGGAAAGGAGCTCTTAACTTAGCACCAGCGTCACGGTTATCAACATTGTAACGATATAATAATGTTAACGCTGCAGGGCCGATGAACTTAGGATTTAGCTTGTACTGAGGACATGCTGCATAACAGCAACCACAGTTGATACACTGAGCGAACTGTAAGTAAGCTTCCATCTGCATAGGAGTCTGCTTGAAGTTCTTGTTTAATGGCATGTTAGCATTCTTAGCATCAGGAATGATGTAAGGCTTGATGCGCTCAATCTTTTCAATCAGATCGCTTAAGTCAACAACAAGATCACGCTCGATTGGGAAGTTTGCTAATGGCTCAATCTTCATTGACTTGCCTTCGTAGTCACGTAAGAAGGTCTTACATGCTAAGTGAGGAACACCATTAACCATCATACCACATGAACCGCAGACAGCCATACGGCATGACCAACGGAAAGATAGGCTTGGCTCAAAGTTGTCTTTGATGTAGAAAAGAGCCTCTAATACTGAGGTGTCCTTGTGATAAGGAACATCAAAGGTCTGTTCCCAAGGCTCTTTGTCCTGCTCTGGGCGATAGCGAAGAACAGTAACTTTCATAGTCTTCTGAGTTGCTTCCATTATTTAGCCTCCTTTGCCTTTCTTGCAGCTTCAGCAGCTTCTGCTTCAGCACCGTATACACGCTTAGCAGGCTGGAAGGTTGTGATCTTAACATCGCTGTACTTAATTTCTGGCTCATCTGCACCAGCAACTTTGAAAGCTAGTGAGTGCTTTAAGAAGTTTTCGTCATCACGCTGTCTGTATGCACCGTTAGGGCCATCTAAACGCTGGTGTGAACCACGTGATTCCTTACGGTTGATTGCTGAGTGAACCATACACTGAGCAACGTCTAGGGTGTAACCTAACTCGATTAAGTTCATCCATTCAGTATTGAATACACGACCTCTGTCGGTTAAGCCAACGTTCTTAACGCGCTTCTGTAATTCCTTTAAGGTGTCAATGGTCTTCTGCATTGATTCTTCTTCACGATAGATACCAACGCCTTCTTCCATTGTCTGACCCATCTCATGACGGATCTTAGATAATGACTCAGTGCCCTTAACATCGAATAATGAAAGTGCACGTGCCTGAGCTGCCTCAGCCTGACGATCTAGCTCTGCTGAATCGTGATCCTTAATCTGGTGTGCTCTTTCTGCCATAGCGTCACCACCGATCTTACCGAATACGATGGTCTCAACTAATGAGTTAGAACCTAAACGGTTTGCACCATGGATACCTACTGAAGCACACTCACCACCAGCATATAGACCTGGCATACGAGTCTGGGTATTGCCGTCAGTCTCAATACCACCCATTGTATAGTGAACAACAGGACGTACTGGAACTGGCTGCTTAACAGGATCAACACCTGAGTAAGTCTGAGCTAATTCGCAGATTAATGGTAGACGCTCGTGTAAGTACTTTTCACCTAAGTGAGTTAAGTCTAAGTGAACAGCCTCACCTAATGGGTACTTAATGGTACGACCCTTCTTTGATTCGTTCCAGAAAGCCTGTGACAGACGATCACGTGGACCTAATTCCATGTACTTGTTCTTTGGCTGGCCAACTGGAGTCTCAGGGCCTAAACCGTAATCCTGTAAGTAACGGTAGCCGTCCTTGTTATAAAGAACACCACCCTCACCACGACAACCTTCAGTCATTAACAGACCGCAACCTAATAAGCCGGTTGGGTGATACTGAACGAATTCCATATCACGTAAAGGTACGCCATGACGATAAGCTAATGCCATACCGTCACCGGTAACGATACCACCGTTGGTATTGAACAGATAGCAACGACCTGCACCACCAGTAGCTAAGAATACTGCCTTAGCATTGATCTGACGGAATACACCGTTCTGAAGATCATAGCAAACAACACCGCGGCACTCGCCATCTTCAACTAGAAGATCTAAAACGAAGTGCTCATCAAAGCGCTGAATTGAAGGGAATTTTACTGATGTCTGGTATAGAGTATGTAACATGTGGAAACCAGACTTATCAGCTGCGAACCAGGTGCGAGGAACCTTCATACCACCGAAACGACGAACGTTAACATTGCCATCTGGCTTGCGGCTCCAAGGACAGCCCCAGTGCTCTAACTGATATAATTCTTCTGGAGCCTGACGAACGAAACGTTCTACAACGTCCTGTTCACAAAGCCAGTCACCACCAGCAACTGTATCTTCAAAGTGCTTCTGATAAGAATCATCATCTCTTACTACACCTGCAGCACCACCTTCGGCAGCAACAGTGTGTGAACGCATTGGATATACTTTTGAAATGAGTGCAACACGAAGTTTTGGATCGGCCTGTGCTACAGCAATAGCTGCACGAAGACCAGTACCACCAGCACCCACGATCGCAACATCAGCTTGATATTTTTCCACGTGAATCTCCTAATAACCAAAAAAATTATGTGCATTATGCACAGTATCTTTGGATAGCAAGCAAAAAATCACGTTAATTATAGCTGAAAATAAATTTCTTTTTAAGAATTTTAAATGTCAGTTTTTATTAACGTGTTGAAAAATAATAAAAAAATAAATCTAGTATTTTAGAATTAAGTTTTTTTTACTAGATTTGTGCATGAAATCACGCATTGAAGGGGCAGTTTTTTATTTTTGAATACAAAAAGGGTCACAATAAATGTGACCTTATTTCGTCAGTAGAGCTGTCTAGTTATTCATATCATCAGTATCAGAGTGCTTGATGTTATCTTTTGAGCTTTCAGCTGCATCTTCCATAATCAGAGAGCGCCCCATCTTTACTGCAAGACCTGGTTCGACATCCAGTGGAAGAACACCACCGTCCTTTTCCCAAAGAACAATAACAGTAGAGCCGTACTTGAAGTAGCCGATTTCATCTCCTTTCTTATAACGAAGATTCTCTTTTGAGTAATCCTTAACTTCAATACCCTTCCTTCTTACTACAGTACCATCCCAGGTTGTAGAGATACTGCCAACAAGAGCTGCACCTACCATGACTACAGCTATATGGCCAATTTGAGTCTGGAAGATACATACAAGTCTTTCGTTTCTTGTATAAAGATTTTTGGTGTTTGAAATATTTCTTGTACCAACAGGGAAGAGCTCTCCTGGAACATGTATTGTCTTAACTAGTGTGCCATCAATTGGCATATGAATTCTGTGATAATTAGAAGGTGACAGATAGATACAGGCAAAGTTTCCATCTTCAAAGAAATTACTGTCAGCTTTGTCACCACCAACAAGAGCTTTAAGAGAATAATCAAGACCTTTTGCCTGAATTAAAAGACCGTTTTTTATAGCGCCTGCCTGGCCTATTGTTCCATCAACAGGTGAAACTGCCAAAGCTTCAGTATCAATAGGTCTTTCACCTTCTGATAGTTTTCTAATAAAGAATTCATTGAATGTTTTGTATGAAAGAATATCCTTGTTTGCGATCTCTTCCATATTAATATTGAAGGTCTTAATGAAATTTCTGATTAAAAACTGTGTGAATTTTCCCATAGGAACATCTGTCAGCTTTGCTGATAAAGATGTCAGTGTAGTAAAAGGGGTAATAAACTGGACAACTTTTAAAAGAGCAGTTGTAAATGTCATATATATACCTTTATTTTGTTAACTAACTGCATTCTAACAGTCGATTTTATATCTTTCAAGAAAACACAACATATTTGTCTTCTTCAATAGTTGAATAAAAAGCCTTCAAAGTTTAATCCTTTGAAGGCAAAATTAAGAGAAATCTTATCTTAAATCACGAACTTATTAACAATATCGGTAAGAACTGCTACATTCTGATTTGTGTTTTCTACGCTTTCATTGATTGAAGCATTACCATATGCAAGATTTTTTGAACCGTCAGTGATGTTTTTCATATTTGATGAAATTTCAGCTGTTGCAGTTGTCTGTTGTTCTGCTGCTGCTGAAATCTGCAAAATCTGGGTATTTACTTCATTAACTCTCTGTGTAATTTCATGAAGGATATTATGAAGTTCCGATGCCTCAGATGAAATTGTATCCATTGTTTTTGAGGATGCCTGCATAGCTTCATCAGCATTTCTTGCATCGTTTTGAATCTGAAATACCATGCTGGTAATCTCTGAAGTTGACTTGGATGTTCTTGAAGCTAATGCTCTTACCTCATCTGCTACAACAGCAAATCCCTTTCCAGCCTCGCCAGCTCTTGCAGCCTCAATTGCAGCATTTAGAGCAAGAAGATTTGTCTGTGATGCAATATCATCAATTGTCTGAACAATTGTTCCAATCTTCTCAGCCTGAGTTGCAAGCTCTTTAACAAGTCTAGCGTCGTCTTTTGATTTTTCTATCTGATCGTTTAAAAGATTAATTGTTTGTTCAACTCGCATTATGCCGTTTTCAGTGCACTCAGATGATTCATTAGCACTTTGAGATGCATGTTCACAGTTCTTTGCAATATCAGCTGTAGTTGAAACCATTTCCTCTGAAGCTGCAGCAACAGTAATAGAGTGAGATTCGTTATCATGGGCAACATTACTCATGTTCTGCGTTTCATTGTAAATTCTGTTCATGGTATCGTGAATATTGTTTGTGATGCCGTGAATCTTTGAAATGCTTGCATGCCATGAGCTTCTCATATTTTCAAATGCTACAAGAAGAGGTCTGAACTCATCCTTTCGTCTGAATGATATTTCTTCATCTAACTGACAATTTTCAAGCTTTTCTGCAATTTTTATTACCTTGTTTATGCTGCTGACAATTAGTTTTGGCATTGAGAAAACAATGAAGATTGCAATACCTATTTCAAGTAGAGTAACAATCGTTGCTGTGATAAGAGGTGCATTTGAGATAAGCCCTTCTACAGAGGCTTTTGTTGCATTAATCTGATAACCGTTAACCTTAACAATATTTTTCTGGATGATTACAAACTGAGGCAACATTTTATTGTTATATACATAAGCAAATTTTTTAGGATCCTTAATGTTTGGAATAACCTCGTTATTTAAGAATGATAAAAATTTCTTTGAAGCCTGTTTTACCGCACCGATTTCAGTTGGATATCTTGTCATCTGCAGTTTTTCTTGAGCCGCATTCATTTTGGGTGCGAACTGAGAAATCATTTGTAGCTGAGCATCAACATTGTTGCCATCAATAATCTTTTCAACTGCGTCAACAATTTCAAAAGCATAGTCTGCAGTAGCTCTTGTTCTTCCATATCGTTCTTGAAGAGTGGTATGTACAAATCCTGCTACACTCTTTACAGATAGCATATTTGAAATACATGTCCATGCAAGGACAAATGAAACAAAAATAAGAAGTGAATAGCTTAATATTAGTTTCTTTTTTATAGATATATTTTCAAGAAAGTTCATAGTGCTGTCCGATGTTATAGTTTGAATTTTTATTATTAGACGGCAAGTTCCATCTTTCTTAATCATATATACGTGAAAGGTTAAAAAAGGTATATAAAACCGATAATTTTGAAACTCTTCACGCTTTTGAAGTGAAATAAATCTAGTACATATACATATATCACAGAAAAAAGACCTTAACAGAACGTTAAGGTCTCAAAAGGAATGTACAAATTTTGAATTAGAGCTTAAATGTATTGACCATAACAATAAGTTTTGCAAGCTGATCGTTTGAGTCTTGCATTTCTTTATTGACTGAATCAATAGAATCGGTAAGAACCTTTGAGTCATCCGTAATATTCTTCATATTTGAAGATATTTCTGATGTTGCTACTGTCTGTTCTTCAGCAGCAGTAGCAATCTGAGAAATCTGAGATGAAACTGTGCTTACTGTATCGTTGATTTCGTTCAGAATTGTGTCGATGCCACTAGCTTCGTTAGCAAGAGAATCCATGCTGTTTACTGATAACTGCATAGCATCATCTGCAGCACGGGCATCAGTCTGAATCTGTGTAACCATCTTTGTGATTTCCTGCGTAGATGAAGATGTTCTTGATGCAAGTGCACGAACTTCATCTGCTACCACAGCAAATCCCTTACCAGCTTCACCAGCTCTTGCAGCCTCAATTGCAGCATTTAAAGCAAGAAGGTTTGTCTGAGAGGCAATATCGTCAATGGTTTGAACGATAGTCCCGATCTTAACAGCTTGATCTGCAAGTTTCTGAACAAGTTTTGCATCTTCTTTTGTCTTTTCGATCTGGCTTGTAAGTTTGTCGATAATATCGTGAACCTCATGAGTACCTCTTGTAGTTGAATTTGAGGACTCTTCAGCTGTTGCTGATGCCTGTTCACAGTTCTTTGCAATATCAGCTGTAGTTGAAACCATCTGCTCTGATGCTGCAGCAACAGTTACAGCCCTTGACTGATTATCATATGCAGTCGTATTAATTTTTTCAGCTGACTGCCCGATACCTTCAAATGCAGCACTGACAGTATTAGTAATTTCAATAATATCGCCGATATTCTTACGCCATGACTGACGCATTTGTTCCAGATCTTCAACTAGATGCTTGAATTCATCATGTCGTTTTACGAAAATTTCTCTTGTCAGATCGCCTTTTGCCAGCTCCAATGCATGCTTTGATATGCCTTTTAACTGGCCTACGATAACATTTGGAATGTATGCTGATAAGAATGCAGCAATAACTATTTCGATGACTGTGAAGACAAGAAGAACAAATTTTGTAGAACTTGATGTTAAAGTGGACATTTTAGATTTTGTTTCTCTAATCTGATATCCGTTTACGATAGTGATATAATCTGTAACGGCAAAAAAGCTTTTTGCCATGTCAACATAAACAAGATCAACTAACTTGTGCTTCTTTTCTGAAGAATCAGAATTTAATAATGGCAGGAATTTTGTATTGACTAATGAAATATATTCTTTTGCATTCTCCTTTACAGCACCAATTTCTTTTGGATATCTTGGCATCTGAAGAGCATCAGTTGCTTCCTTAAGCTCTGTTTCTGCTGCTGTAATTTTTGCAATATTTGCGTCATTTGCATCAGCTGGATTTGTTGCAATTTCTTTTAAAACAGTCTGAAGTTTTGTAATGGCATCTGCTGAGCGCCTTGTTCTTTCATATCTTTGATTTAAAAATTCAATATAGCCTTCTGCTTTAATTTTTGATTGTGACAGTGAACATAATGACCAACCAACCAGTGTAAGTGTAGTCATAATGATTAGAATGAAACCGATTACAATCTTCTGCCTTATTGAAAGAGACCTGAGAAGTGCATGCATAGTAATTCCTTATGTTTGTTTGATTAAGTTTTTTTTATAATAATTGTTTAGATATTTGATGACGTGAATGTCATTAAATATCTGCTTTAATTATATTTAAAAAACTAACAAAATTATTGACTTAAACAGTAGTCATTACTAATACATTCATTTATTTTTTAATTTTGTTGGTTGCAAAATAGGAAAAATAAGCCATTTTCTTACATAATTACTTGAAAAATAAGATAATTATGTACAGATGTACAAAACATGATTTTTTTTGATTTTAAGAAAATTTATTTCAATTATGTGATCAATGAAATATCTATTTTTGCATTTGATTGAACATTTATGCACTGTTAATGAAAAGCATATATAAGCCGTTTATTATAAAAACTGTAAAAGAATTTTTATATTTTTCTTTTAACTTATTGATTTAGAAATATAAAAAAAATAAAAAAATTTTTAATAAGTGTTGACACTCAATAAAAAATCAATATAATGACACACATCGGATGCGGGAATAGCTCAGTTGGTAGAGCATAACCTTGCCATGGTTAGGGTCGCGAGTTCGAACCTCGTTTCCCGCTCCAAATAATGAGAACAGTTAAGGCTGTTCTTTTTTTTTACCCTTTCTCTTGAAAAACATTACACACATCTACATATAAACTTATAGTTCTGTATTTGATTGTTCTTTAATGTATAATCAGCAAATTAGTTTTTTATCAACAGTTATATAAGTTTTAAAAATGTTTGTTACCACACTTGTTACAAAAATCATCGGCAGCTCAAATCAGAGAACTGTCCGCAAGCTTACTAAAATAGTAAAAACCATAAATTCATTAGAAGAAAAGTATTTATCTTTAAAAGACGAAGAGTTTCCTCAGTACACTCTTGATTTCAAGAGACGTATTTCTCAAGGAGAATCCCTTGAGTCAATGCTTCCTGAAGTATTCGCTATTGCAAGAGAAGTTGCAAAGCGTTCTTTAGGACTCCGACCATTTGATGTTCAGTTAATGGGTGGCATTGTTTTAAATGCAAATAAGATTGCCGAAATGAAAACAGGTGAAGGTAAGACTTTAACTGCTTTATTGCCTTGCTATCTGAATGCTCTTGAAGGTAAGGGCGTTCATGTCGTTACAGTAAATGATTATCTTGCCCGCCGCGATAGTGAGTGGTCTAGACCATTCTATTCATTCCTGGGTATGACTGTGGGGGTAAATGTTCCTGGTATGTCTCCTGAGGAAAAGCGTGATGCCTACAATTGCGATGTAACCTATGGTACAAACAATGAATTCGGTTTTGACTATCTGCGCGACAATATGGCCTACACAAAAGAGCAGAAGGTTCAAAAAGAACTTAATTATGCTCTTGTTGATGAGGTTGACTCAGTATTAATTGATGAGGCAAGAACCCCTCTTATTATTTCAGGTGCTGCAGAAAATGCTGTTGGTCTGTACAATGCTGTTGATAAGCTGATTCCTGGTCTTATTTATCAGGAAAAGGAAGATACTGAAACCTATACAGGCGATGGCGACTATACCTTAGATCTTAAAGCAAAGCAGGCTTATTTGACAGAACGTGGTCAGATTAAGATTGAAGAGAATCTTGTTAAGGCTGGTCTTTTAAAAGAGGGTGACAAGCTGTTCTCATCAGAGAATATTACACTTTTACACCATGTAATGGCTGCTTTACGTGCTCATACTTTATTCAAGAAAGATGTAGATTACGTTGTAGAAAACGGCATGATCATGATTATTGATGAGCATACCGGCCGTAAGATGGAAGGCCGACGCTGGTCAGATGGTCTTCATCAGGCAATTGAGGCAAAAGAAGGTGTACAGGTAAATTCAGAAAACCAGACATTAGCATCTATTACTTTCCAGAATTATTTCCGTATGTACAAGAAGCTTGCCGGTATGACCGGTACAGCAGATACTGAGGCATATGAATTCCAGCAGATCTATGGTCTTCAGACAGTAGTTCTTCCTACAAACAGACCAATGATAAGAAAGGATGAAGCCGATCTTATCTACCTTAACGAAGAAGATAAGTACAATGCAATTGTTGAGGATATCAAAAAGACAATTGCAGCAGGAAGACCTGTACTGGTTGGTACAATTTCAATTGAGAATTCAGAGCGTCTATCCGATCTGTTAAAGAAAAAAGGAATTGCTCATCAGGTTTTAAATGCTAAGTTCCATGAAAAAGAAGCTTATATTGTTGCTCAGGCAGGTCGTCCTGGTACTGTAACAATTGCAACAAATATGGCAGGTCGTGGTACTGATATTATTCTTGGTGGTAATCTGCAGGCTGATATTGCATCATTAGGCGAGAATCCTACTAAAGAGCAGATTGATGAATGTAAGGCTCAGTGGCAGAAGCGTCATGATGAGGTTTTAGCTGCTGGTGGTCTTCACATTATCGGTTCTGAAAGACATGAATCAAGACGTATCGATAATCAGTTAAGAGGCCGTGCAGGACGTCAGGGTGACCCTGGTTCATCAAGATTCTATCTGTCAATGGATGATAATCTGATGAAACTGTTTGGTTCAGAAAGATTAAAGAACTTTATGAAGAGAATGGGTATGACAGATGGTCAGCCATTAGAGCATAAGTTCATCACAAGAGCTATTGAATCAGCTCAGAGAAAAGTTGAGACAAGAAACTTTGATATCCGTAAGAATCTAATAGAATATGATGATGTAGCAAACGAGCAGAGAAAGGTTATCTATGAGGAGAGAAATTCTCTTTTAGATGGTCAGGATATCTCAGATACTATCCATAATATTTTTGAGGATGTTCTTGATTCAACAGTTTCTGAATTCATTACACCAAATTCTCTTGCAGAAACATGGGATATTGAAGGTTTAACAAATAAGTTGAAGTCTGTATTCGATATTGATGCACCTGTAGCAAAGTGGCTTGAAGCGGATGAAAAACTTGTTGAGAATGACGTAAGAGAAAAGATTATTTCTCTAGGTCATGAACTTTATAAGGAAAAGTGCCAGGCAATCGGTGAAGAGAATCAGAAAAATCTTGAAAAGCAGATTATGCTTCAGTGCATTGATACCTTGTGGAAAGAGCATTTAGCAGCAATGGATTATATGCGTCAGGGTATCGGCCTTCAGGGCTATGCTCAGAAGAATCCAAAGAATGAATACAAGATCCAGTCATTCAATCTGTTTTCAAAGATGCTTGACAATCTCAAGTTGCAGGTAGTTTCAATTCTATGCAGAATTCAAGTACGCGTTCGTACACCTGAAGAGATTGAGCAGGTAAAGCAGGCTCAGGAACAGCAGGCTTTAGAACAGAAGATGAGAGATGAGGCTAAACAGTATGCAAATATGCATATTGGAAGAAATGATCCTTGCCCTTGTGGTTCTGGAAAGAAATTTAAAGTATGTCATGGAAGATTCATTTAATGATCTCTAATTAGGACATCAAGGCCAGAAACGTTATGTTTCTGGCCTAATTGTTTTTTGCAATTCGATATATATGCGATTTTCAAAAATTTAAGAAACAAAACACACTTAATTGTTTCTTATTGAAAGTATTTATTTTGAAAAAAAACAAATTTTTTCTTGACTGAATACCTTGTATATGATTTAATACACGCCGTTGCCCAGATAGCTCAGTCGGTAGAGCAGGGGATTGAAAATCCCCGTGTCGGCGGTTCGATTCCGTCTCTGGGCACCATTTCAGAACGCTTCAAAAAAAATCCTGCTAACTGACACAAAACTCTAAAATTTTTATAGGTTGATTATTGTTTTCGTGATAAGCTATTAAACGATAATAATAACTTTTTATGAGTGTTTCATCGTGGAATCATTTAATAATAATTTTTCATCAGAGAAGCGTCCTTTCAGAGCTGCTCCTCATAGGTCTTTTTCTAAAATGAATTCAAAAGGCAAAAGACCATTCAATCGTGGTCATGACAAACAGAAGGGATTTGTAACTGCATTTGTTCAGGGAAAAGGCCAGAATGCTGCTTTGCAGTATCTTGCTGATAATAAAATGCCAGTAAGTATTTTCCTGACAGCAGGCGTAAAGTTTGAAGGTGTTATTTCATCTCATGATGCGTTTACTATCAGTATTACTGATTCTAACGGCATAGAACAGATGATATACAAGGACAAGATTTCTACTATTTCAATAAAGAAATCAGAATCTCATTCAGAAAACCGTCCTCATCACGGTTTCAGAAAATCTTCAGAAAATTTCCACTATTCAGAAAGAACAACTGAATCTCTATAAAGAATAAAGCCTGCAATGCAGGCTTATCTAATTCTATCTGTCAATTTCGTAGAAGTTTTTGATTCTGTCCTGTGATACTTCAACACAGTCAAAACCACCATTAATAGCTGCAAGAATACCAAGCTGTCCATCTTCAAAAACAACACATTCATCATTTTTAAGACCTAGTTTCTTTGCAGCTAGCAAGAATGTATCAGGGTGTGGTTTGTGTTTTTCAACCAGCTCTGATGTAACTAAAGCATCAACATAGCACATCAGATTTTTCAAGATAAGGATCTTCAGAGCATTAGGCTCTCTTGTACCAGTACCTATTGCTATCTTACATCCTCTTTTCTTTGCATCAATAAGAATACTCTGAATTGATTTGAAATCTTCAAGCTCTTCAATATGCTCAGTGAAGATCTGAATTTTTCTTGCAACAAAGCTTTTAGGATCATCAACTGGATTTCCCATATTCTTTAGGTGAAGTGCAATATCAAGGCTTGAAGCTCCACCCATGTCAAATATCAGTTGTTCATCAATATCAAATCCGTACTCATTGCTGGTCTGTCTCCATGCTTTAGCATGATAGGGCATTGAATTAATCAGTGTTCCATCAAGATCGAATATAAAACCTTTGTATTTTGATAAAGCACTTATCTGCATATGTGACTCCATATAAATAGACAGGATAAAGTATACCAAATGAAATATGTCCAATCTTATTCTTTTTTAGTATGGCTTTTTTTTATGAATCTGATTGATGAGTGTGCAATGTTGAATCTGACAGTAAATCGGATAAAATAGAAAAACGAGAATATACGAATAAAGAATATGAGTGAATGCAACCTCAAAACTTTAAGATTTTCTCTGTTAGAATTTAACAAGTTAGGAAAGATAAAAGTTTTTTTTCTTATGATCATGTAAATTCAATCAGCAGCTGCGGCATGTCTTCTATAATAAAGAGAGCTGCATTTTTAGCGGAAAATTAAGTGACTATACAATGGATATTAAAAAACTATCCTGTCATACTGTTGTAATCGGTGCAGGAACTGCTGGCATTGAAGCCTATAAGCATGCTACCTTAGGAGGAAAATCCTGTATTATTGTCGATACAGGTCCTTTAGGTACTACAGCTCAGCGTTCAGGTGAGCTGCCGATCTCTCTTCTGATGTCTGCTGGTAAAGCAATGCATGCCTATGACGACCTGTCTAAATGCGGAGTTACTTTTTCTTCAAAACTTGTCTATGATACATCAAATGTGCTGAGTTCTCTTAGATCTGTAAGAGCTCGTGCTACAGCAGAAGTTCTGGCTTTTATGTACAGAATTCCTGAGAATAAACGTATAAGAGGACAGGCCTCGTTTGTAGATGATCATACTCTTAGTGTAGATAATTCAATTTTAATTACTTTTGAAACTGCTATTATTTCAACAGGTTCATCACCACTTGTAACATATGAACAGTCAAGACTAAAGAATATTCTTACAACTAATGAATTTTTTGAACTTGATAATCTACCAAGTTCAGTTGCAATTTTTGGAAGTTCTAAAGTCGGATTGGAATTAGGTCAGGCATTATCCTATCTGGGGGTAGATGTTGTAGTATTCGGTCAGAGAAAACTGTGGTTTTTAACTGATGATGCCGTACTTACTACTGCACATCAGATGCTTTCATCAAGATTTAATCTGTATGTTGATACATATATCACTTCAATGGAAAATGATGAAGATGGATATGTTATCTACTATATTGACGGCAGAAGCTATGAAAACTATCTTCATATGGATTCTGTCGTAGCTGCAACTGACAGAATTCCAAATGTTTCTGGTATGAATCTGCAGAAGATTGGTGTGAAGATGGATTTTACTGGCTGCATTAAATGTGATCCAAAAACTCTTCAGACGTCTGTACCTAATATTTTTGCTGCAGGCGACGTATGCCATGATCATCATCTATCTTCTGTTGCAATTGCAGAAGGTAAGCAGGCAGGCCTAAATGCTTCTACTTATCCAAATTTAACTGAAAAGAAAGAACCGGTTAGACTTGAAATAGTTCATACAGATCCTGTTCTTGCAATTGTCGGAAATACTCTTGATCAAATGAGAGAGTATGCAAAAAAGACAGGTGATCTGTTTATTACAACAGAAAGCCGACTTTCTCAGGGACATTTTAGAGGTCTAAGAGAGGATGGTGGAATTTTAAGCATTTATACATCTATAAAGACACATAAAATACTTGGTGCTGAGATTTGTGCATATAAAGGTGATAAGATAGCGCAGTTTTTAGCATTGGCTATGGAAAATTCCATGACAGTTGAAATGCTTGCATCCTATGAATATTTTCATTTATCAGCCGAAAGTGCAATAGGTGATGCTGCAAGAGAAGCTGTAGAAAGACTTAATATAAAGAAATTGAGAAAAAAGCAACAGATATGAACAGACAGATAGTGTTGGCATCTTCAAATCAGGGTAAAGCCCGCGAATTTAAGGCACTGTTAGAGCCTCTTGGTTACAATGTGGTTCTGCAAAAAGAATTTAATGTGCCTGAGGCTAATGAGGATGGTTTAAGTTTTATTGAAAATGCGATTATCAAAGCGAGAAATGCTGCAAAATACTCAAATCAGTGGGCTCTTGCAGATGATTCTGGTATCTGTGTGGATGCACTAAACGGTGCTCCTGGTATATATTCAGCAAGATACTCAGGTGTCCACGGAGATGAAAAGGGCTGTAATAAGAAGCTTCTTGAAGAGTTAAAGAATGTTCCTTTTGAGAAAAGAACAGCCCGCTACTGCTGTGCTCTTGCTTTGGTTCGCTCTTATGATGATCCAGTTCCTCTGACTGTTCTTTGTTCATGGGATGGAAACATCGGTTTTGAGGAAGTAGGCTCAGGTGGTTTTGGGTATGATCCTCTGTTTGTAGTGACAAATAGAAACTGCACCGCAGCACAGCTTCCACCTCAGATTAAAAATCTCATATCACACAGGGGAAGAGCTCTTCAGTCTCTGGTTTACAAACTTGAGCATATGAGCAGATAATGCTTCCTATTAGTCTTTATATTCACTATCCATACTGTATCAGAAAATGTCCTTACTGCGATTTTAATTCGTATAAGAAAAGTTCTGATACAGCAATTGATGATACTTATGCTAATTATCTTGTCAGTGAGTTTGACAGATATATAGATAAGCTAGATGGCAGAAAATTTTCATCTGTTTATTTTGGTGGAGGAACACCTACACTATTTCCTGAAAGATGTTTTGAAAAAATTCTCAAAAGAATAAAACCTTACCTTTTAGATGACTGTGAAGTGTCAACAGAGGCAAATCCTGGAACAGTCAGTGCCATACAGTTATCTAATTTAAGGCAAATGGGTATTAACAGAATCAGCCTTGGAGTACAAAGTTTTAATGATGGTTCTCTTAAAGTTTTAAACAGAATTCATGACGGTTATACCGCATTAAAAGCTGTTGATTATATTAAAGAGGCAGGTTTTGAAAATTTCAATATTGATTTGATGCACTCTTTACCAGAGCAGACAGAGCAAATGGCTTTAGATGATCTGAAAAAAGCCGTTGAATCAGGTGCAACTCATATCAGTTTTTATGAACTGACAATTGAGGAGGGGACTGCTTTTGGAGATAATCCACCAGAACTTCTAGATGAAGATCTGATGGCTCAGATAGAGTTTAAAGGATTTGAATTTCTTGAAAGTTCAGGTTTTGAACATTATGAAGTTTCAGCTTTTACTAAAGGTCGCCGCTGTGTTCATAATCTAAACTACTGGCTTTTTAATGATTATCTTGGAATAGGAGCAGGGGCCCATTCTAAGCTTACACTTGATAATACAGTATACAGAAGAGCAAACGAGCAGAGAGTTTTGGATTACTTTAAAGATCATGATTCAAATTTGGATAACATGAATTTGGTTTTAGCAGATGATCTTCCTTTTGAATTCATGTTAAATCGTTTGAGAGTATTTGATTTCATTGAATTTTCAGAATTTGAAAAAACCACTGGTCTTAAATTTGACTGTGTAAAAGAAAAGCTTTTAAAGGCTGCACAAAAAGGACTGTTAGAATTCACTGACAGTGGTTTTTATCTAACGACCTTTGGTCGCATCATGTTAAATGATGTACTTGAATTATTTTTGTAAAACATAATATAAAAAAACGTATGTAATAGCTTTGTTTTCAAGCTAATATTTCAAATAACAACTATACTTATCAGTAAGACACTCAAGAAAGAATCAATATAGGCAAAAGCTTTATGAAAGAAAATTTAAAAAATGAAATAAGCAAACTACTAAAGAGTAAAATTGCTCCTAAAGGTGACATAAGCAAAGAATTTTCTGTAGCACTTTTTGTCGTAGCAACAATATATGAACTTGATTTTTCAAAGCCATCGGATCTTGCGATGGCTAATCATTTTTTCTGCTCTGTAGGTTTTAATGATTTTTCAAAGATTTCATCAGAGCAGATTAACTCTACATTAGATTCACTTGTAGAGTCAGGCTCACTTGTAAATATTCATTCTAAAATCTATGTTGCAAAAAGTTATATTCAGCAGTTTACTGCAAAAGTAAAGGTAAAAACTCAGACATTCAGTGCAACAGTTAGAGATTTTTCTAATTACGAAAAAAGAAATATTAATTACTTTTACTTTGTTGAGGATGATGAGGGCAAGGAATATACACTGATTTCAGATCTTATGCTTTTGCCAAAAGATGAAGTTCTAGTTTCAAGTGTGAAGTTCTCAAATAAAGCCTATGTAGACAAAATTACAAAAGTTAGGCAGTCAGTACTTGGCAGATTTATGCCAGATAGTAATCTTGGAACTATTAAGGCTGACGAAAAAGAGCTTGAAGGCTTTGTTTTTACTCTTGATTCAAAGCAGGATCTTAGCGGTGCCCGCTCAGGTGACGTGGTTATCTGTGAAATCAAAAAGAGAATTAATGCTCGTTGCTGTTCTGTAAAAGTAAGAGAAGTTGTTCACGATATAGGTAATCTCAATAATATTATCGTGATGGCAGTTTTACGAAATGAGATCCCAAATGTTTGGCCAGATAATTTGATTCGCTCCTTAAATAAAATTCCTGATAATGTAGGTAAGGACGATCTGTATGGTCGAGTAGATTTAAGAAAACTCCCTCTTGTTACAATCGATGGTGAGGATGCAAGAGATTTTGATGATGCTGTTTACTGCAAGAAAGAAGGCAAAAACTACAGACTTTATGTCAGCATTGCAGATGTATCGTACTATGTAAGACCAGCCTCCTTACTTGATAAGGAAGCTTCTAACAGATGCAACAGCTCGTATTTTCCAAACTATGTAATTCCAATGCTTCCTGAAAAACTGTCAAACGGCATATGTTCTCTTAATCCAAATGTAGACAGATGCTGTATGACATGTGAAATGGAAATTTCTCCAAATGGAAAAATAGAGAAATACAAATTCTATCCTGCAGTTATGAGATCACATGCAAGACTGACCTATACTGAAGCTTGGCATATGATTGAAAAGGGTGAAGCATTAAATGATGATCATCAGGCACAGGTACAGGATGTAAAGGAGCTGTACAATCTTTATAAGGCATTTATAAAGGATAGAACAAGACGTGGTGGTATCTCTGTTGAAAGCCAGGAAATGCACTTCATTTTTGATGAGAATCTTGAAATACAGGGAGTAGAGCCTGTTGTCAGAAATGATGCTCATAAGCTTATCGAAGAGTGTATGATTGCTGCAAACGTTGCAGCTGCAAGCTTTGTTGCAGAGCATGGTTATCAGACTTTATATCGTGATCATGCAAAGATGCCAGAAAAGAAGCTTGAAATGCTCAAAGGACAGCTTGCTAGATATGGTCTTACAATTCCAGGTGGAGAATCTCCAACTCCAAAGGATATTCAGAAACTTACAACTCTAATAGAAAACAGAGAGGATGGAAAGGTTATCAATGAGATGATTTTAAGAGCAATGGCAAAGGCTGAGTATTCTCCTGAAAATATTGGTCACTTTGGACTTGCTCTTGAAAAGTATGCTCACTTTACATCTCCAATCAGACGTTATGCTGATTTGCAGCTTCATCGTGTAATCAAATATATCCTTGCAAAAGAGTGCCATATGGATATTGGTAAAATGGGCCAGAGATCGTATACAAAGGCAGAACTTGTCGCTCTTGGTTCAAAATGTACACAAAGAGAAATAGCATCTGATACAGCTGAAAAGGAAGTTGATGCAGCATTAGCTTGTATTTATGCACTGAACTTTATTGGAGAAACCGTAAAGGGTACCATTACAGGCTGCTCACGTTTTGGCGTATTTGTTCACCTGGACGATTTATGCGTAGATGGTATGATTTATGTGGGAAATATGCCATACTATATGCAGTACAATGATAAAAATCAGACTCTTAGTTCCCCATTTAAAACCTATTGCGTTGGTGATGAGATATCGGTTGTTGTTGCAGGAGTTGATCTTGAGGAGCATAAGGTTGATCTGCTTCCTGAAGAGATAAATGCAAAACAGCATAAAGCACTGAAAAAAATGAAAGAAAAGATCTTTGATGAGCGCGCAAAGCTAGTATCAAAGAAGAAAGCTGCTGACAAAGAGGAAATTCTAAATCGCATCAAGGATATTTCAAATACAAGAGATGCTGTTGAAACTGATCTTGTAGAAAGAAAAATAAAAAAGAAATCTTAATTTTAGGTAAAAGCATTTATGTACGTAAAAGAGAAAAAAAGCAAATCAAGAGAGATCGTATACGGAATTAATACTGTAATGTCCGCAATCGAAGCTTCTCCTGAGAAAATTACAGCAGCTTGGATTGTTAAAGGAAGAGAAGACAAGCGAATCATTCAGATTGAAAAAATGCTTGAGTCTATCGGAATCAGAGTTCAGACTGCAATGCGTCATTTTCTTGATGAAAAGACTGATGGCGGTGTTCATCAGGGCATTGTTTTAGAGCTTGTAGCAACTCCACCAAAGGATGAACATTTCTTAGAAGAGCTTTTAGAGAATACCCAGGATGAGAACATGCTGTTCTTGATCCTTGATGGCGTTACTGATCCAAGAAATCTTGGTGCTGCAATGAGAAGTGCATGGGCTGCAGGTGTAAAGGCTGTTATTGTTCCAAAGGATAAATCAGCTTCAATGACTCCTGTTGCAAGAAAGACTGCTGATGGTGCTGCAGAGCATGTTCCGTTTGTTGCAGTAACAAATCTTTCAAGAACACTTGAACTTCTAAAAGAATTCAATGTTGAAGTAATTGGTCTTGCAGGTGAAACAGACAAATCAATCTATGATTATGATCTTCAGAAACGTACAGCAATTGTAATGGGATCTGAAGAAGCTGGCATGAGACATCTTACAAGAGAGAAGTGTGATGCTCTTGTAAAGATACCTATGTCTCAGGGCGTAGAATCATTGAACGTTTCTGTTGCAGCCGGTATTGCTCTTTATGAGTATGTAAGAAGATTCTCATTTGAATAAATTTGTTAATGACAAATAATATCTTATTTGTTGTTCTGAAGATTCTCCATGATTACATATTATTATGGAGAATTTTTTATAATTTCATCCTCAAAAAACGCATCAAAAATTTTTTTTCTTGAAAAACATCACAAAAAGTGTATAATAACACGAACTCAGTCGTGTAGATTTTATCTACATTCGTCTCCTTGTCTGATAATTTGACTGATATTGTCAGACTTTTACCGTAAGGGGCATTTTAATGCGTAACTACGAAATCGTTTTCCTGGTACACCCAGATCAGACAGATCAGGTTCCAGGCATGATCGAGCGCTATAAGGGCGAGATCGAAAAGTCAGGTGGCAAGGTTCACCGTTTAGAGAATTGGGGCCGTCGTCAGTTAGCTTATCCAATTCAGAAAGTTCACAAGGCAACCTACGTTTTAATGAACGTTGAGGCTGAACAGGAAGTTATCGATTCAATCGAGAACAACTTCCGTTTCAATGATGCCGTTATCCGTAACTTAGTTATCCGTACAAACGAGCCAGTTACCGAGCAGTCACCTATGATGAAGGCTCGCGATGACCGTCGTTCACGTGATGATGAACACTCACAGAAAGCTGAAGCAGAGAATTTTGAAGTTCCTGCTCAGGAAACCGATGCTGAGTAAGGAGAAATAACATGGCTCATTATTATCACCGTCGTAAGTTCTGCCGTTTCACTGCAGAAGGCGTTACAGAGATCGACTACAAGGATGTAGCTCTTTTAAAGAACTATGTTACTGAGTCAGGTAAGATCGTTCCAAGCCGCATTACTGGCACAAGTGCTAAGTATCAGCGTCAGCTTGCAACTGCTATTAAGCGTGCTCGCTTCTTAGCTTTATTACCTTACACCGACCTACAAAGCCGCTAATTAGGAGCTTACAATGGAAGTTATTCTATTAGACAAAATTGGCCGTTTAGGCGGTCTAGGTGACAAGGTTAAAGTACGTAACGGCTATGCTCGTAACTACCTGTTACCTTTAAAGAAAGCTGTTCTTGCAACTAAAGAGAACTTAGCTAAGTTCGAAGCTGAGCGTGCTCAGTACGAAGCAAAGATTGCTGCAGAGTTAAAAGCAGCTCAGGATCGTGCAGCTAAGTTAGCTGAGGTTGCTACATTAGAGATCGCAGCTCAGGCTGGTGACGAAGGTAAGTTATTCGGTTCTGTTGGTACCCGTGATATCGCAGAGGCAGCTACTGAAGCAGGTGTAGAAGTACACAAGTCAGAAGTTCGTCTTCCAGACGGCGTATTACGTTCCGTTGGCCAGTATGACATCGAAATCCAGCTTCACCCTGATGTTAAGGTTAAGGTTGTTGTTTCAATCGTACCTGAGAAATAATTTTTTCTCATAATCTTATAAAAACGGAGATTATTCTCCGTTTTTTTTATAACTGATGAACTATGAAAGAACAAGTACAGCCTTTGCTCAAATGGGTTGGTGGTAAAAGACAGTTATTACCATCTTTACTTAAGGTTATGCCAAAAAGTTTCGACTTCTACGTTGAACCTTTTTTAGGTGGCGGTGCTTTATTTTTTCATTTACAGCCCAAAAATGCTGTAGTATGCGATATAAATTCTGAGCTCATCAATTTTTACAATGTAGTTAAAGATTCACCAGAACCTCTTATTCAGAAGCTACTTTCGTATACAGATTCAGAAGAATTTTTTTATTCAATAAGAAATTTAGATAGAGATCCTGAATCATTCAGTAAACTTTCAAACATCGATAAAGCAGCACGTACATACTATTTAAATAGAGTCTGTTTTAACGGTCTTTACCGCGTTACTAAAAAAGGATTCTTCAATTCTCCCTATGGTAAATCATCTCATCCTTATGTTGTAAATTCTCAGAGAATTATGATGGTAAGCAGGATGCTGAATGATGGTAATATTTCCATCATAAACGGCTCTTTTGAGGATGTTGAACCATATCTTAAGGAAAATAGTTTTATTTATCTTGATCCTCCATATGATCCTGTTTCTGCATCAGCATCATTTACAAATTATTCTAATGGTGGATTTAATAAGGACATGCAGATTAAACTTAAAGAATTCTGCGACAGATTAACTGATAAAGGACATAAATTCCTTCTTTCAAATTCAGCAACACCTTTTATTGTTGATCTTTATAAGGATTACAAGAAGACTATTGTTAAGGCTAACAGACGAGTAAATTCTGTGGCTTCAAAAAGAGGTGTAGTTGATGAAATTTTAGTCAGAAACTATAAATAAAATGCTCCTGAAAAGGAGCATCTATCTTCCTTATTCTCTTACAGAAATGCTTTCTTCAGCCTGCTTTTGAGCTTCATCAAGGGCTTCGTCCTTTTGAGATGATAAGAGCTCATTTTGCTGAGTTGAGAGCATGCTGTCTGCAATGCTTACTTCTGGATTAACTATTTCATTCGCAGGAGCTACATCAGTGTTATTGATGCTTAATGCTGCCTTTAAGATCCTCTTTGAATCAGTAGTTTTCTTTGCAAGTGGTTCATATACAGCGATTCTTTTTTGAATTGCAAGCACTTGAGCATTATCTGAAATTTTTTTGATAGGTGATGTCTGCTTTACAGGCTTGCTTGATAACTTCTTTGGCAGGGAGCTTTTTCCAATTTTTACAGGGTCACCCAGGAATTTTGGCTGAGTATCTAATATGTATACATCAAGAACACACATAATACGAGCGAAGAATTCTCTAATACCGATACGGCTGATGAATGATCTTTCAGGAGAGATTGCATTGAAACCGACAGCCTTTAGATCGTATTTATCAGCTATGAACAGCGCTCTTTCATTCTGGAAATCCTGAGAAATAAATGTTATTGATTTTTGAAGAAAAACTTTTCTTGCTCTTACAACGCTATCTAAAGTTCTGATGCCTGCAAAATCAAAAACAATTCTTTCAGCTGGAACTCCAGCCTTTACAAGAGCCTTCCTCATTAGTCTTGGCTCATTGTAGGAAGGGTGCTGATTATCTCCTGATACTAGAATATAGTCGATTTTACCAGCTTTAAACAGCTGTGATGCTGCCATAATGCGGTATGAGAAATACTCGTTTGTTTCACCGTCAGAATTAAGTGGAGAAGTGCCAAATAGCAGACCTACACGATTATAAGGAACCTTTTCAATGCTTTCATAGGTCTTAAATGCATAGCTTGAAATTCTGAATGAACCTAAGACAATAAACAGAATACCAAGTGTACATAGCAATGCACACAGGTAGGCAATTGCTTTGACAAACCTGGAGAAATCACTGGAAAATTTAAATTCGTTTAGATCTGAATATGACACGTTCTATCCTATATTATGTGTTTTACACAACCTAAAGAGCCAACCTTTGTATAGATTGCCTTCAGATTGTCTATATTTCTGACTTTTACGGACACAGTATATGATACGTAGTTGCCTTTTGAGCTGACTCTAGGCTCAGGATTTCTGTCTTTTACAGAGTCAGGTTCAATAGTGTCGACAACTTTAAGTACTTCCAAAAGAGCATTAGCTACACTTGCATCGACGATGACTCTAAAGCCGATAACACTTGGAAATTCAATTAGTTTTTCAAGTTTTGCGTACTGATCGCTCATTATTGGTTCTCTTGTGTCTGATCTTCAACTGATGCATCTGAATCATTGAAGAATAAATAAATCTTATCCCAAAGCTTGCCGAAGAAACCGCATTCTTCAACATCCGAATTGCTGATGAGATCTTTTTTTGCAATGATGGTGTTATCAAGTTTTACTTCAAGTTCACCAAGTTTCTCTCCCTTTTTGATTGGAGCTGTGAAGATTGCCTTGTTAAGCTGATAGCCAACCTTCAGATCCTTGCTGCGACCTCTAGGGATTAGAACAGTAAGATCACTGTTAATTGTAAGATCAACAGAGTTTGCTTTTCCTAAGCGAACTTCACGATTTAGCAATGTTTTATTGCCTTTTATTGGTGTTGTAAGTTCAAAGTATCTAAAACCGTATGTTAAAAGAGCTTTATTGTATGCAGCTCTTTCCTTTTCAGACTTACAGCCTATTACTGAAGATACAAGGCGCATATTTTCATTTGTTGCTGAGGTAACCAGGTTGTATCCTACCTGAGACAGGTGACCTGTTTTAATACCGTCGACATTTAGTGACTTATCCCATAACAGACGGTTTCTGTTGTACTGTTTGATACCGTTGAATGTAAACTCTTTTTGTGAGTAGATTGGATACTCATTTGGAAGATCGCGAATGATTGCACGTCCTAAAAGTGCCATATCATAAGCAGTAGAGTAGTTCATCTCATCAAAAAGACCATGAACATTTGAGAAATGGGTATTCTTAAGGCCAAGTTGAGCTGCATAGCTGTTCATTACAGAAACGAAACCTTCTTGTGTTCCTGCAAGATGTATTGCCATAGCAACGCAGGCATCATTACCTGACTGAATAATAATTCCTCTTACAAGGTCACCAACAGAAATTGTCTTGCCAACCTCGATGAACATTTTTGAAGAATCAGTGTATTTCTTTGACCAGGCATCTTCAGAAATGGTTACATTATCATCCATATGGAGACGACCTGCTTTTAGCTCCATACCGATAACATAAGCTGTCATCATTTTTGTAAGAGATGCAGGCCAGATCTTCTCATGAGGATTCTTCTGACAGATAACTCGACCTGAGCGATAGTCCATAAGTACCCATGACTGAGCATCAAACTCAGGAGGTGCTGGAATTACAGTTGGGGCTGGAGCATTGCCTGCAACTGCTGCTGTCTGTGCATTTTGGGTATTTGACTTCATATTTGCAAAAGGATTTGGAATATCCTCTGCATATGAATTTGAACAGATTGAGATAAGACCTGATAATAAAGTTAATTTTAAAGTATTTGCAAATGACATTTTTTTAGCCTAAGTCTTTTGATATTACATTCGTTTGATAAAACTGTCAGTATAGCCCTTACGTCTTATTGTGTTAAGAGCATTTTTTGCTGCACTTTCAGTAAACGGACCTACGAGTACACGATTAACATTTCCCTGATTGGAAATAATTACATTGTATGGCAGTCTGTTCTGCACGCTCTGCTTGATCTCAAGTGCCATTTTGTCTGAGTTGCAGGCAACAAGCTGGATGTATACTCCCTTGACTGCAGAGACAATGTCAGCAGCTGAAATATTTGTCTTTTTGTACAGTGCATCCCTAACAGCGGCAATCGCTTCTGCCTTGTTCTTGTAATTAGGGATCCTGTTGATTGTTGTATTCTTTGTTGATGACGGTAAAGTCAGTGCACCAGGACTTCCTGTAGATGGAGTAACAACACTTCCACCAGGAGTACCTGTTGCATTGGCTATATAACCATTTGGCATAACTTTTAGCAGTTCGATTCTTACTTTGGTTGTGCCAGATCCAACCATATCAATAGCTCTTGCAGAACCTTCTGATAAGTCAATAATACGATTATCAACAAAAGGACCGCGATCATTTACTCTCACGATAACCTTTTTTCCATTTCTAAGGTTTGTAACCTTAAGATAAGATGGAAGTGGAAGATTCTTGTGTGCTGCAGTATATCCTTTCTGGTTGTATACCTCTCCGTTTGAGGTCTTTTTACCATGAAAACCAGGACCATACCATGAGGCTGTACCTTCCTCAACATAGGAAGTAGCTCCTCTCCAGACCATATAATTTTTACCAAGTACTGTATAGTCCTTGTTGCAGCCGTTTGATCTTTGTGCTTCATAAACAGGTTTTGCACCACCGACCCCCTGGATATTCACTAAGGATGTCTGAGCTTTTGGTTTGGTGCAGTAAGGTCCACTACCTACATGACAGCCAGAGCCTGAGTAGTAGTTTGAATATGAACCACCAGATGAACAGGCACAAAGTGCTGAAGCAAGAACACTAATGATTACAATATTTTTATACTTTTTCATTAAGGCTTGCGACTCCTCTTTGGCACATAGATTCCTTGTTGTCTCTTTTTCTTTTCAACTCCCATTGCAATATATTCTGAGAGTTCATATACAGCTCTTGCATAAAGCTTAGATGTATTGTATCTCATAATTGAGTGGAAGTTATTAAGACCAACAGCGTAACCTTTGCTGCCATCTTCAAGATCAAAATCAAAGAGTCTGATGTTCTGATCTGATGATAAGTTTACCTTGGTTGTTACACCTGATTTGTACAGTTCATCTACACTAAGATCCCATCCTTTATCCATGAGCTTTTTAACATCAGCATTGTGGACATGGGCAGGATAATAGATGCCTCTGTTTTGTGCCCAGCCGTGGCCTTTAAAGTAGCTTGCAACAGAGCCTATGGCATCTTCAGTATCATCAAAAAGGTTAATCTTTCCGTCGCCATTAAAATCTACTGCATAATCAAGATAGGCTGATGGCATGAACTGACCATATCCCATAGCTCCAGCATAAGAGCCTTTGATATCGTCATAGTTCCAGCCTTCGCGTTTTGCCAAAGCTACAAATCTTGCAAATTCCTTTGAGAAGTATGCTTCTCTTTTTGGATAGTTAAAGCCTAATGTGTATAGAGCGTCAAGAACTCTGAAAGTTCCTTTGTGTTTACCAAAATAGGTTTCTACACCGATAATTGCACAGATGATTTCTTCAGGAACACCATATTCCTTTGAAGCTCTATTAAGAATTTTTTCATTCTTAAAATAGAAATCTACGCCTGCATTGATTCTTGAAACTGTAATGAAAATCTTTCTGTACTGCCACCAAGGTTTTGCTTCACCTGGTTTGTTCATAGCATTAATAATTTTCTGCTCAAGCCTTGCCTGTGATAATGCGTTTTCTAGATCTGATCTGTCAACTTTTGCATATGCAGCAAGTTCATTCAGGTCTGCTTTAGCCTGTACCTGTGTGCTTAAAGTCATGAGAAGAGCTGAACATAGCGCTGTTGTAGCAGCCTTCTTGAATAATCTATAAAACAAGACTTCCTCCTTTTTAATCTTGTCTGAAGATAGATCCTTTCTTATGAGTCTGAATTGACATAATCATACCAAAACAGATTGTTAGTGTAATCATGGCAGTACCACCGTAACTGATAAGTGGCAGAGGCACACCAACAACAGGAAGAATACCAGACACCATTCCTATATTCACAAATATGTAGAACATGAAGGTAAACGTGAAACTTCCACAAAGAATTTTTTCAAAATTATCCTTTGCATTCAGAGTTATAAGAATACATCTTCCTATGATAAAACAATAAAGTGACATTAGAATTAGGAAGCCTACAAGACCAGTTTCCTCTGAAAGAACTGCAAAGATAAAATCAGTATGTGGTTCAGGTAAAAATTCAAGCTGTGACTGACTTCCCTGAAGCCATCCTTTTCCGTATAGCCCGCCAGAGCCTATGGCAATTTTTGACTGAATAATGTGATAACCTGCGCCAAGTGGATCAGAGCTTGGATCTAAAAGAGTGAAAATACGTTGTTTTTGGTAATCGTGAAGAACAAAATTCCACATAATAGGAAGAGCGCCTGCACCTACTACTGCGCCTGTAATGATCCACCACCATGAAAGACCTGCAATGAAAATTGCAATAAATCCTGCGACTGCAACAAGTGTAGCTGTACCTAGATCTGGTTGCATTAGAATTAGTGCAGTTGGTACAAGTACGATACCAAAGGCGAATACAGTATTGATGAACCTTGGGGGAATTGAGCTTTTTGACAGGAATGTTGCTACAGTAAGAGGCATAACAACCTTGAAGATTTCTGAAGGCTGAATTCTGATGATTCCAAGGTTCAGCCATCTTTGTGCACCTTTTGAAATATCTCCAAACAGTTCAACAAGAATAAGCAGGATTAGTCCTATAATATAAAGATATATAGATACCTTTGCATAGTACTGTGGAGGGATCTGAGCTACAAGAATCATTAAAACAAATGCGGCAAAAGTTCTGGTGCACTGGCGCAAAAGCATATCAAGTTCCTGTCCTGATGCTGAATACAGTACAAACAGGGAAAAGCACAGTGCTACAAACAGGCCGAACAGTAAAGGCAGATCGATATGGTGTCTTGAAAAAAAGGTGCCTCTGATTCTGTTAGAGTTAACCTGACCTAAAGTTGTTTTATCCTGATTACTCATAAAATTATTGTAAAACTACAGTTCCGCCCATACCGAACTTAACGACTTCAGGTTCATCTCCCATGTAGCCGTTAGGGTACAGATCAATTAAATATTTATCTATCATAGCTCTTGCAATAGGAGCTGCTTTTGTAGAGCCGCCACCTTCATTTTCAAGGATAACTGCTACAAGAATTCTTGGTTTCTTAAATGGAGCAAAAGCAACGAACAGAGCGTTATCCCTGTGTTCTGCCTTTAGTTTTGAGGCATTGTACTTTTCACCTTGCTTGATGGAGACAACCTGAGCTGTACCAGATTTGCCGGCAGCTTTATATTTTGCTCCGAAAAAAGCTCTTCTACCTGTTCCTTCAGGTCCGTTTACAACAAGGTACATTCCAGATGCACATGTGTCAAAATAATCCTTGCTTTCAACCTTGAGCGTATCCTTTGATTCTTTCTGCTTGTATTTTGTTATCTTTGCAGTTAAAGGATCGATAACTTCCTTGAGCAGATGCGGTGTTCTTGTAATACCTCGGTTTGCAAGGGTTGAATGAGCCTTTGCTAGCTGAATAAGTGTAGATGTCCAGTATCCCTGGCCGATACCAATAGGAACAGTGTCACCCAGATGCCATTGCTGATTGAACCTGGCTCTTTTCCATTCTCTTGAAGGATTAATTCCAAGGGATTCTTCGTATAGATCTACTCCTGTTGTGCGACCGAAACCGAATCTGTCCAGATAGTCATGAATTCTGTTAATACCAGCTCTGTATGCAAGATCGTAGAAATATGTATCTGCAGATATTTCAATAGCTCTGTACAGATCCATCCATCCGTGTCCCCATGCTCTCCAGTCTCTGAACTGATGAGTTGAACCTGGAAGTTTGAAGTATGGTGGTCCGAAGAATGGAGTATTAGGTGAAATTAGTTTTTCATTTAATCCCATTACACAAAGAAGTGGCTTAACAGTAGATGCAGGGGCATAACCACCTTGTGTTGCACGATTAATTAAAGGTCGTCCTGGGTTATTGATAAGTCTTGAATACTCACCATTACGGATACCACGAACAAAAGGATTAGGATCGTAGCTTGGATTAGAGTACATAGCCAGAATTTCTCCGTTTGCAGGATCAATGGCGATCACAGCGCCTTTCATTTTTCCGAAGATTTCCTGAGCGTAGTACTGTAAACGTATATCGATAGTAAGTGTAAGATCGCGACCTGGCTCTGGAGGATCATACTTTAATGTTCTTATGATCTGTCCGTGGCTGTTTACTTCAACCTTTGATGAGCCTGTCATACCGTGCAGATAATCCTCATAGTATTTTTCAATACCGAGCTTACCAATTTCGGTTGAGCCTTCGTAGTTATCCAGTTTGCCTTCAGCTTGAAGTTTCTTTACGTCCTTTGTGTTGATTCTTGACACATAACCTGTGGTATGAGTTGTTATATCAGCAAATGGGTAGAATCTTTTCAGATTTGCTACAACCTGAGTATTTGGATATTTGTATGAATTTACAGCAAAAGTAGCAATTTGCTCTTCTGTAAGGAAGTTTGAAAGTTCAACTCCAGAGAATCTCTTTCTTGTTTTTGATTCATATAAAAGGCGTTTGATTTCCTTTTCTGATAAACCAAGCTCTAGAAGTTTTGATAAAGAACGGATTGTTTTTTCTGTATTAATCTGACGATTTGGGTACATCACAAGGTGATATACAGGAGAATTTTCTGCTAATACCACATGGTTTCTATCATAGATAATTCCCCTTGGAGGAACTACAGGCATAACCTTGATGCGGTTTTCATTTGATCTGGTCTGATAATCCTTAAAAGATATAATCTGCAGATAGTAAAGATTGCAGAAGAGAATAATCACCATTAAAACAGCAATACTACAGCAGACAAAGATCCTTGAACGAAAAACTGCATTTTCCAGTTCTTCATTTCTCTCATTCAGATTATGTGTCTGATGGTACTTTTTATTTTTTCTAAAGCTGAAAAGCTCGCTTTCTCTTCTGTGCTTACTCAAGTGAAACAATTTTATTCTGTCTTGGCGGAGGATTATTCAAATTTCTTTTATTTCAAGAGTATATTCTACAATTAAAGACTTATGAACAGTGTATTTTTTTCACATATATACTCATATTTTGCAATAGTGGTCACTATGCGTTTTTTTATTCTCTATGATAGGGCAGATTTGCAAAGATTGAATAACCTCTATAAACAGTTTCTATCAGGAAAACTCTGACTAATGGATGTGGAAGAGTAAGTTTTGATAATGACCACAGTTCATTTGCCTTTTCTCTGATTTCATCTGTAAGACCATTAGGTCCACCGACAAGCAAAACCACGTCACAGCCAAGCTGTTGCCATTGGCCTACCTTTTTTGAAAGTTCAATAGATGTGTACTGTTTTCCACGTTCATCAAGCGCAATGATATAAGCCTTTTTGGGAATTGCCTCTAAAATGAGTTTTGCTTCAGCTTCCTTTGCTTTTTCTTCTGATCCTTTAGAAAATCTCTTGCACGGAGGGATCTCCTGAAGCTCAAATTTCATTTCTTTTGGAAATCTTTTTTGATAATCCTCAAAAGCTGTGGTTACCCATGATGGCATTTTAGTTCCCACTGCAAGCAAAATGATTTTCATTAGGCCTCTCCACGTGCCATACAGTTGAACAGATCGTCAAGCTCATATCTGCGTCTTACCTCATCTTGCATGATATGAACCATTACTTCACCAAGATCTGCAATAACCCATTCACCAGTTTGTTCACCTGAAAGAGTTATATGCTTGTAGCCATACTCATACAGCTTATCTTCAAGTCTTTTTGCAATAGCGCTTACATGACGGTTTGAAGTTCCTGTGCATATAACAGCGTTATCACACAGAGAGCTTGCTTTTGAAACATCGATATTGACGATGTCGTGAGCCTTGCTGTCTGAAAGAATTGAAAGGCATCTTTCCAAAAGATTTTCTGTATTATGATTTTCAGTCTGCATAAAGTCTGTTTTCCAAAATATAACGGGTTATGCTTTCAGGAAGATTTTGCATAACATAGTAATTGCTGTCAAATTCTTTAAAATTTTCAAAATTCTGCAAAGAATTACTGTATTTTTGATAAAAATCTTTAAAAACAGTTCGAATTTTGCTTGAAGATATATCAGTAAATTCTTTTTTCAGATATATGATTTTTGGTTGTTCCGAATTCTTTATCTCTCTGATTATTTCTAAGTCAGACAAATCATCTATTTTGCCTTCAAGCTTTACTATTCTGTCTGATAATTTCTCTATAACGGCACTGTTAGATTTTTCAATGTCGTAACCTGTTCTGTCGGTTATAACAAGGTTGCAAAGATCGGGGATTTGCAGTCCTCTGTACCATTTATCTAGGTAATTAAATGAATCCATTCCCATGCAAAAGTACAGAGAATCATTTTTAAACTGCTGTTTTAATTCACTGATAGTATCAAAACTGTAATGAGGAATGCTGTCATCCTGTTCAACCATGCTAACAGTTATATATGGCAAGTTTTCAACAGTTTTATTTATCATATCCACTCTGTCATTAAAGGAAACATGGCATGTTGTTTTGTGTGGTGGCAGAGCATTAGGAATTAGAATAAAACGGTCAAGACTAAGCTTTTTGTATATATAGTTCAAAAGCTCAATATGATCATTGTGAAGTGGATTGAAAGAGCCACCTAATATACCGATATGCACTACAGACTCCTAAGAGATCTTACTGCAATGTTCTGAACGGATGCTGCCATATTTTCAAGATGAAGAACAGCTTCGTTCTCATTGAAGGCAGATAGAGCTTTTGATGCTAATGACAGTTCCTGTACAAGGTAACTGTACAGATCGTTATTCATAAGTCTTGCAGCCTTGATGATGAAATCGTAGGTTGCAGGAAGGTATATTTCAAGATTTCTGAAATAGGACTGCTTTTGCATGAAAGAAGGATTTGAATTTAAAAATGCCTTATCATTTTTAAGAGCTGCTACAGCCTTTAAACTCTTGTCAGAAGACTGAATAATTCCAGAAAGAGTTACAACACTCTGTGGCCCTGATTCCATAAGAGAGTGTAATACTGCTATTGCTTTGTATGAATCAGGTTTTAAGACGTTATTTATAAAATCAAAACCAGAATGTCTTGTATCCTCTTCAAGGAAACTTTCAACCATCTGCAAAGTAACGTTTGCTCCTGGATACTGAACACAGATGATTTCAAAAAACTGTATGATCGCACCCAGATTTCCGTCAAAAGCAATTCTTAAAAAATCCACTGCATCTTTATTCATTGTAAGACCAAACTCAGAAGCCTTACTTATAATCCATGCAGGAAATTTATTCTCATCAGGTGGATATATAACCTCGATATTGCCGCCAATTCCTTTGACAAATCCAAGAGCTTTTTCTGTTGTAGCCTTGTCCTTGTCTTTTGCACTTGCAGCTGAATAATCAAGAGCCTTGGCATCAGCTAGCTTTTTGGTTATCCTCGCGGTTTCGACAATACATACAACTCCAGGTCTTGTTCTTGAACCTAATAGAGTAAGAACCTGATTTGCAATTGATTTTAATTCACCAAGGTAGATTTTTATGATTCTGTCGCCACCAAACAGACCAGGATCTAGCAATTCATTTTCAAGCATTGAGAGGTTAGCTTTGCCGCTTGTGCCAAAATCCTGCTGAGTAAATACCATAAGAACAGGATCATTGAGTGTAGCTCTAGCCTGTCTTACTAATGCATCAGAACGCTCCTTTTTTAAAAAAGGATCATCACTTGAAATGATATATACCGGTGCAAGTGGATGATTAGGCATTCTGACCTCGATTATAAGGATGGTTCATCAAGGTCTGGTGCCTGATGAGGCAGATTGACTCTGGTTTTTGGAAGACGATATGAGCCTTTTGAATTTAAAATTTTTGAACCGTTGTTAAGTTCGTTTAAAGTAACGCTGCTTGCGTTCTCTCTTTCTTTGTTATCATGTTCGGTTAATGCTTCGTATAAGGTCAGATTACCACCCTTCTGTATAACGATATCAGAATTGTTCTCGCCTTTAGCAAGTAACAGCTCGGCAACTGTCAGATCAGGAGAGTTTGGATCTGTTTGTTTTCCAAGATAATTGATTCTTGAGATTAACTGATCTGAAAGTTCATCATAACACTCATGTCTTATGATGTTCTGCTCGTTAGTTGATGCAAGGGTGTTATCGGCCTTGTTCAGTGTTGATCTTGTTATAGTATTGCTCATTATGATTCTGCGATTGTAATTTGGTAACTGTAAAGAAGCATTTGCTTTTACAATCATGGAGTATTCAAGAGCAGCACCGTGAGCATCAATAGAATTGATTGGTGTTGATACGGTAGGTTCAACAATGTTGAGAGTAGGGACCTTATCAATATTTTTGAAGTTATCCCTGTTGCTACAGTTTATTTCATTTACTGCAACACCGCGAATCTTCAGTTTAGAGACTACCATTTTATAAAATTTACCATGGTAGTCTCCATTAACATTCATTCTGGTAACGGTGGAGCTTAATCTGCCCTGATTTGGAAAGTGAAAACCACACGCTGTTGTAAGCGCAAGTAAAGTACCAATCAAAAACAGATTTAGCTTCATCCTATACCTCTATTTATGCAACAACGATATTTACGAGACGACCCTTAACATAGATAGTCTTTTTGATCTGCTTACCATCTATGAATTTCTGTACATCTGCATTAGATGTTGCAATGTTGATAACGCTCTGTTCATCAAGATTTGGATCAATGTTGATGCGACCGCGAACCTTACCGTTTACAGAAACAACAACAGTGATTTCATCTTTGGTTAAAGCGCTCTTATCAGCCTCAGGCCATCTTTCCTCGTCAAGTTTGGTTGTATTTCCAAGAACTTCCCATAACTTGAAGCAGATATGAGGAACGATTGGATACAACATCAGCACAACGTTATTGTAGATCTCATAACGAACTGCAAGAGACTGTTCATCCTTAGCATTAAGCTTTGCAGCCTCGTTTAAAAGCTCCATGATAGCAGCGATAGCTGTATTGAAGGTCTGGCGACGACCGATATCGTCTGTAACCTTTTCAATTGTAACGTGAAGCTGATGACGAATCTTCTTGAGATTTGAAGGTAACTTAGATACATCTGTTGTGCACTTGGCACCATCAACAATCAGATCCTGAACCTGGTTCCAGAGTTTTCTTAAGAAACGCTGTGAACCTTCAACACCAGACTGTCTCCACTCAAGTGTAAGTTCTGCAGGGGAGGCGAACATCATGAACAGACGCACGGTGTCTGCACCGTACATTCTTACCATCTCTTCAGGATCAATACCGTTAGCCTTTGACTTTGACATCTTGATCATGCCTTCGTGGTGAAGCTCATGACCATCCTTGTCAACAGCACTGATGATATTACCCTTGTCATCACGTGTTGTTATTGCATCTAAAGGATTTACCCAGTTCTTGGTACCCTGATCGTCTAAGTAGTAGAATGCATCAGCAAGAACCATACCCTGACATAGAAGTCTCTTGAATGGTTCATCTGAGTTTACCATGCCTGCATCACGTAACATCTTGAAGAAGAAACGTGCATAAAGCAGGTGGAGAACAGCATGTTCAATACCGCCGATGTACTGATCAACAGGAAGCCAGTAGTTTGCAGCATCCTTGTCAAACATCTGCTTGTCATCACGAGCGGAGCAGTAACGGGCATAGTACCATGATGATTCCATGAAGGTATCAAAAGTATCAGTCTCACGTGTTGCGCTCTTGCCGTCGAATGTTGTCTTATACCAGCTCTCGTCGGTCTTAAGTGGTGAAACAACACCGTCAATCTTTACGTTCTCTGGTAGTTTTACAGGAAGATTCTCTTCCTTTTCGCAAACCATTTCACCTGTTTCATCAATTGTAAGAACAGGGATAGGTGCACCCCAGTAACGCTGACGGGAAATACACCAGTCACGCAGACGGTAGTTAACCTTACGCTTTGCGCATCCCATCTTCTCTAGTTTGTCGGCAATAGCTTTGAAAGCCTCTTCAAAGTTCATTCCGTCAAACTCGCCTGAATTGCATGCAACGCCATGCTCGGTGAAAGCCTGCTTGCTTAAGTCAGGTTCTGCTGAGTCCTTTGACTCCTTGATTACGCATTCAATATCAATGCCGTATTTCTTGGCAAACTCGTAATCTCTCTGATCGTGGCCTGGAACAGACATAACAGCACCAGTACCGTAATCCATGATAACGAAGTTAGCAACATAGATAGGTACTTTTCTGCCATTGATTGGGTGAATAGCGTAAAGACCGGTTGCCATACCCTTCTTCTCCATGGTGGAGATATCAGCTTCTGCAAACTTCTGCTTTCTGCATTCGGCACAGAATGCTTCAAGTTCTGCATTTGTATCACAGCACTTCTTAACTAAAGGGTGGTTAGCAGCAATTGAAATATAGGTGATACCCATGAAAGTATCAGGACGTGTTGTATAAACAGTGAATGTATCGTCACTTCCATCAACCTTGAATGTGATATCAAGACCTTCTGAGCGACCAATCCAGTTCTTCTGCATGGTGCGAACACGCTCTGGCCATCCTTCAAGCTTATCAAGATCCTTTAAAAGTTCCTCTGCATAAGCTGTAATCTTCAGGTACCACTGAGGGATTTCACGAAGCTCAACCTTGTGACCGCATCTCCAGCAGCAGCCGTCTTCTACCTGCTCATTTGCAAGAACAGTGTGGTCTACAGGACACCAGTTAACAGTTGAAACCTTCTTGTAAACAAGCCCCTTCTTGAACAGTTCAGCAAAGAACTTCTGTTCCCACTTGAAGTATTCAGGTCTGCATGTTGCAATTTCTCTTGCCCAGTCGTATGAAAGACCTAATGACTTAAGCTGCTGTTTCATGTAGCTGATGTTTGAGTAGGTCCATTCACCTGGTTGCTTGTTATTCTTGATGGCAGCATTTTCTGCAGGCATACCAAAAGCATCCCAGCCGATAGGTGCCAGAACATTTTTACCTAACAGGCGGTTATATCTTGCAATAACATCACCTATTGTGTAGTTACGAACGTGGCCCATGTGTAATCTTCCAGATGGATATGGGAACATTACAAGGCAGTAATACTTTTCTTTTGTCTTGTCTTCTGTTGCATGGAAAGTCTGATTATCTTCCCAGTACTTCTGTACAGCAGGCTCGATTTCCTGCGGATTGTATGCAACTTTAATAGCTGACATCGATTAGCTCCAAAAAATAGTGATTTATAAATTTACAATAATCATAATATTTTGCCACAAAATCATGTTTAAAGGCTATTTTTCAGTGAAAAAAAATACAATATATCCAGATGAACAGACGAAAAATCAATCTGCTTTGGATCTGTATCAAGTCATGAAATTTTTGGGGTCATGATCTTTTAGATGATTCCATCTGTCATAGCTTTATAATCTCTGTGTTTTTTCAAGCATATAGTTTTTGACTTTCTCTTGAAAAAACGCAAATTTTTCGCATCAAAATTCGTCAAAATTCATACCTTCTGATATAATAAGAACTAGAGGATCTACATGGAGTTCTATATGTTACTTGATGAAGTAAAAGCTACTCTTGCAATTGAAAATCTTATTCTTTCTCCTGAGCAGGAAAAATTATTAAAAGATTATGCTGACGGTGTTATTTCATTTGAAGAGCTTAAGTCTTTAATCTTCAAACTTCTAAAAGAGAATAGGGCTGCCTGAATTTTGGAAGCATCTACCTTTGATGAAGTATACTGTTATAAAAACAGTGAAATTCTAAAAAATAATTTCAATGAAACCGATCCCCAAATACTTTCCCAGTATGAAAGGTTGTTTACCGGTGCAAGACTTGTCGATCTCATCAAAAAACCTCTAAAAGGTAATTTCGATCTGAATCATCTCAAGAAAATTCATCATTATATCTTTCAGGATGTTTATCCATGGGCAGGTGAGTTGCGCAGAGTAAACATTTCAAAAGAGATTCTTTTTTGCGATGTGAATTACATTCAACCTGAAATTGAAAAGATTTTTGAAAAATTAAAAGCAGAAAATTACTTAAGAAATCTTCCAAAGGATCAGGTGTATAAAAGAGCAGCCTACTATCTTGGCGAAATTAATGCCATCCATCCATTCAGAGAGGGGAATGGTAGAGCACAGCGAGAGTTTATAAGAGAGCTTCTTATACCTCTTGGACTACATGTTGATTACTCATTATGTTCACCAGAAATGATGCTACATGCATCGATAGAATCCTTTGCAGGTGATTATCACCTTATGGAGGATCTGTTTTTTAAATGCATTAAAACGATAAAACAATAAAATGACAAATTCTACAATTCTTCCAGATTTTAAACTTCAGCAGGGTACTTTCTTCGTTCAGGTCTGGGGTTGCCAGATGAATGTATATGATGGAGATAGAATAAGAGAGCTTTTAACTTCTGCTGGTTTTGTTGAAACTGCTGCTGTTGAAAATGCATCTATCGTAGTATTGGTAACATGTGCCGTAAGAGCCAAGGCTGAAGACAAGGTATTCAATCAGATTGCAGCATGGCGTCATCAGCAGAAAATCTCTAAGAATACAGTAATTGCTCTTGGTGGCTGTGTAGGTTCAGAACTTGCTGAGGAAATCTTAAAACTAGACAAGAGTGTAAATGTAATCTTTGGACCTAGAACAATTCATCGTCTGCCATCACTTATCAGTGCATACATTCAGACTCATGAACCTCAGGTTGATGTAAATGCAGATGCAATTGATAAGTTTGACTACTTCCCATCATCTCATGCAGAAGGTCCGAGCGCTTTTGTTACAATCATGGAAGGCTGTTCAAACAAGTGCACCTACTGCATTGTTCCATATACAAGAGGTGATGAGCAGTCAAGACCAGTACAAGATATTATCGACGAGTGCGTAAACTTCATTTCAAACGGAGCTATTGAAATCCACCTTTTAGGACAGAATGTAAATTCATATCATGGTGTAATGAATGATGGAACAGTATGCAATTTTTCAACTCTGCTTTATGAAATTGCTGCAATTCCCGGCTTAAGAAGACTTCGCTTTACAACATCAAATCCTATGGATTTTACAGACGATATTATTGACGCAGTTAAGAATCTGAGCGTGATATCTGATCAGATCCATGTTCCAATTCAGGCAGGCTCTGATAGGATCCTCTCATTAATGCATCGTCGCTATACAGCCAAAGAGTATATCGAACTTACAGAAAAACTCAGAGCTGCAAGACCAACAGTTCATATTTCTTCAGACTTTATTGTAGGTTTCCCGGGTGAAACAGAAGAAGACTTTGAAAAAACAATGGAAGTTGTTGAAAAGGTCAAGTTTGACTTAAGCTTCTCATTTGTATATTCAAAAAGACAGGGAACTCCTGCAGCTTTAATGGAAGATAAGGTTACAAAAGAAGAGAAATTCAACCGTCTTTATAAACTCCAAAACAGACTAGAAGAGCTTGCCCTTTCATATACACAGCAGTTTGTGGGAACTGTTCAGGAGTGTATTGTTGAAGGCATTTCAAGAAAAGACGAAAATGAACTTAAATCAAGAGCATCATCTGGAAGAATCGTTGTATTTAAAGGTTCTGAAGATCTAATTGGAAAAATGGTTAAGGTAAAGATAACCAGTACTCATGCTCATACATTAAAAGGCGAACTTATAAATGACTAAAATTGTTGAAGAGGAATTTCTTCTGGAACCATCAGACAGTAACAGAATGGCATATCTGGTTGGCCCTGAGGATGAGAATTTCAAACAGATTGAAAAGCGTCTTGGTGTAAAAATAACCTACGTTAACTGTACTGTTCATATAAAGGGTGACAAGGGCAGTGTCTTACGAGCAGAGAAACTGATAAAGAGTCTGTATATTGATACAGCTCCGTTAAAGGGTGCAAAAACTCCATCAGAGGTTACACCTGATATGGTGCATCTTGCTATTACAGAATTTTCTCATATAGAGCAAGACGATCATGACTATCAGGCAGACGAGAGTCGTGGCTCAGTTGGAAGCCTTTATCATCAGGCAAATAATTTTAAGACAAAACGGGGTTTTGTTAAGGCAAGAACCTCAAATCAGGGATCTTACATAAGTCAGATAGTATCTCATGATGTTACATTCGGTATTGGTCCAGCTGGTACTGGTAAAACCTACCTTGCAGTGGCTGCTGCTGTTGATGCTCTTGAAAGAAACGAGGTTCGCAGAATAATTCTGACAAGACCTGCTGTTGAAGCAGGTGAAAAATTAGGTTTCCTTCCAGGCGATCTGTCTCAGAAAGTGGATCCATATTTACGACCTCTTTATGATGCCCTTTTTGAGATGCTTGGATTTGAAAAGGTAGAAAAGCTTATAGAAAAGCAGATCATTGAAATTGCACCTTTAGCATATATGAGAGGTCGTACTCTCAATGATTCTTTTATCATTCTTGATGAGGCTCAGAATACCACAGTTGAACAGATGAAAATGTTCTTAACCCGTATAGGTTTCAATTCAAAAGCTGTAATTACTGGTGATCCAAGCCAGATTGACCTTCCAAGAAGTATTAAATCTGGCTTAAAGCAGGCAATAGAAGTCCTTAAAAGTGTAGATGTAATCGGCTTTACATTCTTTGATCCTGCAGACGTTGTAAGACATCCTGTTGTTGCTGCAATTGTTAATGCATATGATGCATTTGATAAGGAACAGGCAAGAATCAAACAGGAAAAAATTAAAGCTTTATCTTTAGAGGCCTCAAATGGAGATTAGTATAGATCTACAGATAGCAACGGATGAGAAACTTGAAGATTATCCATCCATTGAAAAAATTGAGCTATGGGCAAGAACTGCTCTTACAGTTGCAGGCAGAAAAGCTGACAGCGAAATAACCGTAAGAATGGTAAACAGCGATGAAATACATGAGCTCAACAATACATATCGTCATGTTGACAGGCCAACAAATATTCTTTCATTTCCTTTTGAACTTCCAGAAGGTGTCGATGATATGCCTTTGCTAGGTGATCTTGTAATCTGTAAAGAAGTATTAGAAAGAGAATGTGTTGAGCAGCATAAGACTTTAGAAGAGCATTTTTGTCATCTAATTATTCATGGCTGCCTTCATTTATTAGGATTTGATCATATAGAGGATGATGAAGCCGATGAGATGGAAGGTCTTGAGGTAGTTGCCTTAAAAGAGCTTGGCTTTAAAGATCCATATATAGAGATAGAGGAATAAGAAATATGACTGAAATTCATGATGAGGAGCATTCCTCGTTTCTTTCAAGACTTTTTACCAAAAGAGGCGAGCCTTCAAATCAGAATGAATTAGAACAGGTTATTCATGAGGCATCAGAAAATGATGTTATAGATGAAGATACAGAGGATATGATCCAGGGTATTTTTGACATAAACAGATTAAGAGTATCTGATGTCATGATCCCAAGCTCAGATATCGTAACAATCAATGCAACAGATTCTTTAGCAGAAACTGCAAAAAAGGTAGTTGAATTCGGACATTCAAGATATCCTGTAATTGGTGAGGACAAAGATCATGTTGTAGGTATTCTTCTTGCAAAAGATCTTATTCCTTATACAGCAGGTTTTAAAATGCTCAAGGATGACGGTATTCTGTCTTTGCTTAGAAAACCTGTTATTGTTCCTGAATCAAAACATGTAAACTCCATGCTAAAGGAGTTTCAGCAAAACAGATATCATATTGCTATTGTAGTTGATGAGTTTGGCGGAGTTTCAGGTCTTGTTACTATTGAAGATATTCTTGAGGTTATCGTAGGTGATATTGATGATGAATATGACACTGAGGTAAACGAAAAGAATATTATTCTGAACAAGGATAACGGAAGCTATCTTGTAAACGGACTTACCACACTTGAAGAGTTTGATGAGTATTTTAAGACTGATATGTCATCATTAGCTGACGTTGATACCGTAGCAGGCCTTACAACACATACGTTAGGTAAATTCCCTGAAGTTGGGGAGAGTGTTGAAATTGAAAACTTCATTTTCAGAGTAATAGAAGCTTCTGAAAGAAGAGTTGTTATGCTTGAAGTTAAAAAGAACAGCTAAAAAATGAAATATCTGTATGCCGTAATGGCAGTATTCTTTGGTTTTATTGATCTTGAAAAAATAAAGAAACTCCTTTTATCAAAAACTGGTAAATTTGCAGGATCTGTTTTTACAGGTTATGTCATGTCTTTATCACTGGCACCTGTAAATATGTGGGTCCTTGGTGTGGCAGGATTAGTACTGTTCTTAATGCTCAGTATGTTTTTTGAAACTAAAAAACAGGTATTTTTCTGCACACTTTCATTTTTTAGTGCTTATGCTTTTTCAAGCATTAACTGGATTGAATTTGTCATGGCTGATTTTGGGAAGATCCCATCAGCTTTATCTTATTTTGTAGTACTGCTGTTCAGTACATTCTACATTGCCTTACCGTATGCTACAACAAATGCAATTGCATATAAATTTGCTCATAAGAAAAAGAGCATTTATGTTATGTGCTTTGTGCCTGTAGCTTTTATTCTTGGCGATGTATATATTTATTATTTTCTAACTGGTTTTCCATGGACCTATATTGGTTATGGTTTTATCGACAGTCCTTTAAAAAATTATGCTCCTCTTACAGGTGTTCTTGGTATAAATCTTTTTGTATACATAATGTGTGCGGCGTTGTCCTTGAGTGTTTACAGAAAATATCTGTTCTTTCCTGTTGCAGCAAGTATTTTAATTTTTGCAGTATTTTTAGAAGGAAGCTCTTTTGTTAAAAGAGAAGAGCAATCTGTTAACGTTGCTATGGTGCAGGGCAATATAGAGCAGTCTGTACGTAATGATGGTTCAAATATCAGATATGTACTTGCAAAGTACTGGCAGCTGTCTAAAGACTTAATTGAAAAGGATTCACTGATAATCTGGCCTGAATCTGCAATTTCATATCCTTATGAATATCTAAAAAATTATATTTCAGATCTTGATAGTGCATTTAAGGATAAAGGTGCAACCTTAATTACAGGTACTCTTTCATATAAGGGTAAAGATGAGGTTTATAACTCAATTATTACAATAGGACAGTCGCATAAAACCGGTTCACAGATATATTCATATAACAAGCGTGCACTAGTACCATTTGGAGAGGTCGTTCCTTTTGCATCTTTGTTAAGACCTTTAGGTTCAATTTTTGTTATTCCAAACTCAAGTTTTACATATGGATTGGAAAATCAAAATCCTATAAATACTGGAAAGCTCTCTTTTACGCCAGCTATCTGTTATGAGGCTATATTCTCAGGTTTGGTTTCTTCATTAGATTCAAAAGATACTAACGGTATAGTTATGCTCAGTGTTGATTCCTGGTTTGGCCCAACAAAAGGTCCTGTTCAGCATCTTAATATTGCAAGAATGAGAGCAATGGAACTTCAAAAACCAATGCTAAGAGTAACAAACAGTGGCATTAGCGCATATATAGATGAGCGCGGTAATATTGTTGATAAGCTCCCATCTGATGTGAGTGATGTTCTAAAAACAACCTTCTATCCTGTTAAAGGTCAGACTCTATACTCAAAATTTGGAAATCTCTTTACATATATACTTTGTGTAATATTACTGACAATGGGAGTTGCAAGTATAATAAGAAAAGATGATCCAAATGCTGAAATTATAGAAAAAATGGTCAGATCATAGAGCAGTAAATCTGCTCTTTTTGAGCTAGTAGAACCTTGAAGATGTTTTTCTGTGGAAGATATATGCAGCAATAAGCATTAGGATGATACCACCAAAGCTTAGAACATATCTCCATAAAGGCAACTTCTCACTTGAGTATGCATAACTTTTAACGAAATCACCCAGATAACAGCCTCTGATAGTACACTTTACTTTTCTTCCCATCTGTCCTTGAGTATACCAGATGTGTCTTGGGAACCTCATTGTAAGTCCGTGTTGGCTTAAGAAGAAATTTCTGTCTTTTACAAACTTGTTTAAGAGATTCAACAGAGCTTTTGGATCAGAGCTTAATGCCTTGATTTCGTTGTATGAAAGACCTGGTTCAAAGTTGATTACACCATCAGGAGCCTTTGTTTCACCTGTAAATAACACCACATCGATAACAGTTCCATCAAGTTTTGTATCTACGCTGATGACGCTGTTTGCTGTAGCCTTGATGATATCCCTAATTACAATAACCTCAGGATTTCCATTAGCAAGGTTAAGCTGACCACCATGACTTAAATCAAGTGTATTTACGTAGTTTGTCATATAGTTTGGTGTTTTGATATTTATAGATGCATTATTGATAAGAAGTTTATTAGTATCAATGTAACCACTAAGATTTGTAACACCACCAATTGCAGAGATGTTTATAGTTTTACCGATAATATTTCCATCAATACTTATATTTGCTCTGCTGTTCTCTTTTTTGTATTTTGCTTTTTCAGAGACATGACTGATATCAGAGCCTAGATACAGGTTTGTTTTCAGATCATTTAAGATCTTAGCTCTAACATGAGACTTTTTTGCATCGTAGTTTGTATCAAGCTGGACTTTTCCTGAAATAAGATTTACATGCTGAGAGTTTACATAAACACCAGTTTTCTTGTCGTTAACAAAAGGCTCCCATAAAGAAACAATATCACCATTGATTTTAGCTCTGTTAGTAATATTAATTTCCTTAACATGCGCTGTATCATCAATATATATAGCGTTTTTGTTTCCAGTAACATTACCGGTGATATTCAGTTTAGATACTAAAGGTCCACGAATGTCTGATGGAGCACTGACTGCAGCGCCCTTTTCTCTTGTCATTCTTTTTTCTTTTACATCAAGAGTTCTAACTCTATGGTAGGAACCCTGAAATTCAACATAATCAGATAGAACGTTTGATCCAAAATCAAGATTGATTGCAATACCGCCCTCAGTTGATGCAGTAACATCGCCATCGATGTTAATCACATTGTCTCTACCATATGTGACAGCAATTCCTGATGAGTTGTGTCCATTTTCAATGATAGAAGTCTTTTTTGGAACTGTTATGGTATTGAAGCTACCATCAACTCTGATTCCAACACTGCCGTAGCCAACGCTTGCAATAGTTCCTTCCTGAACTATGTCGTTGTAACTTCCATAGATAGTTGTTCCAATGCTTAATGGTACTCTTGAAGCCTGATCTGTTTTGTAATCATTGTTCTCTTTTGACCATGCTGAAAAACCGCTCTTGAAAACGACGCTTTGGCGTTTTGTAGGAGAACCTGATGAAAACAGAGAGTTACCAAAGAATTCTTTTGTATTAATTTTATATCCAATAGCTTTTAACAGCTCAAGTTCAAGCTGTGTATAAAAACCATAATTTATGAATGATCCTGAAGAGAGTATTGTTCTTGGAATATTTACATATGGCTTTAAATAAAGTGCATAGTGAATATAAGGATATTCTTTCGTATTCAATCTGGTGCTTTTATCGCTGTTGCTTTTAAGTGAGAATAGTGTTTTTAACTCATCTGTTTTTACATACAGGCCACATGATTCATTAGAATTTACAAAGCAGTTTTCATGAATATCTGAAAAGTTGAGTCCCTCATGAACACTGTTTTCTAAAAAATCTGAATACAGTACCTTATCAAGACTTGATAATGGCGCCTGATACCCTTTTGTACTAATGGATGATCTGAATCCTAAAAGCTGAGGGATATTAGATAAAAGCTTATATGAATAAGACTCTTTTAAGCTGTTATTTGTGATCTGATTAAGCTGATAAGGATCATCAGACATTTTTAAATCAGGATGGTAGGCAACCTCAAGAAAGTCTGTTCTCTCATCAGTGGAAAGTTCACAGCCTTTTATATAACTTTCTGCAATACCATAACCTTTACAACCGATATCAGAGAATATTTTAGTGTCGTAAAAAAAAGAGTCTCTGTATTTATCCGCTGAAATAACAAGAGGTATTCTAATAGGACCTATATCTTTTGCGTAATCCTTGAGCATATATGTGATAATGCTTTCTACAGACCGTGTAAGATAAATCTGTTTGTCTGAAAAATATCTATCAGTTGAATTAGGAATGCTTTCTGATTTTGAAAGAATGTTAGAGTACAGCTTTTCTGTTTTCTTTTTGTTGTAAACAAAATCAAGTCTAAACAGAGTATTGTTCAGAATAAATGTTTCATCAGGTGTTGCTGATGAATTGAGAATGTCATAAAGGGTTGCATTAGGCTTAACGTATCTGTAGTCAATATATGACGAGCTATCCTCTGCATAGCACTGCAGTGGAAGCACTAAAGTAATGACTGCCAGAAAAAGCTTTTTCACTTTTTAGAACTCTGCTGGATTTAATAAAACAGGTCTACCGGTTCTCTCTTCAAGGGCCTTGCTCAGAATATCCTGATTAATTCTAGGATCCTTAAAGAAATCTAGTTCATCTTTTGAAAAAGTAAAAGGAACTGTGCTATCAAAATTGTCAAATTCTGACTGAGATCTAGATAATGGCTGATGAACCTCAATATAGATATCACCGTTTTTCTCAATAGCATATTTGATTGGTTTATTGATAAATTCAACCCTGGTACCCACAGCTACACGGTTGAACAGATCTTCATTATCATCATTTCTAAGACGGACACAGCCGTGAGATACTCGAAGACCAATACCAAAGTCAGCGTTAGTTCCGTGAATAGCAAATAGCTTTCCTACATACATTGCAAACAGACCCATAGGATTGTCAGGACCTGCTGGAACAACTGCTGGCAGATATTCACCCTGAGCTGCATATTCTTTTCTCATTTCTGCAGTTGGAGTCCATGTAGGATTTGCTCTTTTTCTTTCAACTTTTGTTACCCAGTCTAAAGGAGTTCCTTTTCCAAGCTGTCCAATACCAATAGGATAAACATAAACTTTTGAGCCAGTGTAGTAGTAAAGTCTCATTTCTGCTGAGTTAACAACGATTCCGTTTTGAACTGTTGCAGGCAGAATCAGTTTAGTTGGGATAACAAGTGATGCACCCTTTTGTGGAACAATAGGATCGATTCCTGGATTTGCCTCAATCATGTTTGAAAGACCAAGATGGTATTCAGCAGCAACATATTCAAGGGTAGTTGTTCCATTAGGATTAAGCTTGTAGGTTAACTCTTCGCCTACAACTCTGTTTCCATTGAGTGGATAGATGTTTGTGGCTTCAGCCTGTGAGATGCACAAGATTGCTGCTGATAATATAAATGATAACTTTTTTAGCATGATTGAATGTCTGATCGATTAAATAATCAAAATTACAGCAGAATAACGGTCATATGTCCTTTTTTATCTGCCTTGCATATACGAAAATTTTTTGCATATTCTATCACAAATCCAAAGATTAATACATTTGCAAGAAAACGTTTACTAATAGTATCAATAAGGATCTACAAAGTTTTATAACTATATGAAAATATCTTCTTTGGTATCTAGTTTAGATGACCTGTCAGGTTTGTAAGGATAAATATTTATACTTTTTTCAAAGTTAGGAATTTAGCTTTGCTTAGTAAAATATTTTTCTAGATTGAGAATGGGGTTGAATTATTGAAAAAAAGATAAAAAAATCCCAGACCAAGATCGGTCTGGGCGTTGATGAGGTATGTGAACTCGTACAAAATTAGCAAAAACGCTAATTATCTAAAACACTATGAAAGTACATCAAAACCTTTCACTCGCTAAGAAAGAAACGCATCTTCTTAACTTGGTTTTCATTTTATGCTTTAAAACTTAGAAGATACTTAGAAAGTCTTATGAAATAATAGGTTAGATAAAAATTGCTCCATAATATGCAATAGAAATTGATAATAATCATGACAAAACATGATTTTTATCGGATTTTTTACATAATGGAATTATCTTCAACATTTTGTAGAGAAATTGACTTTGATTTTGATAGAGAACTCATTATTGCCGTTAGCTAAATTTTAGAAATAAGAAAATATGAAAAAAAGTGCTTATATTTGCATATATTCAGAAAATCTTCTTATTGCAGGATCTGCATTAAAAACAGCTGCAATTCTTATGAGTTCCTTTATTGGAATAATATTGCCATAGTCATGTGTCTTAATCTGGTTTACAGCTTCTTCAAGTTTAGTTACCGCATCAGCTTGATTCTGTGCATATTTGAACTCAAAGACAATTCTACGGCTTGCAAGTTCTAGTGTTAAGTCAGCTCTTCCTTTTGAAGTATGACATTCAATAGTTGTTTGTATTCCTACAGCAGTTAAAAACAGATTTATATAATTTACAAGTGCAGACTCACTGGTTATAGGATAATTGTCATAGGTGATGCAGTTAAGAATACAATTCAGTCTTTCAATGATGGAATCTGTTGAACCGTTATTGAACAGATCATTTGCATCCATTGAAAGAGTCATTATTGTGTTACTTTCAAAAATCTTTGTTGCTAAAAGAGAAGATAGTGCCTTTTGAACTTCATAGTTTGGTATACCAAGATTAACTCCAAAAGCACCTACCGTTAGAGATGAACGTAATGTAAGGTATCCTGTCTGACACATTAGAACATTCTGGTCAATATCAAGTAATGAAGTTGGATTTGCATATACTTCAACAGGCACTGTTACTACTTTGTTTTTATCAAAATAGTCAACGGCATTTAGTTTATGAGATTTCAGATAGTTAGCAAGAATTGAAGGTATACCACCATTATCGTACCAGTAATCTCCAAATAGTACTTCTTTGGTGTTTTTAACTTCCTGAAAGAAATTGTTTACAGACCAGGTTGAAAAAACCTTTTTTTGTCCTCTTTTATCAAAGCAGTAACCATCATAATAATAAGCAAGCTTGTCAAGCATCTTATCTATCTGAGATTCTGTTACATCCTCTGTAGGTATTTTATTTTCATAAGAAACAGAAAGTTTCAGATAGTCTTTATAAAATGTCTTTATCTCATCTCTAGTAAAACCGATTAGCTGAGAATATTCTGTATAGTTTGAAATATCCTTTATGTCAGAGCCTACAGAAAATATGGTGGTATCCTTTAGTCTTGTAACTCCTGTTGCAGCAAAAAATTTGATTGACGACTGATCTTTTAAACATCCGTATATATTTCTAAGAGCGGCTTTAAATTCTTCATAAAGCATTGGATTGTTAATGTTTGCTGTAAGCTGACAGTCATATTCATCAATAAGAATTACAATTTGTCTTTCTTGTTTATTAAGTTCTGTTAGTAGGTTAAATAAACAAGAAGAAGGATCGTCACTTTCAACGTATCTATCAACATTATTGTCTTTAGCAAATATTGATATTTGTGATACTAATTTACGGTTAAATAACTCAATAGAATCAACACCTAAAGTTAAGAAACTTAGCTTTAATACTGGATATGTATCTTCTGTCCACTTGTCGTAAATCCAAGTATTTTTAAAGTAAGGATCAACACCATATTGAAATAATGTAGCAATAGTATCTAAAGTTAAAGATTTACCAAATCTGCGAGGACGAGAAATGAAAACTTTATCCTGAGTCATCAGTAGATTATAGATAGTCTCAGTTTTATCGATATAGATCCTGTTATTATTGTAAAAATCTGTAAACGATCCAGAATTACTGATTGATTTCATTTCTATACTCCTAAACTATTCACTATTATAGCTTATTAACAGGATATATTACTCTCTTGATAAACACTAAAAGAAATCATTCATATCCATAATCGAATTTTATATTGGTGAACTGTAAGAAAAGTAAAAGAATATGTATGCTAGGCAAATCACAGACATCCTTCAATGTATTATCAGTACAGTTTTTGAACAGCCTTTTCTTATTATGTGGTTATTGATTGATAATATGAAGTTGTTTAAACTTGCATATATTCAGAAAATCTTCTTACTGCAGGCTCTGCATTAAAAACAGCTGCAATTCTTATGAGTTCCTTTATTGGAATAATGTTGCCATAGTCATGTGTCTTAATCTGGTTTACGGCTTCTTCAAGTTTAGTTACCGCATCAGCTTGATTCTGTGCATATTTGAACTCAAAGACAATTCTACGGCTTGCAAGTTCTAGTGTTAAGTCAGCTCTTCCTTTTGAAGTATGACATTCAATAGTTGTTTGTATTCCTACAGCAGTTAAAAACAGATTTATATAATTTACAAGTGCAGACTCACTGGTTATAGGATAATTGTCATAGGTGATGCAGTTAAGAATACAATTCAGTCTTTCAATGATGGAATCTGTTGAACCGTTATTGAACAGATCATTTGCATCCATTGAAAGAGTCATTATTGTGTTACTTTCAAAAATCTTTGTTGCTAAAAGAGAAGATAGTGCCTTTTGAATTTCATAGTTTGGTATACCAAGATTAACTCCAAAAGCACCTACCGTTAGAGATGAACGTAATGTAAGGTATCCAGTCTGACACATTAGAACATTCTGGTCAATATCAAGTAATGAAGTTGGATTTGCATATACTTCAACAGGCACTGTTACTACTTTGTTTTTATCAAAATAGTCAACGGCATTTAGTTTATGAGATTTCAGATAGTTAGCAAGAATTGAAGGTATACCACCATTATCGTACCAGTAATCTCCAAATAGTACTTCTTTGGTGTTTTTAACTTCCTGAAAGAAATTGTTTACAGACCAGGTTGAAAAAACCTTTTTTTGTCCTCTTTTATCAAAGCAGTAACCATCATAATAATAAGCAAGCTTGTCAAGCATCTTATCTATCTGAGATTCTGTTACATCCTCTGTAGGTATTTTATTTTCATAAGAAACAGAAAGTTTCAGATAGTCTTTATAAAATGTCTTTATCTCATCTCTAGTAAAACCGATTAGCTGAGAATATTCTGTATAGTTTGAAATATCCTTTATGTCAGAGCCTACAGAAAATATGGTGGTATCCTTTAGTCTTGTAACTCCAGTTACAGCAAGAAATTTGATTGAGTTTTTTATTTTAATGATTGCATAAATGCTTCTTATAAGATCATGAAACTTTTTATAAAGATTTGGATTATTAATGTTTGCAGATAACTGAGCATCATATTCATCAATTAGAATTACAATTCTTTTGTCTAGTTCTGTACATGAATCTAATAAATTTGCTAGTGAAACATATGGCTCTTTGTCTTGTGTATATCCGCTGATACTGTATTTTGTAGCAAAATCAGTTATGCTTTTTACTAATACTCTTTTAAACTCATCGATATCTGACACAGAGTATCCAAGAAAATCGATTTTAAGAACTGGATATGTATCTTCTGACCACTTGTCGTGAATCCAAGTATCCTTAAAGTAAGGTTCAACACCTTTTTCAAATAGTGTTGCAATTGTATTGAGAGTTAATGATTTACCGAATCTGCGAGGACGAGAAATAAAAACTTTATCATGAGTCATCAGTAGATTATAGATAGTCTCAGTTTTATCGATATAGATCCTGTTATTATTGTAAAAATCTGTAAACGATCCAGAATTACTGATTGATTTCATTTCTATACTCCTAAACTATTCACTATTATAGCTTATTAACAGGAATTATCTGATATTCGCTACAATAGTAATTATGCTCCAGCCTCTTCAAGATCTTTCATATACTGCATTTTTAGATCAAATTCAGTAGATGAATTTAATAGGATCTTTTTGATAAGTATTTCAAGAGTGCTGTCCTGTGAATAATCAGCAGGAGCAAAATGTTTTATTCTTTTATCCTTAATAAGCTCGTAAACACGCTCTTTGTTTTTCAGTTTAGGATCATAAACTCCAATGGAGTTTCCTCCAAGTGATGTTACAAGCTTCATGCATGGGATATCAGTCTGGCTGTCACCTATGTAAACTATATTATCAAAAGGGATCCTTAAAGCTTCCTTTGAGTAATAGCGGTTAACATCGTTGTCGTTTACGTTGAGAGTTCCTTTAGATATTCTGAAAAGGAACTGTGTTTTGTTTGTGAAATTGATGTTCTGTGCAGGCCAGATTGCATTGCCGTTAAAATCATAAAGGAAAGAATTAGCATAAATTGCAGTAAATTTATCAGCAATTGATGTGCCTTCAATCATTTCCTTAAGGCCAGAGGATATGATGTAATGCTCAACCTTTATATTCAAAGTTTGTGCAAATGTATTTATTCTGTCAAACCAACTGTCAACACCTTTGTAAAGTTCGACTTTTGAACCAAATTCGTTTAATTTGTCTCTTTTTACCTGAAATTTACCTTTAGCACCGCTTAACATCAGATACATGTATGCAAGATTAGGATCCATATCATTTTTTATGGCAAGATCGGTTGCGCATTTCCAGAATTCATCAACATCATCATTAATCTGTTGAATATAACCTTGTGCCTGCATTTCAAAAGGGGTTAGTGTTCTGTCAAAGTCATAACAAATAGCAAGAATATTTTCTTTTTGGTAAATCATAGTGCTGTCCTAAATACTTTTTTATAAATATTACTGTAAAATAAACTACAATTGTTTGAGTAAAGTGCAAGGCTTTGAAAAAAAATAGAGGAATTTATGAAAAACAAGGATAATTCAAAGATAATAGAGCAGAATCACCCATATTCTAATGATGCCACCATCTCAAATGGTATTTCACCTGCCAAATTCAATCCTTATTCAAAGGCTCCTCTTTCATCAACAGAGCGTTTTTTCTTTAATGTTTCTTGTGTATATCTTACATTGGTAAGTTCATCAATTTTTGCTCTTTTAATGGCGACAATGCCATCATTTACAGCCGCATTCATAGGTCTTGTATGGGCTCTTCCTGGCATTATCGTTTTAAACGGTTATTACAGAGCAAGAGCAAAAAGAAAGGTAAGAAGCCTACATACAAGCATTTTTATAGCAGAGATTTTATTTTTGCTGTTCAGTGTATATATGATAGTTGTTGCAATCATGTCAAAGAATTTTGTAGGCCTTTGTGTGGATATAGTTCTCTTCATGCTTTATATTGCAGCACTGGAGTTTGGACTATTAAGAATTGTAAAGAAACACGAAGAGGCTTTCTATAATGAAACACTCAAGGATAAGCTAAGCTATTAGAAAAAAAGAGCGTGCATTTGCACGCTCTTAATACAAAATCTAACGGCTAATCGTCTATTACCTCATCTGGTAATTTTATCTTTGAGAATGTAATTTCTTTTATATCACCATTATTGTTAACATCAGCAATCTTGCCTCTGTATAGATATGGAGTGAAATTGTTATCATTCATATCTACTGGAGCAAAATACAGTTTTGTTCTATTCAAAGTCTTACACTGTTTGTCTTCATCACAGTAATTGTATCTGATGCCGTTTGACAGAATAGTTCCAATAAGAGCATGTTCACAGCTGTGGAATCCATTTCTCCAGAAATGTGTTTTAAGTCCTGAGTGCTTTAATTCTCCATAGGTCTTGTCAGTATATTTGAAAAGCCAAGGTCTTAAAGTATCGGACAGGACATAATCATCAGTTAATGCTAATGTTAATGCAGCCTGATCAAGTTCTGCGTATACCCACCAGGATGCATCGTTTTTTGCAAGATCTTCATACCAGCCACTCTTATCATCCTTAAGTGCAGCTCTTAAAACGCTCTTCATGCCTTTCTTTGCAAAGTGCTCAAGCTTATCATCATCAAGACCTAATGCTGCAAGATATTCCATCCAGAATGCCTTTACAGAATGACCGTTATCAAGATGTCTGCCTTTTGAATAATCAAAGCATGTATTATTGTCTGTGCAACCGAAGAATCTGTTATATTTTCTGTTATAGAAATTCTTGTTAATTGCTCTTACAGTCTTTCTTATATTTTTGCTCCATGCAACCTTATCATCTTCAGGCAGTAATCTCCATGTCAGGATCATGTAAGCATTTAACTGATCTAGCAGTGCAACAAGTTCTTTTTGAGTTGTCTTATCAAATTCAGTATCTTTCAGACACCACTTCATAAGATTCTGCTTATTGTCAAAATAGGTGTCATAGATATATTTTTTTGTATCCTGAATAATTCTGATAGTTTCAGGATCGTGAGTCAGATAGGCATTCATTGCAAGACCAACAAGAGCATAACTTAAATCCTGAGTTGTTCTTGCAAGACGTTCATCTGATATACCGTCTTTTGCAATGTTTAGTGGTTTTCCGTTTACAAGAATAGAGTGGAATCCACCATCTTTATCCAGGGCATTTTCTATAAGGAATTTTACTCCGGCCTTGTGAAGTCTTAATGCTTCCTTATCTCCTGTAAGATTGAACAGAGCACCATAGGCAAAGGTCTGTCTAGCCTGCATTCTTACATAGTCGTAACCGGTTCGATTCTTTATCCATTCTATATTTTTTTCATTTTTGCAATGTTTCTGATTTCTAAGAGTTCCATCATCACATCGCCATGTTGGGAAATTTCCTTCAGGAACACCTTTTGCGTCTTTGTGAAGCCAGAATTTCATAAGAGAGTGGGTATGATCCTGCCATTGTTCATATGTAGGCAGATAATCAAGGTTCTGTTTTGCCTGTGCATTTAAGCAAAGTGAAAGAGTCAGTGCTGCTATTGTCAGTATCTTTTTCATAGTAATCCTTTTATTTGGTAGGTGGTTCAATGATAAAAAGTATAAAACTGCGCATATAGTGAAGATAAAAAAATATTAGAAAGTATGACGAGGTATAAAAAAATTTTTTGTAAGTTAATACATGGAATCGCAAAGAAATCGCATTTGTAAAAAAAGTAATAAAAATAAGGTAAAAAATTTTTAAATTTTGTTGTTTTTTTTGTTGACATACCAAAATTATTCCTTATAATGAGCACCGTTGTCACGAATTGTTAGATACTCTGTAAAGGGGTATAGCCAAGTGGTAAGGCAGCGGGTTTTGATCCCGCCATTTCCCTGGTTCGAGTCCAGGTACCCCTGCCACCATGATAGTTCAGACAATCCATTATGTTGGGGTATCGCCAAGTGGTACGGCAGCGGATTCTGATTCCGCCATTACCTAGGTTCGAATCCTAGTACCCCAGCCACGTTGGCTATGTAGCTCAGTTGGTTAGAGCGCGGCACTCATAATGCTGAGGTCACTGGTTCAATTCCAGTCATAGCTACCAATACCACTATCGAAAGATGAGTGGTTTTTTCGTTTTTATACATCCTAAAATATTTTCCCCACTTTTTTTCACTTAAGTTCCCTACATTTTGACCTATTAATCACAAAATTGGATAGAATATACATATTTTGTAACTGTCATCCGATTAAGAGGAATTTCTTAAATGATTCCACATATTTCTGATTTACCAAATATAGAGCCTATGTATAAAAAATACCTTGATGCATTAAAGTCTTCAGGTTTTAAAGGTGATATTGAGTCTGCGCATGCATCAAGATTGCTTGTTGCAACAGATAACTCCGTTTATCAGAAAATGCCTCAGGGTGTTATCTTCCCAAAAGACGATGATGATGTTGTCATTGCAATGAAACTTAGAAATCAGTCTTTATATGAAAAACTGATTTTTACTCCTAGAGGCGGTGGTACCGGTACAAACGGTCAGTCATTAAACAGTGGTATTACCATTGACTGTTCAAGATATATGAAATCTACATCTGCTTTTGATGCAGATAAAAGAGAAATCTATGCTCAAGCTGGTGTAATCAAAGATGAGTTAAATGAATTTTTAAAGCCATATGGTCTCTTCTTCTCTCCTGAGCTTTCAACCTCTTCAAGAGCATGTCTGTCAGGCATGATTTCAAACGATGCTGCAGGTCAGGGATCTCTTCGCTATGGCAGAACATCATGTCATATCAAGGATGTAACTGTAGTTTTAAAAGACGGTACAAAGGCAACACTAGGTCCTGTAAGTGGCGATAAGTTAAAGCATGAATTAAATAGAGATGACTTTTTAGGTTCAATTTACAGAACTGTATATTCAATTGTTAAAGATAAAAGAGAAACAATTGAAGAAATCTTCCCTAAACTTAATCGTTTCATGACAGGATACGATCTTTACAACTGTTATGATCCAAAGACTGATACTTTAAATCTTGCAAGAATCATCTGTGGCGCTGAAGGTACATTAGCTGTAATTCTCGGTGCAACACTGGATCTTACCGTTATTCCAAAGGTAAGAGAACTTATGGTTGTAAAGTATGAAAACTTTGACAGTGCACTTCGCCATGCAGTAGAACTTATCGATGCAGGTGTGTTCTCTGTTGAAACCGTTGATTCACGAGTTTTAAATCTTGCAAAGAAAGATACTGTCTGGGATAGCGTAAAAGAATATATTCAAGAGATTGAAGGTCATGATATTCAGGGAATCAATATTGTTGAATTCAACGGTAATGATGAGGCTTTGGAAAAAGCTAAACTAGATAAGATCTTCAAGATTGTAAACAAGAGAGCCAAAACATTTGAAAACGGTATTCTAGGGGCTCAGCTTGCAGTAACGGAAAAGGCTGTTGCTGCTATATACGGAATGCGTAAGAAGGCTGTAGGTTTACTAGGTGCTGCTGCAGGTGACAAGAAACTTGTTGCCTTTACAGAAGATACTGTAGTTCCTCCAAGAAATCTTGCTGATTATATTAAGGAGTTCCGTGAACTTCTTGATTCTATGAATGTGACCTATGGTATGTTCGGTCACGTTGATACAGGCCTAATGCACGTAAGACCTGCTCTTGATCTGACAACAGATGAGGATAGAGAGAAGCTAGTAAAGATTTCAGATGGTGTTGTTGAACTTGTTTCAAAATACCAAGGTCAGATGTGGGGGGAGCATGGACGTGGCTACCGTTCTGTTTATGGAGAGAAATTCTTCAAGTCACTGTATGGTGCTGCAAGAACAGTAAAGGAAGCATTCGATCCTCAGAATATTTTCAATCCAGGCAAGATCTGTGTTCCTGCATCAAATGGTACAGATGAGCTTGTAAAAATTGATTCTCTGATGAGAGGCGATCTTGATAGAACAGTTCCAAAGACAGTAAGAAATGCATTTAAGGGGGCAGTAAGCTGTAATGGTAACGGTCAGTGCTTTAGCTATCAGACAAGTGCACTGATGTGCCCAAGCTATCGTTATACAAAGAATCATATCCGTTCACCAAAAGGCTACTCAGAACTTATGCGTGAGTGGATGAGACTTATGTCTGACAGAGGTGTGAATATTGCAACTGAGGAAGTTTCAATAATGACCTCACTGCCAAATCCTCTTACTTTCTTAAGAAGAGTGTTTAATACAATTCACTCAAGAGGCAAAGATTTTTCAACAGAATATCTTGAGAATATTTCAACATGTCTTTCATGTAAATCATGTAAGAGCATATGTCCAGCTCACGTAAATGCAGCTGACATGAACTCAAGATTCCTGTCTTTATATTACAGCAGATATTTAAGACCACTTATGGATATTCTGATACTAAATGCAGAGTTCACTCTGCCAATAATGTCAAAATTCCCTAAGCTGTCAAATGTCATTTTAAAGAACTCTCTTGTAAAAGGCATATTCAAAAAGGTATTCGGATTCGTTGATATTCCATTATTCAGCGAGGTTACCTTCAAGGAAGAATGCAGATTAAACGGTTTTAATATTCTTACAGCATCAAAGGCAAAGGCCAGCGATGATGATGTGATTATCGTTACCGATCCTTTCACTGTCTGCTATGAGGCTCATGGTCTGATTCAGATGGCTAATGTGATAAGAGCATTAGGCTACAGGGTATCTTTCCTGCGTCCTTATGTAAACGGAAAGATTAAGATCATCAGAGGTCAGAGAAGAAGCTTTGTTCATTTTGCAGCAAAACAGGCTGCAAGACTTGATGCGATTGCAAAGACAAAGAAGGCATTAGTCGGTTATGATCCTGCTTTAACCATCTGCTATCGTGATGAGTATACACAGTTACTAGGCGATGCAAGAGGCGATTTTAACGTTCTTCTGCCAGAAGAGTGGTTAACTCAGATAATGGCAACAAAGAAGTTTGCTGATAACTTTGAAAAGATTGAAAGCAAAGTAAAGGCTGTTGCTGCAACATCAGCATTTAGTGATCCATATTATCTGTTTACACACTGCACAGAAAGAGCTCTTGTAACACCTGCTCCTGTTATGTGGCAGAACATTATGAACAGATTCTCTTTAAATCTAATTCCAGTAAATGTTGCCTGCTGTGGTATGGCTGGTCTATTCGGTCATATTGCAAAGAATCAGGATGAAACATATGCAGTTTATAACAAGAACTGGAAAGGACAGATTGCTAAGCGTGATTTTGACCACTGTCTAATCACTGGCTTTAGCTGCAGATCTCAGGTTCATAGAATGGAAGGTAAAGAGGCTGTTCATCCACTGTTTGTCTTAGATGACCTTTTACAAGAAGTGTTATCAGATGATTAGAAACATCCTCTCATATACCATAGGCTCACTCATACTGTTTGTAATGGTACCAGTTGCAATGGTATATACAGGTGAGCTTTTTGTATATGATTTCATGCCGGTAAATTCACTGACATTTGTGTTTTCATCATTGTGTTCAGCTTCAGGACTGTTTTTTGTGATATGGTCAAATTATCTTCTTTTAAAGGAAGGTAGAGGTGGAGCTGTTGAACTTTTTGGTATTGAATTTACACGAAAAACAGAAAAACTGGTTACAACAGGACCTTATGCAATGTGCAGAAATCCCATGCATATGGGAATTATCCTATTTTATTTAGGCTTGAGTTGTGCTATAAATTCATTTATAACATTGCTATTTCCATTCTTGTTTCTCGTTATAAGTTATCTGTATGCAATATTAGTTGACGAGAAAAGATTACATAAAGATTTTAAAGACGAATATGAAAAATGGGTACAGGATGTACCTAACAGATTTTGGCCAAAAACACCAAGAAGATAGTTCAAGGAGAAGTTCATGACAATGATGTCAGGCGCACAGATGGTTGTGCGTACACTAGAAGATTTAGGTGTAGAAAGTTTATTTGGATATCCAGGCGGTGCCGTGCTTGATATTTATGATGCACTGCTGGAGTCTAAAAAGATTAAGCACATTCTAGGACGTCATGAGCAGGGTGTGGCACATGCTGCAGATGGTTATGCAAGAGCAACCGGTAAGGTTGGTGTATGTCTTGTAACATCAGGTCCAGGTGCAACAAATACTGTTACTTCTATTGCAACTGCATATATGGATTCTATCCCAATGGTTATTCTTACTGGCCAGGTTGGAACTCCACTTATCGGTTCTGATGCATTCCAGGAGGTTGACACTGTAGGTATCACAAGACCTATCGTTAAGCACTCTTACCTATGCCAGTGTGCACTTGATATTCCAAAGTACATAAGACAGGCTTTCTATCTTGCATCAACCGGTCGACCAGGACCTGTTGTTGTTGATATTCCAAAGGACTGTGTTCGCCCATCAATGCGCTTTGAGTATCCAGAGCCAGAAGGTGAGGTTAAGATGAGAGCTTATAATCCAACAACTCAGGGTCATAAAGGGCAGGTAAAGAGAGCTGCAAGAATGATTGCTGAGGCAAGCCATCCTATTATGCTCGTTGGTGGTGGTGCTCAGTTATCAGGCGCTAAAGATGAGGTAAGAGCAATTGCCAAACGCTTTAATATACCTGTAACCTCAACTCTTATGGGACTTGGTGTATATCCATCAACAGACAGACAGTTCCTTGGCATGCTGGGTATGCATGGTACCTATGAGGCAAACAATGCCATGGACAAGGCTGATTTGGTTTTTGCTGTCGGCTGTCGTTTTGATGATCGTGTAACTAACAATCTTGCTAAATTCTGTCCTGCTGCAAAGATTGTTCATATCGATATCGATCCTGCTTCAATTTCAAAGACTGTTAACGCGGATCTTCCAATCGTAGGTGATGCAAAGATTGTTTTAAATCAGTTTATCGATGCTTTCAATGAGTTTGATCTTAAAGAAAATACTGAGGCTATGAAATCATGGTGGACAGAAATTGAGAAATTCAGACATATTGACTGTCTGAACTACCGTCATGATGAGAATATGATTCAGCCACAGGAGATCATCGAGTCTGTTTACAGAACAACAGACGGAAAGGCAATTATTGCAACTGACGTTGGTCAGCATCAGATGTTTACAGCTTTATATTACAAGTTTGATGAGCCACGTCATTTCTTGACCTCAGGTGGTCTTGGAACCATGGGTTATGGTTTCCCTGCAGCAATAGGTGCAAAGATAGGCTGTCCTGATGCACAGGTATGTCTGTTTACAGGTGACGGCTCTTTCCAGATGAATATTCAGGAGCTTTCAACCTGTTTAGAGTATGGTATCCCTGTTAAGATCTTTATTCTTGATAATCATACCTTAGGAATGGTTCGTCAGTGGCAGAGAATGTTCTATAAAGGACATATCAGCTCAACAAATCTTAACTCAAATCCAGATTTCATTGCTCTTGCAAAAGCATATGGTCATGAGGGTATCAGAGTAGAGAAGCCTTCAGAGCTTGATGATGCTGTAAAGAAAGCTATTTCAATGAAAGACAAACTTGTTATTGTTGATATTCTGTGTAACACTGATGCAAAAGTTCTTCCAATGCAGCAATCTGGTGGCAGCATGTCAGATATGTTCTTAAGCGAGGAATAGTAAATGAGACAGATTATTTCTATTCTTCTTGAAAACGAGGTTGGTGCATTATCAAGAGTTGTAGGCCTTTTCTCACAAAGAGGCTACAGCATTGAGAACATCACAGCAGCTCCAACTGAAGACGCTGCTCTTTCTAGAATCACTATTCTGACAGATGGTGATGAAGCTATTGTTGAGCGTATTACAAAACAGCTTCACAAGCTTGTCAATGTTATCAAGGTATCTAGCAAACAGGATGACTCTTCAAATATAGTTTCAAGAGAGATCTTATTTGTTAAGGTTCAGGCAATCGGTCATACCCAGAGAGAGGAAATCAAGACTCTTTGCGATATATTCAAGGCTCAGATTGTAGATATAACTCCAGAACTATATATTCTGCAGTATGTGGATACCTCATTTGAGGTCGATCGCTTCTTAAAGGCTGTCAAAGAGCAGGCTGAGGTCGTGGAGACCGTGCGTTCAGGTGTGTGTGGAATATTCAGAGGCGAGCAGTCACTGCATTCATAAGCTGTAATGATTCAACAAGCCTCGCAAAATAGCGGGGCTTTTTAGTTTTAGTGGTAGAAAAAATGAACATAGACGAGTATAAAGAGCAGAAAAAAGCTATTTTAGATACAATTGAGAATTTATATAAAGAAAACAGAATATTTGATGTCATTAAATTATTAGAGAATTCAAATCTTGACGATTCTCTGTGTCTTGAACTTGTAAGAGCCTATATAAATGCCGCATCAAAGGCATCTGATCCATATTCTCTATATGAAAAGGCTCTTGTTATCTTAAACAAGATTTCAACTTCATGTTACAACGAGCCAAAATGGCATTTTTATGAAGGCTACATTCTTTATAAACAAGATCTGTTCGAAGATGCTCTTATCCGTTTTGAAAAGGCATTAAAACTTGTAGACATCAGTGATTCAGATCTTTTCTTCAAGATAAACACTCTTTTAGAAAATACCAAGAATACTGTAGCTTTAAAAGATCATAAGCCACTTGATGACAAGCATAAAACTCAGCTGCTTGAAAAGATAACATCCTATTTTGGAAATCCTGCAAAACTTTGCTCTTTTGACAATATTGAGCTTTATCATATAGGTCCCGATCAGAAACATGACTATAACATCATAATCTCTGTAGGAATGTCCAATATAGAGCAGAAAACAGAAAGTTTTTCTGAGTATTATGAGGTTATGTTACCTCTTCCAAAAGAGTACAGATTCAATCCAGAGCATACTGGAAATTTTGAAATATTCATGATGATTGAGGTTTTAAAATACCTTGCTGTCAGAAAAGAGTATGTAGGCTTTGGTTATTATCTTGAAAAGGAAAATGGTTTTAGTGCACATACTTCCTTTAATGCGGTTATGTTAAGTGCTCTTGGTGACTTTAATGATGATTATCAGCAGATAAAGCTTGAAGATAAAGTCGTGAAACTGTATCAGCTGATACCTTTAAAGCCTTTTGAACTTAATTATAGAAAACATCACTCAGCAGAAGATCTACTCAATGTTTTTAAGGAAAACAGGATCGCGTTAACACCTTTTATTGCTACTCGTGATGATGTACTAGGAAAAGTAAGAATAACTGAAAAATAAATATCTAATAGTGTAAAATACAGACAGTTTAAAAAGAGAATTGAAATATGGAACAGCTAAATGGTGCACAGCAGGTAGTAAGAGTACTTGAAGATCTGGGCGTTACAAGGATCTTCGGATATCCAGGAGCTGCTGTTACAGATATATATAACGAATTACTTGATTCAGAAAAGATCACTCATACACTAGCTAGACATGAACAGGGTGCTGTTCATATGGCAGATGGTTATGCAAGAGCTACAGGTGAGGTTGGCTTTGCCATCGTAACATCAGGTCCTGGTGCTACAAATACCGTTACAGCACTTGCAACTGCATATGGTGATTCAATTCCTCTTGTTCTTATTACAGGTCAGGTCAGTACCTCATTAATTGGTACAGATGCTTTCCAGGAAGTTGATACCATGGGCGTTACACGTCCTGTTGTTAAGTACAGTTTCTTATGTAAGAAGCCTGAGGATATTGCAAAGAATTTAAGAAAGGCTTTCTATATTGCATCAACAGGCAGAAAAGGTCCTGTTGTAGTCGATATTCCAAAGGATTGTCAGAACCGTTCATATTTCTTTGATTATGATCCAACATCTGACGTTTCTATCCGTTCATATAATCCAACAGTATTTGGTCATAAAGGTCAGGTTAAGAGAGCTGCAAAGTTACTTTGCGATGCTAAAAAGCCTGTAATGCTTATCGGTGGCGGTGTTGTACAGGGCAATGCTACACAGGAGATAATGACCATTGCAAAGAAACTGAATCTGCCTGTAGCTAGTACACTTATGGGTATCAGCGGTTATCCATGCTCTGACAGTCAGTATCTTGGTATGCTTGGTATGCATGGTCTTTATGAGGCAAATGAGGCACTGCATCATTCAGATGTGATTTTTGCAGTTGGTACTAGATTTGCTGATAGAGCAACCAACAAGGTTTCAAAATTCTGTCCAGAAGCTACTATTATTCATATTGATGTTGATCCTGCTTCCATTTCAAAAACAGTTCAGGCTCATGTACCTATCGTAGGTGACGCAAAGACCGTATTAAATCAGGTTATTCAGGCTCTCAACGAGCTAGATGCAAAGGTAAATCCAGCACTGTATGCCTGGTGGACTCAGATTGAAGAGTACAGAGCAAAGAAATGTCTTTCATATAAGAAGCCTGAGGATGTAATAAGACCTCAGGAAGTTATTGAATGCATTTCAAAACTTTCTCATGAGCTGAATCTTGATCCATATGTTACAACTGATGTTGGTCAGCATCAGATGTTCACAGCTCAGTATTTCAAGTTTGAAACTCCAAGACACTTTTTGACATCTGGTGGTCTTGGAACAATGGGACTTGGTTTCCCAGCTGCAATCGGTGCTCAGTTTGCTCTTCCTGATGCAAAGGTAATCTGTATTTCAGGTGACGGTTCATTCCAGATGAATATGCAGGAGCTTGCTGTATGCCGTAAGTATAATCTGCCAGTTAAGGTATTTATCCTTGACAATTCAGTACTTGGAATGGTTCGTCAGTTCCAGACTGTATTCTATGACAGACGCTACAGTGCAACCAATCTTGATGGAAATCCTGATTTTGTAATGCTTGCTCAGGCTTATGGATTCAAGGGTATCAGAATTTCCAAACGTGAAGATCTTGAGAGCACAATTAAGGAAGTTCTGCTTTCAGATGAATTTACTCTGGTTGATGTTATTACAGATATCAATACTAAGGTTATGCCTTGGCAGAGAGCAAACGGATCAATGGTTGATATGATGTTAAATGAGGAGGAGTGCTAATGAGACGCGTTATTTCAATTTTATTAGAGAATGAGGCTGGTGCTCTTTCACGTGTTGTAGGTCTGTTTTCTCAGCGTGGATACAACATTGACAGTTTAACAGTTGCTCCAACTGACGATCCTACCTTGTCCCGCTGTACTATTTTAACAACAGGTGATGCTGATGAGGCAGAGCAGATCACAAAGCAGCTTCACAAGCTTGTATGTGTGTACAGAGTATCTGCCCTTGAAGAAGAAACTGAAGGTGGAATTGAGCGCGAAATGATCCTTGTAAAGGTATCAACTCCCAACAGAAATGTAAGAGATGAGGTAAAAAGTCTTGCTGATATCTTTAAAGCAGAAATCATTGATGTCAATGCAGAGATCTTCACTCTTCAGTATGTAGGTACCTCAGAGCAGACTGATAACTTTATTCAGACTCTGTGCAAGCTTGCAGAGGTTGTTGAGGTTGTACGCTCAGGCGTTCTTGGCATTGCTAAGGGTACTCACTATATGCGCGGATAACAGGTGCAATAAACGCAGCACCATTTTTAGTTAAAAAAACGGATCATAGAATATATGATCCGTTTGTCTTTCCGTGAAAAGATTGAAAAGATCTTAATCCACTACAGTTAGCTGATCTTTTGTTGATGCATCTATAGTAACACCTTCAAGCTCTTTGAATTTTCTAGTTGAGTTTGCATCAAATCTTGAAAGCATAGTCTTTAAGTTGTCCTTGCCATTTCTAAGTCTTGCATCTACTTCCTGCATTGCACTCTGGAACTTGTTGCCAGCCTTTATTGCATCATCAAGAGAAGACTCAATATTAGAGAATTTAGAGATAATTCTCTGAGCAAGTTTTGCAAGATCTTTCATATGTTCAGTCTGTTCTGATAGGATCCAGAGATTTGAAACGACTCTCAATGATGGCATCAAAGATGAAGGTGATACAAGATAAATCTTGCTCTTTGCAGCCTTGTCATACATTGTAGGATCGTCACGTAGTGCTACAGATAGAGCATCATCTACAGGAACGAACATGAATACAAAACTTGGTGAATTCATTTGCTCATATGAGCTGTAGTCTTTTTTAATTAGTTCATCAAGGTGCTTTCTAATTGACTGGCAGTGATCTTTTAAGGCTGAGCTTCTTTGGGCATCATCTGATGCATTTATGTAATCAATATATGCAGTAATAGAGCATTTTGCATCGATTATGATGCATTTTTTCTCAGGAAGAAATACTACAGCATCAGGTCTGCCACGATCACCTGAAGCATTAAATCCTGCAACTTCTCTTTGATACTCAATTCCTTTTACTAAACCTGCACTGTCTAAAACTCTTTCAAGCTGAAGCTCTCCCCACATACCCTGGGATTTACCACCCTGTCTTAAAGCCTTTGTCAAATCCTCAGCCTGCTTAGATAGAGTAGAATGACTCTTTTCTAAAAGCTCAATTTCCTTTTGAAGTTCTCCATGACGTTTTGCAGTGGTTTCCTGACTGTCATTTAAAAGCTTCTTGAAATTGGTTAATTCTTCTTTTAAAGGATTAACAACGGTTGATAATGTCTGATTTGAGTTTTTGTTCAAATCCTCTGATGCGTTTTTAACTAGCTCATGTCCCATTACTTTGAGCTGTTCTTGTAATTCCTTATATGAGGTATCAAAACGTTTTTGCTGCTCATCAAAAAGCTGTTCAGATGTGTTGATTTTTGCAGATAGATTAGAATTCTTTGCAATTAGCTCTCTATTCTGACTATCAAGTTCCTGATTGAGTTTTTTAAGCTCAGTCAGTTCATTTTCATAATTAAGACAAGTATTCTTTTGAACATTCAAATCAGATACCAGCTGTAATTTTTCATTTTGTGCAAAAACAAGCTGTTCTTCAAGAATAGCTATCTTTGATTGTAAATCTGTACGGCTTTTTTCAATTCCTTCTAAAGTTGAATAGAGGCTTGCCTTTTCAACCTCAGCTTCAGTTTTTTCCGGCTTCTGTTTTAGAAGTGAAAATACAAGAAATCCAATAAATCCTGTCAGAAGAATAACTAACATAAGTAGCAATGATGAAGTAATACTTGTCATGATGTCTCTCTTATATGGGTGAGTTTTTTATAATTCTAGCACAAATTTTTGCAGTGTATAAAAAATATATATTTATACACTATCTATTCTAAATAATCTATTTAACCGTCGAATTGTATTGATTTATCAAGAAACATTATACAAAACAACATAAAAATCAGCGTTATGAAAAATTTCTTCACAGCGAAATCAGCTAAATCATTTGTGCACTCAGGGTGCAAACTACGGTGCTGATCTTGATTTAACATCATTAGTAATCGGTGCTGATTACGGTATTGCAGAAGGCTCTAAGGTTGGTGCTTATGCAACCTTCGGTACAGGTGATGTTGATGGCAAGGGCGCAGGTCACAACGTTAAGAACGATGTTGATACATACGGCTTTGGTATCTACGGTTCAGCTAAGTTAGCATCAGGTGTTTCAATCCTGTCAGATGTTGGCTATACAGTTGCTCAGAACGAGTTCAAGGGCATTGTAAATGCAGATGCTGATATGAAGGTATTCACTGCAGGTGCTAATGTTAAGTACACCTTCAACACTCAGGTTGCAGACATTTCTCCTTTCGTTGGTGCTCGTTATACCAGCTTCAACTTAGAGAGCTATGCTGTTAAGAGTGCAAAGGGTATCGTTGCATACACTGATGCTGATACAGCTCATATCTTCTCAATTCCTGTAGGATTTGATTTATCTAAGCAGATTACTGCTGGCGAATGGAATGTAAAGCCTGCATTTACTGCTAAGGTAACATTCAATACAGGTGATAAGACTGTTTCATCATCAACTCAGTTTACTGGTGTAAAGAAAAAGAATACTCTGAACCTGGATGCTGAGGTTATGGATGATGTAACTTATAGCGTTGGTGCTAGTGTAAGTGCTACTAAGGGTGCTGCAACCTTTGGTGCAGGCTTAAGCTACACCGGTTCATCTGAGACTAACGAACTGTCAGCTCAGATCGGTGCTCGCTACACATTCTAATCTTATATATCCTTTAGATTAGACAAGTAAGTTTAGCCAGGAGCTCGCTCCTGGCTATTTTGACTAAAAAGAGAGAAGTATATGCCTGGTATTGGTCAGATATTGTATATGATTGCTTTTAATGCAGTTGCGGCATTGATAGCTGCTTATATTTCTGAAAACTGTGGTGAAAAGCTTAAAGGATACAGCGATCTCCCATTTATCTGCTGGATGACATTTTTTGTAATCTCAATATTCCTACTGTTCATATAAGCACTTTGAATACACTCAAGTGCTTTCCTTGATAACTTATTTATCTTTGTTGAATGCTTTATAGATTCTGTTTAATGAATTAGACTGTTTTTTGTCTTTTCTGATATTACAGAGTACATCATTAAGCTTCTTTTCAAGAAGCTGCATCTGCTGTTTTCTTACTTCGCATTCATAAAGAATAGATTCAATTCTTTTTTCTAGATCGTCATTGTCGGTTATTTTCTTGTTTTCATAGTCTACGATCCTTGAAATGCATGACAAATGCATTCCGCTGTTTCTGGCAGCTTTAATAAACTGTAATCTCTCAACGCTTTTTTCATCATATATTCTTTGGCCACTAAGTGATCTGTTTACTGGCGTGATAAGATTTTTTTCTTCAAAAAATCGTATTGTAGTTACAGGAAAACCTGTAAGTTTTGAAAGTTCACCGATCTTCATAAAAAAGTCCTTGTCTCTACAGTTACTGTAGATTTTATACTTCAGCTACAGTCGGTTCAACAATTATGGAGATATGTTATGAAATTTGAACAGATAAGAGGTGCAACGAGCATTGTAACCTATGCAGGAGTAAGATTCTTAGTTGATCCTATGCTTGCAAAGAAGTTTTCTTATCCTGATGTACCAACAACAATAAACTGTGCAAAAGGAAATCCAACAACGGAGCTGCCTTGTCCTGTAGACGAGCTTTTTAATGTTGATGCTCTTTTAGTGACACATCTACATTTTGACCATTTTGATGAGGCAGCAAAACAGCTTATTCCAAAGGATATTCCTGTAATAGTGTCAAACAGTAAAGATGCCTGGTTCATGAATGATATAGGATTTAAAACAGTTATAAATGCACAGGGGGGAGTAACATTCAAAGATATAAAAATCAGCGTAACAGACTGTGAACATGGAGATGGCGATCCAGTTGTCCATAAGATTTTCAAGGATAAAGGTATTGATGGCACTGCACATGGTTTTGTGCTTGAATCCCAAAAGGAAAAAGGAGCTTTTTATCTTACTGGAGATACAATCCTATATGAAAGAGTTTTTGAAGCAATTGAAAAATTCAGACCATACGTTATAGCAGTAAATGCAGCATGTGCTCAGATGTGTCCATCTCACAGCATAATGATGGGGCTTGATGATGTTAGAGTACTATGCAGATATGTTAAGAATATCAGTATAGTTGCTACACATCTTGACTGTGTATCACATGCAACAGTAAGTGCAGACAGTTTAAGAGCCTATGGAAAACTTGAGTCGCTTACCAATCTTTTTGTACCTGCTCAAAAAGAGTGTATTGAGTTCTAGATAAAAAAGTCCATTAACAAAAGTTAATGGACTAGTCTGATTTTGAGTATTAACGATTTTTAAACAGTAAACTTGCTTACCATATTCATCAAGGTTACAACCTGATCGTTTGAGTCCTTGATTTCGCTGTTAACGAAATTGATAGTATTTGAAAGTTCCTTGGAGCCATCTGTAATTGATTTCATGTTTGTTGAAATCTCCTGAGTTGCAACAGTTTGCTGTTCTGCAGCTGTAGCAATCTGAGTGATCTGCTCTGATACAGTATTAACCATAGCAGTCAGATTGCCAAGGATAGATTCAACCTGTGAACTTTCCTCTGAAAGTTCATCCATTACAACTACTGATTCCTGGATTGCAGAATCTGCAACAGACGCATCTGTCTGGATCTTTGAAACCATAGCTGTGATTTCGTTTGTAGATGCTGTTGTTCTTGATGCTAAAGCACGAACTTCATCAGCTACAACAGCAAAGCCTTTACCTGCTTCACCTGCACGAGCTGCCTCAATTGCAGCATTTAAAGCTAACAGGTTAGTCTGCGATGCAATGTCATCAATTGTGTTAACAATGCTTTCAATCTTCTGAACCTGAACTGACAGATTCTGAACAAGAACAGCATCTTCTTTTGACTTCTTGACCTGATTTGCAATCTTGTCAATGATAGTCTGAACCTTGTTTACGCCATCAGTTGTTGATGCTGCTGATTCCTGCGCTGCAACAGTTGCGTTTTCACAGTTCTTTGCAATATCGCTTGTTGTAAGAACCATTTCTTCAGAGGCTGCAGCAACAGTTAAGGCTCTCTTCTGGTTTTCTTCGGCAGTAGCGTTAATTTTTTCTGAAGTGTCTGACAGCTCATCGATAACCTTGCCAAGCTTGTTTGAAACATCAACAACCTTGAACATATCTTTATGCAGACTGTGTCTCATTCCTTCAAGATCCAATGCTAGTGGATTAAACTCATCCTTTCTGTCGGTACTGATCTTCTCAACCAGGTTTCCATTTGCAAATACGTTGATGCTCTTACCAATGTTCTTGATTGCCTGAACAATTACCAAAGGAATTCTAAGTGCCATAATTACAGCAATTATAGCTTCGATCGCAGCACAGCCGATAATGATTAGAGCTGTTGTGTTTTTCTGAAGAGACTGCATTGCTGTTTTTGTTTCATTTAACTGCTTTGCGTTAACTTCAGCCATATTTTCTAAAAAGTCAGAATAGTAGTAGCTAAGATTTGAAACATATACAGAGTTTGCAAGAGTGTAGTCACCTTCCTGAACAGCTGGCATAAAAACGTTGTTGAAAATGTCTATATAGTCTTTTGTACTCTTTTTAATAGCTCCAATTTCAACTGGAAATCTTGTTGTCTGCAGCTTGTCAACACGCATCTTGAGCTCTTCTAAAAGAGAAGGTATATCAGTATTAGAGCCTCTTCTTTGAGAATTTGTAGCTATTTTTCTAACTGCGTCATTGAATTTGTTCATAGCATTTGTTGATAATCTGGTTCTCTCGTATCGCTGGTTTAGCTGTTCGATTTTTTCAACAGCAATTCCCTGAGAATTGTTCATGCTTGTAATTGCAATGAATGCAAGAAAAACAGTCATTAAAACAATAACTACATAGCTGGTAATAAGCTTTGATTTTATTGATGCTAGATTTATAAAGTTCATAAATACCTCGATTAACATCGATGTGTTAGTTGTAATTTATAAATTTAAAAATGTGCACACTAAAAAGCACATAAAGGTGAATATGATGAATATCACATTAAACAAAATTGTGATATACGTCAACATTTTTATTTGCAAAATTAGCGAATTTGCAATTAGACAGCATAAATAAGCCTTTTGATACATTAAGTTAGCTGAAGAAATTTTTTTGAAAAAAGTAATTTTTGAGATAGTCAAAAATAGTAAACTAAAATGTCAGATAGTGTATATTTGGTCAAATTATGAAAGTTTTTGTTTAAAAAATGAGTATTACGTCAAAATAATTTTACTTGTCTGTAAAAAGTATTAAAAACCTTATGTACCAACGAATTAGAGCATTTATTATTATTTTTAGAGTTATTTTATGGAATTTTCGTTAAGCGCAAAAATGTAAAACTTTTACAGAAAAAGAAATTCTTGATTTGCAATGATGAATTATTTACACAAATAAACCTTTGCTAATAAAAAAAAGGCTCTTCGTGCATATTTATAGGTAAATAATGAAAGCAGAACACGGTTAGAGCCTTAATCTAAGCCACTTACCACCTCGATTAGGAAGTTGGAATTATAATTTTTGAACATCCAAGCTAGATCATATCGAGCATATTTTGGATGTTTCTACAGCCATAAGCTTTACGTAAAAACAACTTAATCTTGTCGTTTATAGACTCAACTTTGGCATTGTTCAGTTGAGTCTCTATTGTATTGAGAATATGCTTCTCATGTCGCCTAATTTTATAGGCAAGCTCTTTGAAAACTTGAATTCTGCTGTGAGTGGCTCTCCAAAAGAAAGATTTATGCTCATCTTTAGTTTCTTCTAAGTCAGGATACTTTAAAGCAAGTCTTAGTTGTTCTTTTAACTTGTAGCCTCGGAACAGTCTTGGATTGGTATCAGCAATCATTTCAAGTCTGGCTGCCTGGTTAGAAGTAAGGTTCTCAGGAGCCTTACCAAGAGTATAGGTAGATGTTTTGATGTCTGTAGCATTCTATTTAGCTTCATTTAGCTTGTTAAGTGAAATCGAAGGTTATCATCTTAAGAATTCTCCCAAAATAATAAATTATTCTCCCAAAAATACGTGCATTTGGGGGAATAATGTCATGTTAAGGAGAAAAGTAATTAAATATTTATATTGTGCAGAGCGTAATTTTTAGAAAAAATCAGAATAATAACGAATTTTCGTTTTTAAAGATTATACGGATTATAAAGAGAAAACTAGAAAACAATAAATGGATACAAAAAAAAGCAACCAACTGGTTGCCTTCTCAGATGGTGCGACCTAGTGGACTCGAACCACCGACCCCCACCATGTCAAGGTGATGCTCTAACCAAACTGAGCTAAGGTCGCAAAGTGAATTTATTATACAAAATAATTGTTATATTTCAATATTAAAGTCAATTATTTTATAACAAAAAGATAAAAACCATCATGTTTGTACAAATAATAGAAGGAATACTTTTTTTGTTCTCTTAGCTTCAACGTATGATTATTCTAATGAAAATTGACAGCTCCCCATGGTTGAAGCCAAGGTCCTTTCGGCATAATTTGGTAAAAAAAGTATCATAAAAAATATCAGTTATTTGAAATTTGTTTGAAAACAAAACATATCCTGTAAAGTTAAAAGCAGAGTATCCTTTCTATCGGTAGAAACAAAAAAATGTTTTTTTACTTCCCTTTATATTCAGAACAGTTAAAAAAGGCGTATAATCTCACAGTTCGTTGAAAGTTTATAACTTGAGTTGTAATACAAGGTTCACTTTCAATATTTTTTTACTTTAATTATGGAGCCTTGAGATGCAGAGTATGCATCGAGGTTTAGAAAATGCCAAAAATCACACTTCCAAACGGCGATATCAAAGAGTTTGATAAGCCAATTTCTATATTCGAATTAGCTCAGTCAATTGGTGCAGGTTTAGCTCGTAACTGCGTTGCAGGTAAAATCAACGGTGAGTTACACGATGCTTGCGATTTAATTGAGAATGATGCTGAAGTATCAATCATTACCCCAAAGGATAAAGAGGGTATTGAAATCATTCGTCATTCATGCGCTCATCTTTTAGGTCATGCAATCAAGCAGCTATGGCCTTCAACTCAGATGGCTATTGGTCCTGTCATTGACAATGGTTTTTATTATGACGTTGATATTGACCACAAGCTTACAGCAGAAGATCTTGAAGCTTTAGACAAAAGAATGCATGAGCTTGCAAAGACTGACTATCAGGTTGTAAAGGAAGTTGCTGACTGGCAGAAGGCTTATGACACCTTTACAGAGCGTAATGAGCCATACAAGAAACTCATTCTAGAAGAGAACATTGATAGAAACGATAAGTCAATCGGCCTGTATCACCACAATGAATATACCGATATGTGCCGTGGCCCTCACGTTCCTCACATGGGTTTCTGTCAGAATTTCAAATTAACACACTTTGCTGGTGCTTACTGGCGAGGTGATTCAAAGAACAAGATGCTTCAGCGTATTTATGGCTGCTGTTTTGCTTCAAAGGATGAATTAAAGGTATTCTTAAAGCGCAGAGAAGAAGCTGCAAAACGTGACCATCGTGTTCTTGGTAAGAAACTTGATTTATTCCATTTCCAGCAGGAAGCACCTGGTTTAGTTTTCTGGCACAATGACGGCTGGACAATTTACCGTGTTGTTGAAAACTTCATGCGTGAAATGTTACACAAGTACCACTACATAGAGGTTAACACTCCTCAGATTATGGATAGAGTACTTTGGGAAAGATCTGGCCACTGGGAGAAATATGCTGAGAACATGTTTACAACCAAGTCAGAAAATCGCGATTATGCGATTAAGCCAATGAACTGCCCTGGTGCAATTCAGATCTTTAATTCACGTACAAGATCATATCGTGATCTTCCAATCAGAATGGCTGAATTTGGTAAGGATCACCGTAACGAGCCATCAGGTTCATTACATGGTCTTCTTCGTGTAAGAGGCTTCGAGCAGGATGATGGTCATATCTTCTGTACCGACAGCCAGATCCTTGATGTAGTATCAGACTGTATCAAGATGGTTTACGATGTATACGACGTATTTAATTTCCACAACGTTGATATCAAGTTATCTACACGTCCAGAGAAGAGAATCGGTTCAGATGAGATCTGGGATAGAGCAGAACAGGACCTGATGAAGGCTTTAGAGGCAAACGGTCTTGAGTATGAACTACAGCCTGGCGAAGGTGCATTCTATGGTCCTAAGATCGAGTTCACTCTGCATGATTCTTTAGACAGAGAATGGCAGTGTGGTACCGTTCAGTTAGACTTCTCTTTACCAGGACGTTTAGGTGCAGCATACATCGGTGAGGATAACCAGGAGCACGTACCTGTTATGATCCACCGTGCAATGTTAGGTTCATTAGAACGTTTCATTGGTATTCTGACAGAAGAATATGCTGGCTCCTTCCCTACATGGTTATCTCCAGTTCAGGCAGTCGTAATGTCTTTAACTGATGATCAGGCAGACTATGCTAAGAGCGTGTTCGAGAAGTTGGATGAGCAGGGGCTTCGTGCAAGAACTGACTTAAGAAGCGATAAGATTGGCTTTAAGATCAGAGAGCATACCTTGATGCACATTCCTTATCTTGTTGTATGTGGTGCAAGAGAAGCTGAACAGGGTAAAGTTGCAGTACGTACCAGAAAGGGTGCAGATTTGGGAACAATGAGCGTTGATGACTTGATTAAATTAATAAAATCAGATATCATACAGCGCAAAAATATGCCTGATGCAGACGTAGCTATTGAAAAAGCCCGTGCAGAGGCAGAGAAAAAGGATTAGTTCTTCTTATCCTTTGGAGATTAGAAAACGCATGAAAATGCGTTTTCTGGCATAACGCCGTTTACTTTTTTTTAGGAGTACTTACTATAAACAACAGCAGAAAGACCGGCAAGGCAATGCCTAAGAACCGGATTAACAACGATATTAGATGTAAAGAGGTTCGTGTTTTAGACGCTGATAACGAGTTAGTTGGTGTAATGCCAACTGCTGAAGCTATCAACATGGCAAGAGAGCAGGGGATTGATTTAGTTGAAATTAGTCCTAATGCAGAGCCACCAGTTTGCAAGCTAATTGAGTATGGTAAGTATCTTTATCAGAAGAGTAAAGATCAGAAGAGTAAGAAGCAAAAGGTTGTTCAGGTTAAGGAAATCAAATTCCGTCCTGGAACAGATGAAGCGGATTATCAGGTTAAACTACGCAACCTAATTCGCTTCCTAGAGGAGGGCAATAAGGCTAAGGTAACTCTGCGCTATCGCGGTCGCGAAATGGCACATCAGTCCTTAGGTTTAGATGTTCTCAAGCGTGTAGAGAATGATCTATGCGTTGAAAGAGGAATCGCATCAGTAGAGTCTGCTTCACGTGTTGAAGGTAGACAGGCTACTATGGTGTTGGCTCCTAAGAAGAAATAGTATAGGGTAACAAGTCCTGGTTTACCAGGCTCCTATATTGTGTGTTAACTGCTAAAAATGCGGAGTATATAATGGCTGGAAAAGTCAAGGTCAAAATGAAGACCGATAGAGGCGTAGCAAAGCGCTTCAAGAAAACCGGTAGCGGTCACTACAAGTGCCGTCACCAGAACTTACGTCACATCCTTACCAAGAAGTCAAGCAAGCGTAAGCGTCAGCTACGTAGCATGACCTGTGTAAAGACCTGTAACTTACGTGCAATCGCTCGTCAGTTACCATACGCTTAATTGGAGGATTTGACAAATGGCTAGAGTAAAACGCGGTGTAACTGCACGTGCTCGTCACAAGAAAGTTTTAAAGGCTGCTAAGGGTTACTACGGTGCTCGTTCACGTACCTTCCGTACTGCTGTCCAGGCTGTTACCAAGGCAGGTCAGTATGCTTACCGTGATCGTCGTCAGAAGAAGCGTCAGTTCCGTGAGCTATGGATTGTTCGTATCAATGCAGCAGCTCGTCAGTTAGACTTAAGCTACAGCCAGTTAATCAATGGCTTAAAGAAGGCTAACATCGAAATCGATCGTAAGGTTTTATCTGATCTTGCAATCAACGATAAGGAAGCATTCAAGGCTATTGCTATGCAGGCTAAAGCAGCTTTAGGTGCTTAATCCTGACTTCTTAAGTATTTAAGAAAACGCAAATACCCTCAAAAATGAGGGTATTTTTTTTAGGTGTGTGAACACCCTTTCAAATTTCAAAATCACATCAAATACTACTCCATATTAGTTTCAAGAAATCGCATAAATATGCTATTGTAAAAAACAGTACAAACATGGAGTCGGTTATGTTTTCAAAAAAATTACGTCCTAAATCCAAAAATGAATTAAGAAGGATCATTTTAAATGAGGATATTGAATTAGGTTCAATTGACACTTCATTAATTACTGATATGAGCCATCTTTTTGAACCTGTTCTTGAAACAGGCGATCAGGCAAGATTCTTTTTTGATGGTATTGAAAAATGGGACGTTTCAAACGTGACTGACATGAGCTATATGTTCTGCTATGCTAAAAATTTCAATCAGAACATATCAAACTGGAATGTATCAAAGGTAAAAAACATGCGTGGTATGTTTCAGTTTGCCTCTGCTTTTAATCAGGATATTTCCTCATGGGATGTCTCAAATGTAGAGAATATGTCGTCCATGTTTTACGATGCAGCTTCATTCAGTTATGAACTTGATAAATGGAATGTTAGCAAGGTTGATACAATGAGATTTATGTTCATGTATGCAAGATCGTTTGAACATAAACCTGACTGGAATTTAGATAATGTCAAGGATACTGTCGGAATGTTCTATGGAACTCCAATTGTTTATGTATCTCCAGATCAGAATGTCTATGTCGATACAGAGATTGAAAAACTTGCAGAAAAGGAAAGCCTTGACTGGCAGTTAAAACAGTCAAATATGGATGATTTTATTGAAAAATTTGCCAAGGATGTAAAACTTATTAATTAGTTAAACTCTTATGCCTTAAAGCTGCAAAGCACAAGATACCCATCACAATCATAAGAAAACCTGAAAAGGCAAAGATTGCATCCAGTGAAACAATGGATGCAATCAATCCCAATACTGCAGGTCCAATCATTACTCCTGCATAACTTATTGTACCTACAATTGATATTGCTTTTGCCTTATCCTGTCCGCAGTTTTGCGCTACATTAGAAATAATTACAGGAACAACATTGGCAACGCAGATTCCTAGAAGGGCAAACAGTGCAATAACCACATATGGATTGTGACACAGAGAAATTAGGTACAGGCATATAAAAGCAAATAAAGAGCCTATAACCAGAACCTTTCTGGCTCCTAAAAGAGTAATAAGCATATCTCCTTTAATACGAAAGAGAGCTACTGTGATCTGAAAGAACACATAACCTAAAGAAGCTGTATTTAAAGAGATACTGCATTTATCAAATAAGTATATTCCACTCCAGTCATATACAAGACCTTCACAAAGATACATAAGCATACAGGCAAGGCCAGATATGATGATAAGCGTACGTATAGGAGTTTTCTGTGTCTGCTTAATAGTATTTTCTTCTTTTATGCCATGTGTATTTAGCAATCCATGATCGATACATAAAGACAGCAGTATTGCAGGAATACATACGCAAAGACTTACATAGAAAACCTGAATATCAAGAACAAGTAGAAAAGGAAACAAGAAAGCTGCTAAAAGGCAGCCTATCGTTTCAAAAGCATGAAATCCAGAGAGCATATGCTCTTTTGAAATTTCCTCAAAATATGTACCGTGAATGTTGTTAGCAACCTCTGTGACACCAAGCGAGGCTCCCCAGATACAGATTACAAGAGCGCAGGAAATGTAGTTAATACAAGGAATAGAAATTGTAGCAACACAAACAAAAAGAGAAATAAAAGATAGTGTAAGAACTCTTTTAACTCCGAATTTTTTAGATAGAGGTCCAGCAAGAGGCATACCTATAACGGCACCAATACCGAAGCTTAAAAGCAGAAAAGTATAATAAAGCTCGTTAAGGTTAAGATTCTCTTTGACGAAAGGCATAATAGAAGCCCATGGGGCTATTCCAATACCAGTCAGCAAAAATGCACCTTTTCCTGCTAGTTTTTCTTTTTTTATCTGTAATTTTGTGTAGCTCATTTTTGTGTTTGAAAAATTGTAGAAAATGATTACATCAAGATACCACAATTTTGAATTTTCTTCAGAAAAATCAGAGTCAAACAAGCTGTATTGATTATAAAAATTTGAGATTTTTTCTTTTTTGCATTACATTTAACTTAATTGTAAAAAGGACTAAATATGCGGTTTTCAGTACTTATTCTTATTGTATTGTGTTCATTGTTAACATCCTGTAAAAAGGATATCGTTGCCGAGGCTGAGAAAAGATGCTCTGATGGAAATTTAAAAAGCTGTCTTAGTGCTGTAGATTATCATCTTTACGGTTATAAAGATGATGATGTTGATTATCCGGTAGATACAGTACAGGCTTTTCATTTTCTTACAAAGGCATGTGAATTTAAGGATGGCGAATCCTGCTTCAAGGTTGGTTCTGAGTTTGAAAATTCAAAGTATACGCAGGACAGAGTAGCCTCACTTGAGTTTTATGAAAAAGCCTGTGATGCAAAGTATGTAAAGGGGTGTACTGCAGCAGGAATGCTGTATTCTCAGAAAAAAGAGATAAGAACAAATCTTGGTGAATCATACAGATTCTTTAAAAAAGCCTGTAAACAGAATGAGGGAGTTGCCTGTGATCTATTAGGCGAGATTTACCAAAAAGGCCTTGGTGGTGTAGAAAAATCAAATAAGATGGCAAGATTATCTTTTAAAAAAAGCTGTGATTTAAAAAACGGACATGGCTGTTCTAATCTTGGTCTTATGTATTATTACGGACTTGGTTCAAAAAAGAATCTAGGTCAGTCATTCAATCTGTTCAAATTGTCCTGTGATTACAATTCACCACAGGGTTGTTCAAATCTTGGAAATATGTATATAAACGGATATGGGGTGGAAAAGGATCTTAACAGGGCATTTTTACTATTTGATAAAGGCTGTAAAGGTGGAGATGCGCACGCTTGCTCTAATCTTGGACTTATGTATGCAAAAGGAATAGCTGTAAAAACTGATCTTAATACAGCATTAAACCTTTTTACAAAAAGCTGTAAAGCCAATGATGATCAAGCCTGTCTGCATCTTGGAATGTTATATCAGGATAAGCAGTTTAGCGATTATGATGAAAAACTTGCAGCAGAATCATTCTCAAGGGCATGTTCTCTTGGCAATGCTTTTGCCTGTTCATCACTTGGGCTTTACTATCACAAGAATAAGGATTATCAGAAGTCACGAGAGTTGTTTTTTATCAGTTGCCAAAATGGCTGTGCAGAAGGATGCAATAATCTTGCAACTCAGATAAAGGATGAGTCTAAATCTAAAGATGATCTTAAAGTGGCTTTCAATCTATATGAAAAAGCATGTTCTTTAGAAGATAATCTTGCCTGTGTTAATTTAGGCCTAATGTATGTATATGGTGATGGTACTAAAAAGGATCTAAACAAGGGGCATCATCACATATCATGGGCATGCGGCAGGAATAATGCATTAGCATGCAATCTTGAGGCTTTTTTCTACAAGGATGGCCTCTCAGTCAGAAAAGATAGAAATAAAGCATTAAAACTGTTTGAAAAATCTTGCAAACTTGAATTCAAGCAAGGTTGCGATAATTATGAGCTACTAAAAAATCATAAATAGTCATAACTCATTTTTGACATGCCTGATCCAGAAAAAGGATCCGGCATTGTTTTTTTTTATAAAAATAAAAAAACTTTATAAATCAAATAGAAAATAATTATATGTACGATAATGAAAACGGTTACCAATAATAGAATTTAAAAAAAACACAAAAAATAGATTACACAAAATTAACCACTCTGTACAAAAGTACGCAATTTTGACCTACCTAAACTTTTTGAAAAATATTAAATATTTTGCGAATTTAATAAAAATGATTAAAAGTCTATATGAATCAGATAGATAAATAATAAAATACATATATTGTTTTCGATTGTTTTTACAATATGAATATAGCAGCTTTTATATATAAAAAATTATTATTAACATAGCCAATATTACACTATAGTAACTATTTAATTAAAAAATTATTTTATAATTCAAATGGTTATGTTAAATTATGATACATCTCTAATTATTTTGAACAAATCATAAAGTATAGATGCAATTTTTATTTATTGGCTTTACTATTAACATGTGTGCACGTGCACAATATTTTATACAAACATGAGGCTTTACTATGAAATTAAAAACAACTTTAACCACTCTATGTGCTGCTTTATTAGCTATCAGCTCAGCAAATGCTGCAAAAATTGGTGTTTCAATGCCAACTCAGTCATTACAGCGTTGGAATCAGGATGGTCACAATCTAGAAAGACAGTTACAGGATGCAGGCCATAAAGTTGAATTATTATATGCAGGCGATAACGATATTCCTACTCAGTTGAATCAGGTTGAGAATATGATTGCTTCAAACTGCGACGTTCTTGTTATTGCTCCTATTGATGGAAGCTCATTAACAGAAGTTTTAACTGCAGCTAAGGATAAGGGTATTCCTGTTGTTTCATACGACAGACTTATCATGAATTCTGATGCTATTTCATACTACGCTACCTTTGATAACTATAAGGTAGGCCAGATTCAGGGTAACTACCTTGTTGATGCTTTAAAGCTAAATGAGGAAGGCACTGATCCAAAGAACATCGAATTATTTACAGGTTCTATTGATGACAACAACGTTAACTTCTTCTTTGGCGGTGCTATGGATGTGTTAAAGCCATACTTAGACAGTGGCAAGTTAATCTGTAAATCAGGCCAGACCAAGAAGGAACAGGTTGCAACTTTAAACTGGTCAACAGAAGAAGCTCAAAAGCGTATGGAGAACTTGATTGCATCAATCGGTTATGGTCCTGAAGGCACCAAGTTAGATGCTGTTTTATCATCAAATGACTCTGTTGCTAACGGTATTACCAATGCATTAGTATCTGTTGGTTATAATGCAGAAAATTTCCCAATTCTAACAGGTCAGGACTGTGATAAGCCTTCTGTAAAGAACATGCGTCGCGGTATTCAGACCATGTCAATCTTCAAGGATACCCGTATTCTTGCAGATCAGGTAGTTCGTATGGTTAATGCTATCGTTGAGAAGAAGGATGTTCCAGTTAACGATACAATAACCTACAATAACGGTACCGGTGTAATCCCATCATATCTATGTACTCCAATCGTTGTAACCAAGGATAACTTAAAGGAAGTTTTAATCGAGTCTGGTTACTACACAGAAAAAGAAGTTAAGTAATTAAATAAACAACAATTATTCAAACTTCATCAGGCCAGGAAACTGGCCTGATTATAAGGGGTACTTATGACAGAACAAAATATTCTGCTTAAGATGAAAAATATCACAAAGACATTCGGTAAAGTTACCGCTCTTCGTGATGTGAATCTAGAGGTGAAGCAAGGCGAGGTTCATGCTCTTGTAGGCGAGAACGGCGCTGGTAAATCAACTCTGATGAACGTTTTAAGTGGCATTTATCCATATGGATCTTATGATGGTGATATTATTTTTGATAATGAAACCTGTAAGTTCAGTAAAATCCATGATTCAGAAGATAAAGGTATTGTAATCATTCACCAGGAACTTGCTCTTGTACCTTATCTATCAATTGCAGAAAACATGTTTCTAGGTAATGAACGTACAAGTTCATTATCAAAAGGAGTATTAGACTGGCCTAGAACATTCCAGCGAGCAAAAGAGCTGTTAGAACTGGTCGGTCTAGATGAAGATCCACATACTCTAATTAAGGATATTGGTGTTGGTAAGCAGCAGCTTGTAGAAATTGCAAAGGCAATTTCAAAAAACTGCAGACTGCTTATTCTCGATGAGCCAACAGCATCTTTAAATGAAAGCGATTCTCAAAAACTGCTGGAGCTTATTGATAAGTTCAGATCAGAGGGCATGACCAGTATTATCATTTCTCATAAATTAAACGAAATATCATATATTGCAAATTCAATTACTGTTATCAGAGACGGTTCAACAATTGAAACTTTGGATAATTCAAATCACGACGTTTCAGAAGACAGAATTATTGCAGGAATGGTAGGTAGAGCCCTTACTGACCGCTTCCCTAAGAGAAATCCAGATCATAAAATTTCCAGCGAAGTTCTTTTAGAGGTTAAGGATTGGACTGTATATCATCCTTTAAATCTAAACAGAAAGGTAAATGATAATGTTTCAATCAAACTTCACAAAGGAGAGGTTGTAGGATTTGCAGGTCTCATGGGTGCAGGCAGAACAGAGTTTGCAAAGAGTCTGTTTGGTCATTCCTATGGAGCAAAGATCTCAGGTAAGGTAATAATCAACGGCAAGGAAGTCGTTCTCAATACCGTAACTGATGCAATCAAAAACGGACTTGCATATGTAACTGAGGATAGAAAGGGTGATGGTCTTGTTCTTGAAAATCCTATTTCAACAAACATGACCTTAGCCAATCTTGAGGCGGTTTCATCAAGGCTTGTGATTGATAAGGATCTTGAGCTTGTTAAGTCAAAGGAATTAAAACAGGATCTGAACGTTAAGTGTGCTTCAGTTCTTCAGAATGTAGGTAATCTGTCAGGCGGTAATCAGCAGAAGGTTCTACTTGCAAAGTGGATCTTTGCACTACCTGATGTACTAATTCTTGATGAGCCTACACGTGGTATTGATGTTGGCGCCAAGTATGAGATTTACTGCCTCATCAACAAACTTGTAGAAGCTGGTAAAGCAGTGCTTATGATTTCTTCAGAACTGCCAGAAGTACTTGGTATGTCTGATCGAATCTACGTGATGAATGAAGGCAAAATCGTAGCAGAAATGCCTAGAAAGGATGCCTCTCAAGAAAGCATCATGGGTGCAATCTTACGTTCTTCTGATAAGAAACCTACAATGGAGCAGTAAACTATTATGCTAATTCTAAATATGTTAAAGCGCAATTCACTGTTAATTGCCCTTATACTGGTAATGATCCTCTTTGAGATCGCAATTCGTTTAAAGACAGGTGGTGCAGTTTCATTATTCTCACCACAGAACTTCACTAACATTATCTACCAGAACAGCTATGTTATTATTCTTGCTGTCGGTATGCTCTTCTTGATTATCGGCTGCGGTAACATCGACTTGTCTGTAGGATCTGTAGTCGCACTTATAGGAGCGGTAGCCGGCGTTCTTATGGTAGTAATGCCAGAGAATGAAACAGCTTTCTTCTCTAATCCTACAATGAACATGTACTTTGCAATTGCAGTATGTCTGCTCTTGGGTATTCTCATAGGTGCATGGCATGGTTTCTGGATTGCATATATCAGAATCCCATCATTCATTGTAACTTTAGCAGGTATGTTACTGTTCAGAGGTCTGGCACTGATTGTACTTGATGGTATTACAATCAGCCCATTCTCAAGAGAATATCTTGATCTGTTTACCTCATTTATTCCTGCAAACAGAGCAAATGCATTTGATACAACAATGGTTGTAACAGGCTTCATTGTGGTTGTATATGTATTTGGAATTCTCTTTGACCGTCTTAACAAGATTAAGAAGGGCTATGAAGTTGATCCTATGTATGCATTCTTGTTCAAGCATATTATTATTCTTGCAGCAGTAATTGCTTCAAGCGTACTTTTAGGCAAGAACAAGGGTATCCCAGTTATCTTAATCTTGATTCTGGCTATCGTTATCATCTATGCATTCATTGCCAACAAGACTGTTATCGGTCGAAGAATCTATGCTCTTGGCGGTAATGAAAAGGCAGCCAAGCTGTCAGGTGTTAACACAAACCGTCTATTATTCCTCTCCTATGTAAACATGGGCTTGTTGGCAGCAGTAGCAGCTTTAGTTTGTGTGGCTCGTTTCAATTCAGCATCTCCAATGGCTGGTACAGGTTATGAGCTTGATGCAATCGGCGCCTGCTTTATTGGTGGTGCATCAGCATACGGTGGTGTAGGTACTGTTGGTGGTGCTGTTATTGGTGCAGTTTTCATGGGTGTTCTGAACAACGGTATGTCAATTCTTGGTGTTGACGCCAACTGGCAGAAGGCTGTTAAAGGTCTAGTTCTTCTTGCAGCTGTTGTAGTTGACGTTATGTCAAAGAAGAGAGTACAGAACTAATCATCCAGTAATAGGGGGCATAGCCCCCTTTTTTTCAAGATTTCTTTCTAAAGTCTTTTAACTAGAAGATCTTACAAAGAAATTTTAAAACAAATCATATACAGACAATTCATCGAGGGGTTTATTTATGCGCTATCTTTTAGGTGTTGATTTAGGCACTTCCGGTACAAAGACAGTTTTATTTGATGAAAAGGGAGCAACTGTAGCATCAAAGACAATTGAATATCCTTTGATTCAACCAAAAAACGGCTGGGCAGAGCAGGATCCTGAATGCTGGTATCATGCAGCAGTAGATTCGATTAAATCCGTATTAGAAGAAAGCAAGATTGACCCATCTTATGTTTCTGGTCTTGCAATTGCAGGTCAGATGCATGGTCTTGTAATGCTCGATGAAAATGGCAATGTTTTAAACAATGCAATCTTGTGGTGTGATTCAAGAACACAAGAAGAGTGTGATGAGATTGAAGCTCTTGTTGGAAAACAAAGACTAATTGAGATTAATGCAAATCCTGCACTAACAGGATTTACTGCTCCAAAAATTCTATGGGTAAGAAAGCATTTACCTGATGTTTACAAAAAGTGCCGTACCATTTTACTTCCAAAAGATTATGTAAGATTCAAGCTTACAGGTAAACTCTTTATGGAAGTATCTGATGCATCAGGTACAAATCTTCTTGATATCAAGGCAAGAAAGTGGTCAGATGAGATTTTGGAAAAACTCAATATTGATAAGTCTCTTCTACCACCTATCATTGAATCAGAGGAAGTTGCAGGACATATCAGTGATGAAGCTGCAAAACTAACAGGCCTCAAGGCAGGTACAGTTGTGGCAGCAGGTGCAGGTGATAATGCAGCTGCAGCTTTGGGTACAGGTGTATGTTCATGTGGAGATGCATTTATCACTCTTGGTACATCTGGAGTTATTTTTGCTCATACTGACAAACCATCAATTGATCCTTTAGGTCGTGTACATACTTTCTGTGCTGCTGTAAAGAATGGATGGACTGCAATGTCATGTACATTAAGTGCAGGCCTTTCACTTCGCTGGCTTCGCGATGAGCTTTTCTCTTATGAAAATGAACAGGAGCAAAAAGCAGGGCGTGATGTATATAATCTTATGACAGAGAATGCATCAAAGATTCCTTTAGGCTCCGATGGCCTGATTTTTCTTCCATATTTAATGGGTGAAAGATCACCTGTTCTTGATCCAAATGCACGTGGTGTATTCTTTGGATTAAGTGCAAGACATGGCAAGGCACATATGACAAGAGCTCTTTTAGAGGGAATCACTCTATCTCAGCGTCATAATCTTGAAGTGCTAAAACAGATGGATATTAAACCATCACAGCTTATTGCCTGTGGTGGCGGTGCAAGATCTGAATTCTGGCGTTATCTGCTGGCAAACATTCTTGGCTGTTCAATTACAACAACCACCTCAAAAGAAGGTCCTGCTCTTGGTGCTGCAATTCTTGCAGGTGTTGCATCAGGTGTATTCCCATCAGTTGAAAAAGCCTGTTCAATGCTTGTTCATAAATCAGATATCAACTGCAAGGCAAATACAGAGGATGTTGAAAAATACAATGCTGTATATGAGGTTTACAGATTCTTATATCCTCAGTTAAGACCTGCATTCTCAAAGCTTTCAGCTCTTCGTGATGTACTTGACGGTGGCAGAAGAAAATACAAGGATGTAACTGATGTTGAGTTCGAGCGTTACGGCAAGGTTATTAGCGATATTCCAACAGATGAGCTTGTAAGTGCTCTTGAAAAGACTCCTCTTACAGATGGTACTGACTATGTTGCATCAAGTGAGATTTTAGAGACCGAAAAATTTGTCGATATCATGAAAAATCAGGTTTTTGGCGGACTTGATATTCAAATAGGATACTGTAACGGTCATAATAAAGATCTCAATGCTCTTGAGTATCATAGAAATAGTGAGCTTAATGTTGCAGCAAATGATGCCTATCTAATGGTAGCTCCTGCTACAGCTGTCAAGGATGGAATCATTGATTCTCAGAGTGTAGAGATTTTCAGAGTCAAGAAAGGTCAGGCTGTACTGTTTTATGAAACAACTCTTCATTATGCACCATGCGTTGCAGATAATGAGGAGCATTTTAAAATGATGGTTGTGTTGCCTAAAGGCACAAATACACAAAGACCTTCAGCTCTACACAGATGTGGAGAGTCAGGATATCTTACCCATAACAATAAATGGCTGTTTGCCCATAAGGATTCAAACGAAGGAAAATCCAAGGTAAGCACCGGCAGACTGATAGGTGAAAATCTTAGAGTCTGAAATAAATAAAAATACCGTTTGAATTTATAACAAAAAAGGTTGCATATGAGTGTTACTGTAAAGACCCTTGCTCTTGCCGCTGGAGTTTCAAGAGGAACAGTTGATAGAGTTCTGCATAACAGAGGTAACGTCAAAAAAGAGGTTGCCGTAAAAATCAAAGCTCTTGCAAAAGAGCTTGGATATGTACCAAACAGAGCAGGACGAGAACTGTCCGGTTTTAAACTAAGCTACAAAATAGGTGTTCTTCTGCCAAGTATAGGCAACGTCTTTTTTGATGGAGTTACAAACGGTATTGAAGAAGCTATAAGAGAATATGAAGAGCTTGGTGTAGAAGTTGTATTTACAAAGGTGCAAGGCTACAAGGAGGATGTTCATTTAAAATCAATTGACGAGCTTGTATCAAAAGGTTGCAGTGCTTTGTGTCTTGCAACAATGCAGACAGAAGCGATTGCTCAGAAGATTAAAGAGTGCCAGAAATCAGGTATAAAGGTTATTCTTGTAAATTCTGACATAGAAGGTTCTGGCAGGATCTGTTATGTAGGATCTGACTATATAAAAGCAGGCAAAACCTGTGCTGGTCTGTTATCTTTGATGAAACAAAAAGAGCATATCAATATTCTTATTGTAACCGGCTCTGAAAAAATGCGTGGACATCAGCAGAGAATTTCTGGTTTTAAAGATGAGTTGGACAGGCTTGGGTGTGACTACAGTGTTGTAAATACCATTGAGTCTGACGATTCAGATATAAAAGCTCAGATCCTTGTTCAAAAATACCTAAAGGAAAATCCTAAAATCAACTGTGTTTATGTTACAGGAGCTGCCGTTCAGGGCGTTGGCTCTGCAATCATAGCAAGTGGCAGAAAGGATATTTTTGGAATAGCCTTTGATGATATCTATACAACGGTGGAGCTTGTAAGAGCAGGTATTTTTAAATTCGTTATCTGTCAGGAGCCTTTTGTTCAGGGATATCAGTCAATTAAAAGAGCCTATCAGTTGTTGTCTGGATCTAATTCAAATAGAACAGGAACAGATTATTTTACCGAGACCATTATCAAGATAGCATCGAATATTGGATAACATGGATAGCAATAAGCTGTCTTAATAAAAGCAGTTTACTTTTATGAGAAAAGTGCATGAAATTACCATTCAGGCATTTTTTTTATAAATTATGCTGGCGTGAAAGACCACGGTTTAACCGTTTGGATGAGACCACGAATTATATTTTATTTGACAGCAATCCTTTTGTAGGAAATTACCTTGTTTTTGTACATAAATTAAAGAGAAAATTCTCTTAATTCATCGAAGTTCACTTCATTTGTGACAACACTTAAGGAAATTTTAGTTTTGGCAAATAAGAGTTTTATGCTTTGCCGTTAGGCCAATTGAACAGAATGATGTGGTGACAAGGAATCCTTACTTTTTAAGTGCGTGGAAATATCAAAAACAGTCTAAAGTAAGAAAAATATCAAATAAGAAGGAACTTCAGAAAAAGTACTGATGATTTGCTTGAAATTTCGTGCGTTGTATAGAAATTTTATTCTTTATATCACCTTTTTTTTATATCTAATAATAAAGTAAGCAAAATTATGTTAAAATTAGTCGGCTTTCAACTGAGTTTGTGATCGGTCTGAGAGTCATATTGTTTAATTATCACAAAGGAGCATTTTAAATGTTAACAGTAGAACAGAAAGCAAAGATCGTTGCTGAATTTGGTCGTAACCCACAGGACACAGGCTATCCAGAGGTTCAGATTGCATTATTAACTGCAAGAATTTCTGATCTTCAACCTCACTTTGAGGCTCACAAGAAGGATCACCACAGCCGCCGTGGTTTATTACGTTTAGTTGCTCAGCGTCGTAAGCTGCTTGACTACTTAAAGACTTCAGATGTTGCTCGTTATACAGCAATCGTTGAGAAGTTAAAGCTCCGTCGCTAATAATTAGCGTCTGGCTGGGCGGCTTGAATGCCGCCCTAATTTTATAGGCCCCACTTAAAGAGGCAAAAAGTGGGTGTAGTGGAGAAAATATAATGAATTTAAAACCAATAATCCGCACCTTTAAATACGGTCGTCATACAATTACTTTAGAAACAGGTGCAATTGGTCGTCAAACAGACTCAGCCGTTATGGCTTCTATGGATGACACTACAGTATTTGCAACAGTAGTTTGTAACAGAAAAGAGGAAGTTGCAGGTCGTGATTTCTTTCCATTAACAGTTAATTACCAGGAGCGTTCATACGCAGCTGGCAAAATTCCGGTAAGCTTCTTCCGCCGTGAGGGTAGAGCTACCGAGGGTGAGACCTTAATCTCTCGTCTGATTGACCGTCCTTTACGTCCACTATTCCCAGAAGGTTTCGTAAACGAGGTTCAGGTTGTTGTTACAGTTATGTCAGCAAATCCTGAAATTCCAACAGATATTATTTCTATCATTGCAGCTTCAGCAGCATTAAAGACTTCAGGTCTACCATGGAATGGTCCTCTTGGTGCAGCACGTGTAGGTTACATTGATGGTCAGTATGTATTAAACCCACTGACAAAAGAGCAGAAGGTTTCAGATCTTGACCTTGTTGTTTCAGGTTCAAAGCAGGCTGTTGTGATGGTAGAGTCAGAGGCAAACTGCCTGCCAGAGTCAGTAATGCTAGGTGCTGTTATGTACGGTCATGAGCAGCAGCAGACTGTAATCAATGAGATTGAAGAGTTCGCAAAGCAGGTTAACCGTCCAGTTTGGAACTGGGTAAAGCCAGAAGAGGACACCGCTTTAATTGAAGCTGTTAAATCAGAGGCAACTGAAGCTGTAGGTGAGGCTTTCAGAATCGTTGACAAGTTAGAGCGTCAGGATAAGTTAGAAGAGATCCAAAAGAGCGTTGCTGAAAAGATAAAATCTTCAAAAGAAGAGTGGGCAGAAAAGGACAACGAGATTGCAAAGATCTTCTTTGACCTTGAGCGCAACATCGTTCGTGAAAGAATTCTGTCTGGTGAAAAGAGAATCGACGGCCGTTCATTACGTATGATTCGTCCTATCACCATTGCAACCGGCATCCTTCCAAGAGTTCACGGATCAGCTTTATTCACCCGTGGTGAGACTCAGTCAATCGGTACATGTACTCTAGGTTCAGAGCGCGATGCTCAGACATTTGAGGATATGTCTGGTGTTCGTACTGACAGATTCATTCTTCACTACAATTTCCCTCCATACTGTGTAGGTGAAATCGGTTTAATCGGCTCTCCAAAGCGTCGTGAAATCGGTCATGGCCGTCTTGCAAAGAGAGCATTAAAAGCTGTTCTACCTTCATTAGAGCAGTTCCCATATTCAATTCGAGTTGTTTCAGAAATTACTGAATCAAACGGCTCTTCATCAATGGCTTCAGTATGCTCAGGCTGTCTGTCATTATTAGACGCAGGTGTTCCTATCAAGGCTCCTGTAGCAGGTATTGCAATGGGTCTTGTTAAGGAAGATGACAGAGTTGCAATTCTTACTGATATCATGGGTGATGAGGATCACTTAGGTGATATGGACTTTAAGGTGGCAGGTACTCGTGATGGTGTTACAGCTCTTCAGATGGATATCAAGACAGACGGTATTACCCGTGAGATTATGCAAAATGCATTAACTGATGCACATGCAGCAAGAATTCATCTGTTAAACGTAATGCAGAAGGCTGTACCAGAGGGTGTCAAGGAATTATCTCCATATGCTCCAAGAGTTGTAACCATCAAGGTTCCAGCTAACAAGGTTAAGGAAATCATCGGTAAGGGTGGCTTCAATATCCGTTCAATTCAGACAGATACAAACAGCCAGATCGATATTGAGGATGATGGTACTGTTAAGATTTCTGCAACTTCACAGCTTTCAGCTGAAGGTGCAATCAAGCGTATCAATGATTTACTCATCGAGGTTGAAGTAGGTCAGGATTATGTAGGTAAGGTTGTAAGAATCACTGATTTTGGCGCATTCGTCAACATCCTTCCAGGTCGTGACGGTCTTGTTCACATCTCTCAGATCACTGAAGAAAGAGTTGAGAATATCAACGATTATCTGCAGATTGGTGATGAGGTTCGTGTTCGTGTTCTTGATATTGACAACACAGGTCGTATCCGTCTGTCAATCAAGGCAATTACTGAAGAGCAGACTGCTGTGTCACAAGAGCCTGCAACAACTGAGTCTGTAGAGCAGGAAGTTCCTGTTGAAGAACAGATGGTAGAATCTGTTCAGTCAGAAGAACAGGAACAGCAGTAATCCTTACTGAAAATTTTTAATAATCAAAAGGCTCGTATGTAACTAATACTGCGGGCCTTTTTAATGAGCTATTCTATGAAAAACAACACTCAACTTAGAGAACAGTTTTCAACCAGACTTGGTTTTCTTTTAATTACAGCAGGCTGTGCTATCGGTCTTGGCAATGTATGGAGATTTCCTTATATTACAGGACAGTATGGTGGATCTGCATTTGTACTAATCTATCTTCTTTTTCTTGTGATTTTAGGTATTCCTCTTGTAAGTATTGAACTTGCAATAGGCCGTGCCTCAAGAAAGAGTATAGGCTACTCTTTTGAAACACTGACACCTGGTAAGAAATGGTATCTGTGCAAGTATTTCATGATCTCTGGTAACTATTTGCTTATGGCATTCTATACAATGGTTACAGGATGGATGCTTTACTACAGCTACAGAATGCTAAAAGGAGATTTTACAGTTGAGCCATTAACCCAAGCTCAGTCAGGTCAGTATTTTGGTGAACTGCTGGCAAATCCAAATGCCATGATTCTGTGTACTGTTCTTGTAACGGTATTTGCTTTTTCTATCTGTGCATTTGGTCTTAGAAAAGGTGTTGAGAGAATTACAAAACCTCTTATGGTTCTACTGTTTGTTCTTCTTGTTTTTCTTGCAGTGCACTCATTTTTCCTGCCAGGTTTTGAAAAAGGTCTTGAGTACTACTTAAAACCAGATTTTTCAAAATTCACAAAGGATTCTATCTATGAAATCCTGTCTGCAGCTGTAAGTCAGGCTTTCTTTACATTAGGTCTTGGTGTCGGTTCATTACAGATTTTCGGATCATATATGAGCAAGTCACGCTCTATCCCATATGAGGCAACTACCATAGCGATTCTTGATACTATCGTTGCTATACTTGCAGGTCTTATCATTTTTCCTGCCTGCTTTAGCTATGACGTTCAGCCAGGACAGGGACCAGGTCTTATCTTTGTAACATTACTGTCAGTATTTTCAAATATGCAGTTTGGCTATTTCTGGGGATCACTTCTGTTCATCTTCATGCTGTTTGCTGCTGTTTCAACTTTAATTGCTGTTTTTGAAAATATCATTGGTATTTCACTTGATATATTCAAGACAACAAGAGTAAATGCTGTAATAGTTAACATGATAATTATTCTGTTGCTTGGCCTTCCTGTAATTTTAGGATTCAATGTGCTTTCATTCATCAAACCTATGGGTGAAAAATCTGTAATCCTTGATTTATATGATTTTGTTTTCTCACAGAACATTATAGAGTTAGGCTCATTAGTTTATGTCCTGTATGCAAGCTATAGCTATGGCTGGGGCTTTGATTCCTATATAAAAGAGGCAAATCTTGGTTCTGGTTTTTCTATAAGCACAAAGCTTCGTTTCTATTTTAAATATGTGCTACCTGTTATAGTTCTTGCATTATTTGCTCAAGGTTATATAGCAAAATTTGCATAATTAAATATCAATAAAAATTGGAGTATATATGCAAAGAGAGATCTTTAAGACAAGACTTGGTTTTCTTCTCATTGCCTCAGGATGTGCAGTCGGCATCGGCAATGTATGGAGATTCCCATTTATTGTAGGTCAGTATGGTGGAGCATATTTTGTGCTCATGTACCTTTTCTTCCTGTTACTAATCGGTATTCCTTTACTAACTATCGAACTTTCAATTGGAAGACGCTCAAGATCATCAATGGCTTACTGCTATGAGAAACTTGAAGATAAAGGCTCCTACTGGCATGTAAACAAGTGGTGGCAGTTTTCCGGTAACTACTTTTTGATGGGATTTTATGTTGTAGTTGCAGGCTGGATGCTGTACTACTTCATGTCTTTTGCCTTCAATGAGATCCCTCATGATATTGATAGAGCTGATGCAGCAAAAAGATTTACCGAGCTTTTGGCGTCCCCAAGTCTGATGTACAGCTTAGTACTTGTATGTGTGATATTCTCTTATGCAGTAGTTGCTTTAGGTGTTGTAAAGGGAGTTGAGAGAATAACCAAGCCTCTTATGGTTATCCTTATTCTTCTGCTGATTACAATGGCAGTTCGCTCATTTACTCTTGATGGTTTTTCTGAAGGTATTTCCTTTTATCTAAAACCTGATCTTGCAAAGCTTGAGAATAACTTTTTAGAGGCTGTCTGGGCTGCAATGGGTCAGGCTTTCTTCACACTGTCTGTAGGCTTTGGTGCAATTGCTATTTTTGGCAGCTATATGTCAGAGCGTCACAAGATTTTAAACGAAGCTATCTTTATTGCTGTATTTGATACACTCGTTGCCTTCCTCTCTGGTCTTGTAATCTTCCCTGCCTGTTTTACATACGGAATTTCACCAGATTCAGGTCCAAATCTTCTGTATCTTACAATGACTGTTGTATTCTCTCACATGACTTTTGGTACCTTCTGGGGAAGCTTATTCTTCCTGTTTATGCTTATAGCTGCTATTTCAACAATGATTGCTGTTTTTGAAAGCTCAATTGCAGGAACAATTGAACTTCTAAAGGTAAAAAGACTTACAGCTGTAATCATCAACTTTGTTGTAATCATTACACTGTGTCTGCTGCCACTGCTAGGTTACAATCTTCTAAGTGATGTAAAGCTTGTTAACGGCAGATTTGATCTATTGGGATTCTTTGATTTTCTGGTATCTAACAACATCATGCCTATTGGCTCTTTAGTATTTGTCCTGTTTGTTGTATCAAAATCAGGTATGAAATTTGAAAAATATATTGAAGAGTGCAATATCGGTAAGGGCTTTAACATGTCATTAAAGCTTAAAAACTACTATAAATTTGTTCTGACACCAATAGTAACAGCTGTATTACTGTTAGGTTATTATTCACTGTTTTTTAAAGGTTAGATATGGAACAGACAAGAGAACTTTTTAAAACAAGACTTGGCTTTATCTTAATTGCCGCAGGTTGTGCTGTTGGTATTGGAAATGTCTGGCGCTTCCCTTTCATTGCAGGTCAGTATGGCGGTGCATGCTTTGTACTTGTATATCTTTTCTTTCTGCTTACATTAGGCATTCCTCTTTTAACAGTTGAGCTTGCAGTTGGCAGAGCCTCAAGAAAGTCTATTGCAATGTGTTATGAGACCTTAGAGCAAAAAGGCTCTCACTGGCATGTAAACAAATGGTGGCAGCTTGCAGGTAACTATATTCTGATGTCATTTTACGGCATCATAACAGGCTGGATGCTTTACAATTTTTTCCTGTTCATGTCAGATTCAATTCCAAAGAATATGCCAAAGCAGATGGCTATTGATAATTTTACATCACTGCTTTCAAATCCTGCAGCATTATTCAGCTGCATGGTTGCAGTTGTATGTTTTGCATTCATGATTGTTTCTTTAGGTGTTGTAAAGGGCGTAGAAAAATATACAAAGCCACTTATGATTATTCTTATAGCACTTTTAGTATTCATGGCTGCAAGATCATGCACACTTGATGGTTTTTCTAAAGGTGTTGAGTTCTATTTGAAGCCTGATTTTGAAAAATTCAGTGAGAATATCTATGAGGCAATCTGGGCAGCTATGGGACAGGCATTCTTTACCTTATCAACAGGTATGGGTGGTATAGCTATTTTTGGAAGCTATATGTCAAACCGTCACTCGCTGCTTAATGAGGCTCTGTTTATTGCAGCACTTGATACTATAGTTGCCATTTTAGCCGGCTTTGTAATCTTCCCGGCATGCTTTACCTATGATATTCAGCCAGATGCAGGTCCAAATCTTCTGTTTGTTACCATGACAAGCGTATTTTCAAATATGTCTTTAGGCTCATTCTGGGGTGGATTATTCTTCCTGTTTATGCTCATTGCTGCAGTATCAACCTTAATTGCTGTGTTTGAAAATATTATTGCAGCAAGTCTTGAGCTGTTTAACATCAAGAGAAAGACTGCTGTTTTATACAATTTCTTTGTAATACTGGCGCTGTCAGTTCTTCCTGTTCTTGGCTTTAATGTGCTAAGTGATGTACATCTTATAGGCTCTAATACAAATATTACAGATTTTTGTGATTTCCTGATTTCAAACAATATTCTTCCAATCGGATCATTGGTTTTAGTACTGTTTGTAACATCAAAGTCTGGTATGGGCTGGCTTAACTACATTAATGAGTGTAATACTGGTAAGGGTGCAAGAGTTTCATCAAAACTTAGGATCTATTACCGCTATATCCTGACTTCTGTAATTGCAGTTCTTCTGTTAATCGGCTATTACACAGTATTTACAAGAAGTTAATTAAACTTTGCGATAAAAAATAAGTTCATTTAAAGCTCTTTGTCGTATAATCTTAAAGGTAGGATAGAACATGACAAAGAGCTTTTTAATGAAGATTTTTTTTAGAAAACTGATACTTTGTTTATCAGTTTTATTTTTTATTACATCAGTAACTCCAGTATTTAATGCCTATGCTGCAGATAACACCACCAGCAGCACCAAGAAGAGTACAGCTAAAAAGAAAGTTGTAAAGGCTGCAAAAAAGAAAAATGCAAGAGCTTTGAAAAAAGCCAATACCAGAAAGAATATAAAAAAGGCTATCTCAAAAGCTCAGATTAAAAGTAATTTAAAAAAGAAAACTGCAGTAAAAAAGAGTGTTGCAAATAAAAGTGTTGCATCTGTCAAAAAGCCTCCTTTAAATGTTAAGCCTCCTTTTAACAAGGAAACTCCAAAATCAGTTTCAGATTCAATGCTGAAAAATCCGCTTCTTGAAACAACTCCCAAGCTTGTTATGCAGAGAAATTACTTTGTTGATGCAAAAACAGCCATTAAAAAGGGAGATGAGCAAAAAGCTCTGTATATAAAGCACAATTATTTAAAAGGCTATCCTCTTGCTGTCTGGATTGACTACTATTATCTGGTTGAAGATCCTAAGATTGAAAAGTATTCACAGGTAAAACAGTTTTTAAAGCAGTCCCATCATCAGGAGTTAAACTCCTATGTTAAGAGTGTTTATATTGATTATCTGTCTAAAAGAAAACAATATAAAAAGGTTCTTGAACTCATAGGAAAGAAGCCTTTTGAAGACAATGTTGAACTGAACTCTGTTCAGCTGTCAAGACAGTGCCGTTATTATGAAGCAAGATGGAACAGAGGTTTTGCAGATAGTTCAGCTTCTGTATTTGCTTCAAAGCTTTATCTTAGATTAAAGCAGTATCCACAAGGTTGTGAAGGTCTTATTAGTACCTGGGCAAAGCACGGATATCTTACAGATAAGCTAACACTTGAGCGTTTTGAGAGAGCATATATTTCAAGAAACTATGAGCAGACTACACAGAATCTTGCAAGATCGCTTTCAAATACAGTTTATAAGGACAGAATATTAGCTCTTATGGATCTATATGACGACCCATCAAAAATCATGGATGAAAAGTACCAGATAAATGGTGATGATAAGAGCAGAGCTGCTGTACTTGCGTTCAAACGATTTGCAAATCTTAATGCTAAGGATGCAATTGAGCTTTTTGACCAGTTTTGCAAAAAATACGATGTAACAGATCATCAGCGCCTTGAGATAATGCAGATTTTTGCTCAGTCATTCCTTTCAAGACAGGCTACTATCGAAGAGGTAACATGGGTTGACAGAAATCTGCCTGCAGTTTTGTGGACTGAAGATATCAAAATCATGAGAATGAGAAAGGCAATCTGGTTCTCTCAATGGCAGATTGTTTATGACTTGTATGATCATCTGACAGAATATGATCGCTCATTGATTAACTGGAGATACTGGAAAGCACGTTCTGCCCGTGAAATCGGTCGTATAGAGCAGAGTAACCAGTTAATGGAGCAGGTTTCAACTGACAGAAGCTTCTTTGGTTTCCTTGCCGCAACAGAGCTGTCAAAGCCACTGCCATTCAACCATGAAAAACTGCCTGAAAAAGCAGTTTGGCCTGGAAAACTAAAACACAACAAGGCTGCTGTGCGTTTCTTTGAATTTAAAGTTCTCAATGATTACTGTGCATCTGTTGAGTGGAAGGAGGTTGCAAAGACCTCTACAAACGAAGATGCCTTACTTATGGCTGAGTGGGCTTTATCATCAGGAAATATCGCATACTCAATTTCAAGTGTTGTTGCAGGAAAAAGATGGGATGCACTTGATTACAGATTCCCAAAGCCATATCTTGAGCTGTATCAGAAGTACTCTGACTATTCAAATGTGCCTATTTCATTCTTATATGGCATATCAAGACAGGAGAGTATGCTAAATCCAAATATTAAATCTCCAGTTGGTGCTGTAGGTTTAATGCAGCTTATGCCTGAAACTGCAAAACTTGTTTCAAGGAAGAATAAATGGTCTTACAGAGGTCCGTCTGATCTTGTAAATCCTGAGTATAACATCAGATTGGGTTCTGCTTATCTGAAGGATATGCTCAACAGATTTGATAATAACAGAATTCTTGCAGCAGCTGCATATAATGCTGGACCTGGCAGAATAAAGATCTGGGCTTCAAAGGATGGAGGTGTACGTGATAGTGCAATGTACATTGAGAATATTCCATTTAAGGAAACAAGATTATATGTGCAGAATGTGATCCTGTATGATGTCATCTATAAAAAGCTTCTGACCGGAAAAGAGGATAATCTTCTGTATTCTCATGAGAAAAATTACAGATACTAGAATACAGTATCGAGAAAAGAAAAAGTCACTTTTAAAGGATTTTGTAAGGTTCTGAAAGTGTGGGGTCCTCATTTTTATTAAATTTATTTTTCAAAAGAGATCATTTTGAAAAAATAAATTAAATGCATGTAAAAAAATATTATTTAAGTATTTACTTTATCTATATATTTGTTATTATATCAACCGTTGCCCAGGTGGTGAAATTGGTAGACACGCTACTTTGAGGGGGTAGTTCTGCAAGGAGTACGAGTTCAAGTCTCGTCCTGGGCACCAATTCTATAAAATCTTATCTATCCTAACCTATCCCGAAATCATTTAAAACTCGCATTCTGATGTGCTTTAACTTATCTTTATCTGCTCTTATGTGTTGCAATAAGTGTAATGTTTGTATATTTTGGTTAAGATTTGTATATAATGTACAAGTTTTATTTTGAATAGTTAACTATACTTCTTTCTAAGAATAATTTGTTTAAGAGGACTGAAAAATGGCTAGACCAATTAAAGTGATCCCTACTTTAGAGGGTGAGGCTGCAGCAACCTTCTTAAAAATAGCAGAAGATGCTGAGCGTCGTTATAAAGAGCGTAAAGCTGCCGGTAAATTAAGAGATATAACTAAAGATCCTAAATATCAGGGTATGAAGAAATTATTTGCCAATCCTTTGGTTTTATAAATTATGAGTACATTAGACGGTCTTAGGTTCGCCGAACTGACTAAAAAGCTCCTTGATAGGAGCTTTTGTTTTTCTTGCGGTGATGATGATTTAGATGACTTTTTTAACAATGAAGCTGTTCTTTACAGAGAAAAGCTTATGGGTAAGACCTATTGTTTAATTGAAGTTCTTACTCCAGAAGAAACTAATCAATTAGGAAAAGAATACAGAATTATTGTTGCTTTTACTGTCGCAAATGACAGTTTGAGAATTTATGATTTGCCAAACAACAGACGAAAGAAACTAATTGAATCTACACATAAGCACCTGAAAAGATATCCTGCTGTTTTGATTGGACGTCTTGGAGTTAATAAAGACTATTGCGGTAAAGGTTATGGCAGTGAGATCCTTGATTATGTAAAAAATTGGTTTAGTGAACCTGAAAATAAAACCGGCTGTCGTTTTGTGATAGTTGATGCTCTTAACTCTCCTAGAGTTTTAAAATTTTATTCTGAAAACAAATTTCGTTTCTTGTTCTCAACTGATACCCAGGAATTAGCTTATGAGAAAGTGAATGCGAATCAGGAAAAACCAAATACCAGACTGATGTATTTTGATTTACTTGATCTGTCTAATTCCTGATAAGGTACTGTGACGACCTGTCAACGCCTTCGGGTTATTGATCTTTAAGGAGAGAATATGAAGATAGAAGATAAAAAAGAGATCTATGTCGGTATAATCAAGGCCTGTTTCTTGATTTTATGTGGAGTATGTTCCTACTACTATGTAAATTAAGATACGATCAAGGCATATTCGGATTGGCGATCAAATTTACTAGAGCCTATAATTATAGGTACATCAAGTTTGCTATTATTATTTGGTACAGTGCTTATTCGCGCCCTTAGGAGGAATAAATGATTTTATATTTTGTTGCGGGTGTTTTATTTCTCTTCTGCCTATGGATTGCATACGTTACTTACAATTCTTAGATTAGTGTTAAAAATCACGAAAGTGATCCGTCAATATCATGCGAAGTTGATCCGTCTTTTGTACCAAAAAATCCGGATCATCTTGAATAGATTTTTAACATGAATACTTATTTTTGCGTGCCATTTTATTATCTTCGTATATATTTTAACATACCCAAGATCTTAGTAACTATTTGAAATCAAGGGTATTTATAAAATTACTACCTGACAGACAATCTGTAGGTAAAGTTCTTTAAAAATTTGATATACAAATCAATAGGTTAAAAAATTAACTTTTCGTTAAAACGCCTGATTTTGGTGTGTTTTTTCCAAAAAATTGGACGATTGAACGGAAAGTGGATAAATGATGTTAACTGTATGATTTTTAAATAAAAATGGGATTTCCCATGTTATAATAAAAGTACGTCAACAACAAGGAAATCCCATGTCAAAATTATCTATATTCCCAGCATCTTTGTCAACTGCTCATTCATTCACAACTGTTTTATCTAAGGATAACTTAAAGCAATATGCTCGTGATTGTGGTGCTTTAAAGAGAGAGCGTAAGTTCTCTATCTCAGACTACATTCTGACTTCACTTTCACAGATGAGTAAATCCACACAGAAGTCTGAGTTTACGCTTCGCTCTGTACATGATGCTTACTTAAGAGGCTGCAAAAAGTTAGGTAAATCACTTTTAACTCATAAATGCATACATAAGCAGTTACAGTCAGAAAATACTCTTAAAGTTATTAAGACTATGTTGTCAGAACTAATGACAGCTACCTTTAGTAAGAGCTTTCTTAAAAAGATTAAGAAGTTCATTAGCGGGGATTTAAAGTCTTTATTAGAAAAGCTTAAGGTAGATGACATCATCTTAGTAGATGGTACTGAAATTGACCTATCATACTCATGTGCTGATAACTTTGACTGTAAAGGCAAAGGAAGGCCACATACTGATGGCTCTGCACCAAGACCTGGTTTAAAGCTTCATATAGCTTTCTCTGTGTTAAGACAAAGCTTCGTATATGTAGAAATCACAGAAGCTGTAGGCTCTGAAAGGGATTCTGTTCTTACTGACAGATTCCATAACTGCCTTATTATCTGTGATAGAGGCTACGTAGACGAAGAGCTTGAACAGAGAATTGCTAATAGCGGTAACCTTTACCTTATCAGAGGTAAATTAAGCACTGCTGATTGGCAATGTGAAGCAAACAAGAAACCTCTACATGATTTTGCAGATTGGTGTAAGAAACAATCACCTGAAGTTTTGATTATGGAATCAACAGGTGTTTACTGGCAGTCTTTATACGAATCTCTTGAAGATGTAGGTTTTACAAGTAGGCAGATCATTGTTGTAAATGCTCGAGATGTAAAGAATAAATCTGGTAGCAAAACTGATATTGCAGATGCAATGCATCTAGCTGAAGTTGCAAGACAAGGCTGTTATAAAGCATCTTTTGTTCCTTCAAAGCACACTAGGCAATTAAGGTGTTTATGGAGAGCATACGCTAATGCCAAGAATACCAGAAAAAAGCACTTAAACATACTGCATAAAGAATTATGTCAGGTTGGTTGTAGAGCTTCTAGTGTATTCAGTGATATTAGAGGAAAGACTGCTACTAAGATTCTAACTGCTTTAATTGACGGTGCTGAAGGTGATGTTTTAAAAGAGGCTATCAATGATGCTTGTAGTCATGTCGGCAGAGGCAGATTAAAAGCAAAACCTGAGCAAATATACGAAGCATTAGAATCTGATAAAAATAGTCTTGTGTGGTTTTCAATTAAAGATCATCTGAATATCATTCATGCATTAGATAAATCACTTGATGAACGATTGCAATATATCAAAGATAACCTAAATGATGCAGACAAAGCTGCAATATCTCTATTAATGACAATACCAGGAATTAAAGAGATTACAGCAATTGGTTTGGTATGTGAATTAGGAAATGATTTAAGCAATTTTACATCAGTACGACGTTTCTGCAGATGGATTGGATTAGCTCCTGGTAATAACGTTTCTGCAGGAAAAAGATATTCTGGAAGTATCACTCATGGTAACAAATATTTGAAGACTCTTTTAATTGAGTGTGCTTCACGTCATTGTTCAAACTATTTTAGATTTAATCCTGCTGTAGATACTGCTCTAAAATATGTTACTACTCAGGCTATCTGTGATTTAATCAGAAGGGGGGGACGGTTGATTCTCAACAGCTAAGGATCATGAATGAAGGTGTTTGAATTTGAAGGCAAGTGTTATCGCTCAATGAGCTTATTCTGTAAAGAGCGCGGTGTTTCTTATCAGAAGAAGAGAATACTCTGCAGACATTATATGCGCGCTCATAAAGATCCAACCATTGCAGCAAAATGGCTTCTGGGAATAGAACCGTTTAAAAGCAATGAACCAAAGACCTTTCTTTATGAGCAGGATTTGCAAAAGTCTGAGGAACGGAACTCTAAATTCAAAGACAAAATGTATCAGCAGTTTATGGAGAATTTCTGACTTGTCCTAAGTTATGTTTTTTTATCCTAATATATTGACATTTTTATTTTTTGCTGTAATCTTTTTAGTAAATAAAGTTTCAGACCTCGACATTAGTCCTCTCACTCTCAGAGAAGTGACGAAGTCGAGGTCTTATAGTATATGGAATATTGTTTTATGGACAAAATCAGAACAGCTATTCTTGTAGATGGTGGATTTTACAGAAAAAGAGCAAAATCTTTATGGGGAGAAAAGTCTGCAAAAGAAAGAGCTGATGAGCTTGAATCTTATTGTCATAAACATGTAGGTAATTCATATCTGTATAGAGTCTTTTATTATGATTGTCCATGGCTTACAGATAATATTTTTAATCCTATTACAGGAAAGACTGTTAATTTCAGAAAGTCAGACGTATTTAAGTGGACGGAAGCTTTTTATGATGAATTAAAGCATAGAAGAAAGTTTGCTTTACGTATGGGAAGGTTATCTGAAGCTCCTCAGTATGTTTTGAAAGAGGATGTTTTAAAGAAACTCTTTAGAGGAGATAAAAATTTTTCTGAGTTAACAGAAGACGATTTAAGAATAAATGCAAAACAGAAGGGTGTTGATATGCGTATTGGCATTGACATTACTTCCTTGGCTCTAAAAAAACAAGTTGATCAGATTATCCTTATTGCTGGTGATAGTGATTTTGTTCCTGCTGCAAAATTAGCAAGAAGAGAAGGTATTGATTTTGTTCTTGATCCTCTCTGGCATCCTGTCGCAGATGATTTATTTGAGCATATTGATGGATTACAATCATATAATAAGCCAGGTAGAACAAACAAAGAAGCAAAACAAGATGTTTCACAAGGTACTGTGACGGCATAAAATCGTTCTCGGGTGGCAAGGCGCCCGAAATTCGTCTAGCTACACCACTTTTTATAATGCGGACTTTGCTATAATCTCGATTTTTACAGTTACAGCTTAAAATCTTTATATTACAACAAGTTAGTCATTTTAACTTGTAGTAATATTTTTAATCAGAAAAAATTTTTTTCTTATTTTTTAGATGCTTTTAAAGCCTCTTTCATATCTCTGGCGGGGATAAGCTCGCAATCAAATCTGACTGATAAGATCCTGTGTAAAACATCAGTTATTTCTGTTCTGGTAAAACTACCGGTGTAGAGTGCTCTACGTGATGTAAGTTTGGTGATATTCATTTTTTTTAATGTATTGTTAAAAATCACGAAAGTGATCCGTCAATATCATGCGAAGTTGATCCGTCTTTTGTACCCAAAAAACCGGATCATCTTGAATAGATTTTTAACATGAATACTTATTTTTGCGTGCCATATTATTATCTTCGTATATATTTTAATATGGGATAATTAATTCCGCTAACAGATCCTTAGTTCAAAATAAAGAAGTCGTTTTTTTAGTTGAGTTAAAGAAGCACATTCATTATATTGAGAGTCCACTATTTACAATATCCATGACGATTTTTGGTATGTCCATATAAGGTTTATCATGAAAAATAACTCTGCAGAATCAACAATCTGCAGAGCTTAATTGATCTTAGAAGAAATCTTTTTGTTTTCTTAATTTAATTTCTTCAAGAATTTGAGTGTATTCTTTATCAAGACGGTATTTAGACATTGCAATAATTGCAACTAAAAGAATAATCATAGGAACCAGAGTGCTGGTCAAAAGAATAGCCTGTGAAGCATTCTCCTGCTGAATCTGTGCATTTGGTATATAGCCTGCAAGACTTAAAATGAATCCCATGATTACAGGTCCAAAACCACCTGCAACCTTAGAGCTGAAAGATGCACCTGCATAAATGTATCCTTCATGTCTCACACCATCTTTGTATTCACCATATTCAACAGTATCAGGGATCATTGCATACAGATTAGCCATAGCAAAACCCTGACCTAGTCCCCAGAAAAGTGAGCCTGCGTAAAATGCATTCATGCTGTATGGCATTGCAAGACGGAATGATACCGAAATTATCATAAGAACACATGCAAAAAGAAGCATGTTTCGTTTACATATATAACGTACAAGGATTGGTATTATTGCAATCATTACAACCAGTCTTGATATATTGAAGATGGTACCAAAAATACCTACAAGACCGTCATCTGAAAGGTAATATTTGCAGTAGTAGATATTTACAGTATTGAAAGTAACGTCTGCTGTATATACACAGAAGAATGCAATTGTCAGCATCAGCCAGTACTTGTTAGAGAACAGACACTTTAGTGAATCAGCTACACCGTCATTTTTAATGGTCTCTTTTGCTTGAACTCTTTCATGGCACAATAAGAAAGTAAAAAAGAAAATAATTGAGCCTGCAAAACCAACGATCAAGAATGTATATGTCCAGGCTTTTGCATCAGCACCGAAGAAATTAACAAGAGGCATGGTGATGTTAACAATCAGAGCCTGACCAGCTGCAGCAAGTACCATTCTGAAAAGAACAAGAATAGTTCTCTGTTTTTGATCCTGTGTCATTGATGCGCTCATTGCACCATATGGCAGGTTAATTGCTGTATACACACAGCTCATTGTAAAGTTGTATGTAAAGAATATATAGATGAGCTTTGAGACATCATTCCATCCTTGAGGAACTGAGAAGAGGAGAGTTGAACCAAGTATAAAGGGAATGAGCATTTTGAAGATCCAGCTTCTTGCTTTTCCAAGAGGGGAGTTAGTATGCTCAATGATATGTCCCATAATGATGTCTGTAACACCGTCAAAAATTCTTGAAAACAGCATGATAAGAGCAACAATTGCCATATTCACGCCAGCAAATTCGGTGTAATAGTACATTAGGAAAGTCTGCGCTCCTACATAGAGCATACAGCTTGCAAAATCACCCATTCCATAGGCAATATTTTCAAAAAGTCCTATAGGAAGTGGTTTATATGGATTGTTCTTTAAAGTGATAACCGCCATATAGCCTAGTTCTATTTATTTTTTTTATATAGATAAGAATACAAACGTTTGCATATAAAAATGCAATTATTCAGGTTTGCAAAAGTTATCTGAATATTTTAATGAAATTGGTTAAAAAAAGAGCTTTTTATTTCAAAGACTTAGAAGAAAGTCACAAATTTTTTCTAATGTAGAACGCAATATAATTCGCATTTTTTTTTATGCCTAATGTCACACTAATTATATTCTTATATCAGAGTGAATGATTAAATAGAGAAATCATGTATAGCGACTATCTTTTTGAATCAATCAAAGGAAATGTAATAAATATACTTACGATTTTAATCAAATGTCTGGGATTTAAAGTGGTGCCCGGGGTCGGAGTCGAACCGACACGGAAGTATAAGTTCCGAGGGATTTTAAGTCCCTTGTGTCTACCAATTTCACCACCTGGGCAAAAAACAGCATAAAGCTGTAAAAGGAAGGTTACTGTAATCTGGAGCGGGAAACGAGGTTCGAACTCGCGACCCTAACCATGGCAAGGTTATGCTCTACCAACTGAGCTATTCCCGCTCTGATATCCAGTCAACGCGGGAAATTATACTAATTTTTCTTACAGAATCAATAGGTCATTGCAAAATTTTTTTTATGAATTTTCTACTTCATACTCGCTAGCAGTCTGATCGCTGATCCTTATTGTGAATGTTTTATTTATTGTTGCAACTTCTTCATCACCTTCCTTCAAGGTAAAGCCATCAATTGCATCAAAAGGAACCTCGATTGTATCTTCAAAATCAAATCTTTCATCTTTTGGAAGAAAGTCTATGTTGTCTACATTAAGTATTATCCTGTCAACATATTCGCAAAATGAGCATTCAGGTATGCAACAGATGAAATTTACATCATCTAGATATTCTGTATTATCTGCAGTAATGCTCAGCACTTTTGTATTTTTGTTGTACTCAAACATAAAAGACAAACCAGATTGCTTCATAAGTGGCACGATATAGTCAAATTTTTCAAGTATTTTATCTGTGTTGATAGTGATCTCTTTGTGGTTGCATTTATCTTTTAGAATGCTTTTTACTTCATCAATTTTTGATTCGAGATCATCGTTGAGCTTAACAAGATTGAAATCAAAGCCTTTTTTCATGAGAAGTTCAATGCATTTTTGTGCTTCAAGGTAGTACTTTAATGCCTTGAGAAGATAATTGTCTTTAACATAGTCGTAACATGCAATTGCCAGATAATCAGCATTATTTCTGCACTCATCGCCAAGTGATACTAGCATTGCGGCAACATAGTCATTAGCAGCTTTAAATAAAAAGAATGAGCTGTCTGTGATTTCTTTCTTTAAAAGATCAGAATATTTCTCTACAAGAGAACTTGGTATGTGCTCAATACGGTCATCTAGCAGCAACTTGAATATACTGTTAATTGCCATTTTAGAACCATATTTTTCTGCAATGGAATAGTACTTAAAGGCCTTATCGTAATCAGCTTCACCAAGTTCGCTATCTGCACTATACAGATCACCTAGCAAGGTGCATACCTCATCTGAATGAGTGAATTCTTCATCATCGCAATCCTCTAGAAGAATATGCAGATACTCTTCGCCTGTTTTAACATCTCTTGGAAAAACTCTGTTTCCATCAAGAACACTGACCTTACCAATATAATATAGTCCACAGGCATCACCTTGAGAGCTTAAATATTCCATGCAGTCTCTGAATCTTTGAACAACCTCATCAGGAGCCTGTTCAAGATCGAAACCGTATAATGAAGTCATTGATGATGTGTAATACTGCATCTCAAGATCAGTTGAAAAACTGAATTTTTCAGGCTGTTTTTCATCATGGAATGCTATGTTGTGGGCACACTCTATAAAAGTATCAAAAAATATATTGTGTCCTTGAGTAAACTTCTCATTAACAGCATCCATTGCAAAATCAAAGAAATCTGTAAGCTTTGGAAATCCGTAGCCGTAATCCTTTATCTGCAAAAGTTCTATAATGTAGGACTCTTTTAAAAAGAAGAGTAAAGAGCAGTACGCTTCACCTGGTTTCTGATCGATAGTTTTTAGTTCTGTCAGTATTTTTTCAAATACTTTTGCTGTAACTGGAATTTCGTCATTTATATCTATTTCACAGCAGAATGCAGCACTGACATGGTAAGTTAAAGAATCTTTAGAATTATCAGATTGTGCTAAATTAAAAGAGCACAGTGCGTTTTTTATTTCAGATGGATTTTCTATAAGTTCATTCAGTCCAAATGCAGGAGCATATGCTAAATCAGTAAGTTTTCTTAAACATTCCTTGTCATCTTCAATTACTTTGAAAATATTATCTGATAAATCGATACCATCATCTTTTGACTGAATTGCAATTGGCTTTGAATTATCAAGATCGTATCTTAACCACTGATCATTAATTCTAAAAAATAGATTATTCATAAAAATTCCTTATTCTGTTAGAGTAAATTAAAGTTTGCAACATCTGAGAATTTACTTGTTAGTATTTTGTTTTCTTTGTGTATAAAATGCTTTTATCTAAGAAGTTGCAAACTAAATGATTTAGATCTTTAAAAGATCATTTACCTGAACTTATATAATCAGATCACCTCATATATTTCGTTCATTTCAGAGTTCTTGAAATATTTATAATCCTCAGGGTGGGTTTGTTCTATTTCTTTTAAAAATGCTCTGATTAAATTCCTATCAGCTTCTTTGCTAAGGCTGCTTGCAAACATCGGCTCTTCATCTGCAATTTCTCTAATTCTTTTTAGTTTCTGCGAAGGTGTGTATTTTTTACTTTCGATAGCACTAAAATCCTTTCCATCCTTTATAAGTTCAAGCTTTTCAACAAATGATGAACATAAACTCAGCTCATCCTGATCTATTAAGAAGAGGAACTCTTCAACAAGATCGTAGGTACTTACACCGTCATCTCTAAATTGTTCTTCTAGCTTTTCAGGAAAACAGAACATTGCATTTGCACAGTAAAATTTGATGATCTTCTTGTACTCACATCTGTGTTTTTTATCAATTTTCTGTAAATATACAAAGCTACTTATCATCGATTCGATATCGGCATACATTGTCTGTGTTAACAGGTATTCATGACTTAAAAAATCGTCAATCATCTTTTCTGTAGGACATGCTAAAAGCATTGAGAGTGTATCCTCATCTAAATTAGGTAGCTTTTCAAATTCATCTTTTGAAAATTCTAATCCTGTCTGAGTACCTTTAGTTTGTAAAGCACTACCCTTATTAAAAAGAGATCCGTTTTTTGAACTAAAATAAGATTTTCCATCTTTTTTATGAAGATAGTATTCTTTTATCTTCCAGGATGAATTCTTTTCTTTTTCAATAACTGTATATGCTTTATTAAGTGCATCAGCTGTTTTTCTATCTTTGCCATCTATTTGTGAACCTAAATCTTTTCTTACAGTCTCATCAAATGGTAGGCAGTTTTCTTTCATAGTTTCATAGCCTTTTGAAAAATCAATCTGATATGGTGGAATATATTCAAACTTTAGATTTTCGATTGAACATACTTTTTCTCCTTTATAAGAGAGGTAATCGCTGTGTACTTCATCAAAAATTATTTCTTTTTTCTCTAATAGATTCTTATTTGCATTTTTGTTCTTAATATTTAATACAAGAGAATCTTCAAAACCAAAGTACCAGCACTTTTTGCAGGTGATAAAAACAGGTAATTTTTGGCCATCAGCATTGTATCTTGTGACAGTTATACAATCGCCGTTAACAACTAGTTTCATATAATCATTCTTAAATAGAGAATATTTAAGTAGATAGTAAAAGCCTCTGCTATTTTCAATGATCCTGTATTTTGGCTCATCAAAATCACGTACTTTCATCAGTTTTTTTAATATGCTTAAAATTGAGTCAAATAGAGCTCTGTCTTTTTTCTCTTCATTATTTTGCATTTTGTAAAGAAGTGCTCTTAATGCAATCATGCAAGATTGAGCTGAGAAATACATGCATTGATAAAAGCCGAAACTTAAATTAGCTCTTCTTGCAAAGTTTTCATAATACTCAGACTCTCTTAACATAAGCAGAGCAAAGGCATTATCGAATTTTCCTTCTAAAAATTCTTTTTTGGCTATTTCTTCACAGGTAATGTCATTTACAGTTATGTATGAATAAATGTTTTTATCTGAAAACGCTTTATTCTGTATGTCAGCTTTTTCTTTATCTTCAATCTCTTTTAAATAGATCTTTGCAGTATCAAAACCCATTTGTATAGCCTCATTTAGAATGCATTTTGCCATGTCCTTATAATCATTTGTATCTTTGCTGTTTCTAAGATAAACCTTGCTTAAAAGAACATAGTATTCACTGAACATGCTGTCGGTGCATTCTCCATTGTTTTCTCTCATCTCTCTTTTGCAACTGTATAAAGAATTGTGAAGGAGTCTAAACAGTCGCCTGTCATCTGAACCACACCATTTTTCTTCATAGAAAAGACCGTTTATGCAAATCTTCATTGCAGATTTATATCCTTTCTTTGCAAGATAGAAAGCTGCATCTTTATATAATTCTCTTTGAGAATTAGAACATTCAGACAACTTATTGAAGTTCTTTACAAAATGAAGTTTTGCAAAGTCGTTGCACAAAGCTCTAGCATAGGTGATCTTTTTTGCCTTCAAATATGCTTTTGTCATTTGTTCAAGATCTTTTAGCATAAGCTCTGATTTATTTGTATAGCAAATATAGTCATAAAAACCTTCTAGAATGGCTAAAATGCAGTCCTTTTTTGATGGAAGTGCTTCAAAAGACACTTTTGTATCTACTTTAATTACATTAAACTCAATGAAATTTTTAATGACGTAGTAGTACATTAAAGCTCTGTATTCATTAAAATCACCATCTGTCAGACAGTAACCATAAATCGATTGATTTATTCCATCGATAACGTTCTGAATATCAAGACAAATTTCATTGTTTTGGGCTATACAGTAGAATTTTCTCTCTACAATGGCGATGTCTCTGTTATTTATAAGATCATTTAACTCTTTTTCGTCGAGAGCTTTAAGAAAGCTTGTTATGAAACTCTTGTCTACAATTTCATTTGAAACTGAGTTGTCAGCGTGTTTTATATTCAGTTCGATTTGCTTGTCGTCAATGATCCTGAAATTATCAACAATACTCAGTTCATAGTTACTTCTATATAAATAAAAGCAGTTATTAAAATCCAACATAAATGCTCCTTACGGATCGCTAGTATCCATTTTGAGTTTATTTTCGATAATTTTGGAAAATTAGAATTTTTTTTGAGGGGGATGTAAGGTTAACAGGAGGTTATAAGAAGAAACGTAAGAAAAAACTTATTTTTGTTAACCTTACATTTAAAGTATACAATAAAAAATATACTTGTCAAATAATAAAATATAAAAAGTATTGCAGTAAAGTAAAATTACTTAAATAACAAAGAGA
>NZ_JAGFNY010000001.1 GCF_019448115.1 Succinivibrio faecicola | reverse complement strand
CCTTACAGAAGTTTCTCAACAGGAGCAATTATGCAAGATTTTGAAAAAGCCATCATCTAGGTGATGGGGACCTTACGATTGCTTTGTTCAAGTAAAGAACTTAGACATCTCCACGAGAAACTCTTTAAAAAAGAGTGAAAGAAGCATAATACCAAGGATGCAAAAGAAACTTAGAGATGATTACTCTTTAGCAGTAGATGGGCTTATTGAGTATTTGTCAAAAAATTAAACATGAGGAACAAGGCCTATCATTTGAACTATTCAATACATGCGTATGCCCATACACAGTTATTCCGAATTTTATTATTGCTTTGATCCTTGTATCATAGGTTTTTAATTAAATTCATGCGTACGCCATGAAAATTGTGCAATCCAACTATCATCGTATGTGGATATACCTTTACAGCTTTAGCAAACATAGTAAAAAAATGAAGATTGTAATATAGATATTGTTCAAAACACCTTTGGTTTAAAGAACAATGAACGTCGACAAAAAGGTGAATGGTATTAAGAATTAGAGACTTCATGTTTTTCTATAACTATACACAATCTTTGTATTAGTTTATTATTTTTGCTAACTCAGTAGCATTGCAGAAAAATTAAATATAATATACTGAGTTATCAAAAATATTTAGAAAAATGGTATAAATTATGCAATCAATCAATCAATCAATCAATCAATCAATCAATCAATCAATCAATCAATCAATTATCCCCTTGAAGATCTAAAGAAGGATTTAATCTCAGATTTAAAGTCCCGAGTGGATGAACGAATTCTGGAACCAGAGAATTTAACTCTCCTAACAAAACTAATTAACCAGGCTGAAACTCCGAAAGAGGCAATTGAAATTGCAAAGCTTGGCACTTCATATAAAAGAACAGGTTTTCACTTTGATAAAAAGATAGAAAAACTTGGAAATACTATTAAATATTTCAAAAAGAATGTTGAATTATCATTCGTTCAAAAAGATGCAAAGAATACCCATAAGTTAATTATTGGTGATAATTTCGATGCACTCCAAAATCTTCTTATCACTTACAAAAACAAAATTGATGTAATTTATATTGATCCTCCTTATGGAAAAGATGATATGGGGGAATTTGCAGCGACTAATTATAACAACGCTATTACAAGAGATAATCTTTTATCAATGTTATATCCTCGCTTGATCCTTGCAAGGCAGCTGCTTTCAGATGAAGGTGTTATTTTTTGCAGTATAGATGATAAAAATCAAGCATATCTAAAATGTATGATGGATGAAATTTTTAACGAAGAAAATTTTATAAGCTGTGCATTTGTTTTAGATAATTTGAAAGGAAAGACTAATGATAATTTCATTACAAGTGTTGGACATAATATGGTTGTTTATGCAAAAAATAAAAATAATCTAAATAGCTTGGGCGGTTTTAATAAAACACCAAATGTTTTTGGAGGAAGATCTTCTGATAAATACGATAAAGAAGATGAAAAAGGACCTTATTCATTGATTGGAATAAAGAAGACAGGTCAATCAAAATATCGAGAAGATAGACCTTCAATGTTTTTTCCTATATTGGTAAAAAATAGTGAAATATTTTTAATAACTGATGAGGAATTCTCTCAATTATATAATACTAATATAAAAAAATTTGATGATGAATTTTTGGAAATGTTAATAAAACAGTATGAAAAAGATGGCTATGAAGTAATTCTTCCATTAGAAGAAAAAACAGGAAAATATTTGAGATGGACATTTTCTTTTAACATTGGATTTAAAGAAAAAAAACTTAATGGATCTCTAGTTTATATGAATGGCAACATTTACGAGAAAAATAGACCAGATGATAAAGAAATGTTTGAAAGAAATGTATTAGGCGTGCAAAAAAGCTTATTTTATAAAGCTTCATACTCAAATGGAACCCAAGACTTTGATAAAGTAATGGGATCAAATAAGTTTGATTTTCCAAAACCTATAGAATTGATAAAAGATATTTTTAAGCTGATAAAAAATAAAGAACAATGCATTATTTTAGATTTTTTTGCAGGATCAGGAACAACTGGTCAAGCTCTATTAGAGTTTAATAATGAAAATCATACTAAATGGCAATTTATTTTGTGTCAGTCTAATGAAATTACAGAAAGAACACCTCAAGGTATAGCTTACGAAGTAACATCTAAACGATTAAAAAGAGTAATGACTGGAAGTTGTTATGACGGATCAAATGATTTTGAATGGATCAAAAAGAATGATCCATTAGGCGACAATCTTGATGTATACGAAATTGCTGAAGTAAGTAATTCAGAACAGAGTTCAGGCAAAACACCTTTTGATGTTATAGACGAAACATTATATGGTCAGCCAAGATTGCTTCCTAATGAAAAAATTGAGTGGGTTTGTAAAAATTTTGAACATACTCAGAAAATTTTAGTTGATGCAAAAACTAAATAGGAGAATTGAGTATGTTAGAAGAAGTAAAATTACTACAAGAAAGAGCTATTCACGAATTAGTTAATCAAATTTCTAATAAGGATGAAGTTGTTTTTAAAGCTCCAACTGGTGCTGGAAAAACTTACATTATGGCTAGGTTTATGGACGAGCTCCTATCAAAAAATGATAAAGTTATTTTTATCGTTTCCTCTTTATCAAAGGCAAATTTAGCTCAACAGAATTATGATAAGTTCAATGAATTTTTAGAATTTGGCTTTGTACAAAATTTAAGACCACATTTAATTTCTAGTGAGTCTTCTGGAGAAAATGCTCTTTATATTCCAACATTAGATAACGTATACGTATTGCCTAGAGACTTATATAAAGATAAAAGTAAGTTGAAAGGTCAACAAGCATTACAAAAATTCTTGCTAGAAATACGCGATCAAGATATAGAAATCAATTTGATAAAAGATGAATGTCATATAGCAACTAATAATCTCGATGAATTAAAACCCTATTTTTCAAAGATTATAAATATTTCTGCAACACCTAAAAAAAATCAAAAGGTAACAGTCGAAATTTCTGAAAAAGATGCAGTAGATACTTCATTAATCAAAAGAGTTCAGTATTGTTCTGAGCGTAATTTCGGTGATGACGATTTTTCTATTGGCAGTGTTCAGTACAATGAATTATTGAAAGCATTAGATTCTTTACAAAATTGTAAGGAAGAATATCTTAAAAAATCTAATATTAATCCTTGTTTGATTATTCAGATTTCCAATAAAGAACTTGGAGAAGAGCAGGTTAAAGTAATAGAGCATGCATTATCTCTTCCTAAATATAAGGATATGAAATGGGTTAGCTATACAACTGATCCAAAACTTTGTAAAACAAATGATCAATTGATAAAAGCTTCTCCTTCAAAATGGGAGAAATATGCAAAACCAAATGATTCAACAATTGATGTAATAATTTTTAAAATGGCTATTACTGAAGGCTGGGATATCCCCAGAGCAAACATGCTATTTCAAATAAGAGATAGTAAATCAAAGCAGCTAGATGAACAGGTATTAGGAAGAGTAAGAAGAAATCCAAGGTTAATGGATTTTGAAAAAATTGCAGATGAGAAAGAAAAGCTTTTATTTACAACAGCGTATGTATGGGGAATTAAAGATAACTCAAACGAGAATAAAGCAATTGATGTAACTTTAAAAGGAACATTTCCTGATGGTGATTGGGTAAAAAACGAAATTCAGGAAGAGATTAAAGTTAAAATTACAAAACTAGCAGATTTAAAGAAAACAAAATCAAATTTTGATATTGATTCTTATCTTAATGGAAAGCCTGATCCAATTGCACGTAAAAGTATTTTTGATTTGCATAGAGAATTATCAAAGTCATCTAACAGAATTCAAAATGAGTGCAAACGTTATATGTTGTCTGAATATGGCGAAGAATATTCTAGGTACTTTGGTTTTGTAAATAATTTAAGTGACATAAAATCTAAAGTTCGGACAGTCTTAAGCAGTGATGCTTCAAGTATTGAAGTTGTTAAGAACAGTTTAAATAAGGATCTTGAAGTCTCGCTCCCATATAATTCTCTTTATTTTCAAAATAAAAAATTCTCTTTATCAGATATAAATGGAGTTTGGGATAATGGAAATGATATGAAAGAGTTTTCTTTTGATAGTGACTCTGAAAAAGACTGGGTATATAAAATGCTCCATGATTTCCATATTAAAAAAATTTCTTTAGGCGTAGACAATGATGTTTTACTTGTAGGAAAAAATTATTTACAGAATTCTGCGATTAAATATGAGTATTATGCAGATGGTAGTCATTTTTCTTATCCAGATTTTGTACTTAAGGATAAGAATGATCGAATCTTTTTGTTTGAAGTAAAAAGTTTGAATACATCAGCATCACTAAATTTAGATCCCGCTGAATATCAGCAAAAAGTTAATCTTTTAAAAGATTTGTATTTAAAAGTTTCCTCTAAAGTTGATCATTATTTTTGTTTACCAGTTTTAAATGGTAGTACATGGACAATTTATTGTTACTTCAAAGGTAACTGTTATGAGTTAAACTATGATCAATTTAAATCTGCAGTTAATGATGTAAATTTTGATTTATCACCTTACATGAAGTAAAGATATAGTTGCATTGGGTGAGTGTAAAATGTGGTAGTCATCAGGTCGTGTTTATAAAGAAACTTGAATGGAGCTTTCTGTTAGAAGGATATTTATGCCCTTCTAACTCAATAATTTTAAGAGAAATAATTTTGAAGGCTAAAATTTTATGGAAAACGTTGGTTATATATACATACTCACAAACCCCTCTTTTCCTGAGTATGTAAAAATAGGATATGCAGATGATGTAAATGCTCGCTTAGCTCAGCTAAACAGAAGTGAATGTACCCCATTTGCTTTCCGAGTCTATGCTACATATGCTGTAGATAATCGTTTATCTGATAAAAAAATCCACAATATTATCGATACACTTAATCCTTCTTTGAGATCAATTGACAATTGGCAAGGCAAAGAACGAAAAAGAGAATTTTATGCAATGTCTCCAGAAGATGCATACGCCATTCTTGAAGCAATTGCTGAAATCCATGGATTTTCTGAAAGGCTAACAAAATGCAAGATGGATGAAGATGCTCAGAAAGATGCATCAGAAGCTAAGGAAATAGAGGAATCTAGTAGAGAAAGAATGTCAAATTTCTCATTTTTCTCTTGCAATATTCAGAAAGGCGAATCAATTGAATTTATTGAAGATCCTACACATAAAATATCAGTAGTAGATGACAAAAATGTTTTATATGAGGGAAAAGAGTATTCTTTGTCAGCTCTAGCAAAAAAGCTTTCAGGTAAAGCATATTCTATTGCAGGGCCAAGATATTTTTCATATAAAGGCGAACCTTTAAATGACATACGACAAAGGTTAGGTGTATAGATCGTTTTACGAGTTTCTTAAAGTTAATTTAACTGTTGATGAACGTGGTTTTTGTGGAGCTATAAAAAAATGATAAAAGAAGTAAATGTATGGAGAGTTGTTCTTCATAATTCAGCAAAAATGACTAAGCAATAATCAAAAACAGATAAGCAAAAGAATAATTTGAATGAGCTGTTAAACAAAATGATTAAGCTAAATTGGAAGGTTTTAAAAGATCTGATAAAAATCAAATGAGCTAAATCAGATCTTTTTCAGTGGGCTGTGACAACCAAAACTTAACCTAGTAACACTTAAATTCTGATCTGTTAAAAATCACGAAAGTGATCCGTCAATATCATGCGAAGTTGATCTGTCTTTTTACCTGAAAATTAGGATCATCTTGAAGGGAAAAATTGAACCAAATTTAGTGCTTTCTTTTATCTAATCCAAGGTCAAAACGATCTCTCTTAAGAGTGTTGTAGCTTCAACCTATAGAATCAAGCTAAGCAATTAATCTCTGCGGTAGTAATTATCTTGCTTTTGCAAGAGAGAATGTCAACTAATTAAATGTGTTGATTTTCTTTCTTCAAAATATGTGTCCTGAAAATATATACGTTTTCAATATTATTTGTTCAGTCCCTTCCATCTAAATCTTTACCCATGCAAATCAAGTCTATCTAAAGCAATTTTTAAAAATTATATCCTTATGATCTAAAAGGTATTTTTTAGATCAATTGGCGTTTTGCGCCATTTGAAGGACAGTTAAGAAATTCACGTCAGATACAATCTTAAAAAATTTTTGAGAGTATCTGTATGAATTTAAAATTAGCTTACCAATCCTTTTTTAGTAGAGTCATCAGCTTTATTGACCGATCGGTAAAGTCTGAGAAGAATCTTTTGAGAATACCTTTTTTAAAGGATATGAGATCATCTTATATATATCTTGTATTTCTAAGCTTAGCTGTATTTGCAGCTGTGTTGTTTCTTCTTGTAACCCCATTTGTATATCTGATGCAGCTTTTGATGCCTATTAGTGTTATAGGATGTGTTTATTATTTTAATAAAGACAAAAATCCATCAGTTGATAATATAAGTAACTTCTTTGTTCTTGGTATCAGACAGGTAGTGAACATTCTTAAAGGACGAGCTCTTGATTTTGAATATTTGAAAGACTGCAGTCTTGTTTATCTTGGAAATGGATATGAGTTCAAGCCAAAACATTCAAGAGCTTTATATGATCTATTAAATGACGGTCTTACAAGCTCCTTTGATATCAGAGATGAGAACACACAGACAGGATCAAATCAGATCCACAATTTAGGTAAAAAAGAGTGCAATGATGTTTTTATAAAAACAGGATCATTAAACACACATACTATGTTCTTTGGAACAACTGGTACTGGTAAAACAAAATTCTTTATTCTTCAGATCATGCAGGCAATTTTAAGAAATGAGGTTGTGATAGTTATTGATCCTAAAGCAGATAGAGAGCTTAAAGAGCAGATGATTGAGTGTTCAAAACTTTGTTTAAAGGAAAAGCAGTTTTATAGTCTTGATCTTAATGAGCCTGACAGTGCAAAACAGAGTTTCAATCTTCTGTCAGTTTGTAAGGATGAGTGCAAGATAGCAGAGCAGATCATAGCCTGCATAAGCAAAGAAGATGATCTTAGTTCAGATGCCTTTAAATCATATGCCCAGAATGCAATCATGAACACGATTATTGCACTAAAGGAGCTTAATTATGATCTGAACTTTGCAAACATCAAGAATCATCTATCTTTAGATACATACTATGAGGCCATAAAGGTGATGATGATTAAGTTTGTAGCATCCATAAATACCTATTATGCCTATGACTACACACAGAGATTTTTCAAAGGCATTGGAGAGAGTGTTACAAAACTGAAAACATCGCTTGTTGAGTATGGATTTGATGAATCGCTTTTTTCAAAGGATGCAAATAAAGATGATAGCCTGTATCAAGACAGTCTTGATGATGAAACATTAGAAAACAGTACAAAAAAGAAAAGAAGTGCATCAAAGTACGGTACTGTTTTATTTAAGGCTCAGGCATTAAGAAAACTGTATTTAGGACTTCTTGATAAATATGAGCTTAAAGGAGAGGATGAGTTCATATCAAAAAGTATTGAGACTGAAATTGATGGTGAAAAGGTGGTTTTAAATTCACCAGTTCTAAATCTTGATAAAGAGCGTGATCCTGCCATGCCAAAAAACAAGGTCACAAGGAACCTCAAGCTTGAGAGTCTTTTTGATCAGTGCATGATTGATGAGACATATTTTGTCAAAATGACAAACTCACCTGATGGTTTATTAAATGCATTAAGTCAAAACGGTTTTGACAGGATCTTAAATTCAAGAAAGAAAGCTGTTGATCTTAGGCAAATCTACAATGAAAGCGGTATTTTATATGTTTCTTTAAATTCACTTGTAAACAGGTTAAGAGCAGTAAGTGTAGGAAAACTTATTCTATCTGAGCTTACATCATTATCATCACTTATATACAACGCAGACTTTTCTTTAAATGCAACAGACAAAAGAGTGAATATCTTTGTCGATGAGGCAGGTGAAATCATAACTCAGGAGCTTGTCATGCTTTTAAACAAGAGTCGTGGTGCAAACTTTGCTCTTACACTTGCAACTCAGTCATATGCTGATTTGTGCAAGGATGCAGGTGAGTATACAGCATCAAAGATTCTTGATAACTGTAATAATCTTATATGCTGCAGAGTAAATTCAGAGCAGACAGCAATGCTCATATCAAGGCTTACAGGAAATACCAGAAAGAATGTTCATTCAAGAGGATATTCTCAAAGCTCAGATACACAGGAGCTCTTAACTGGATTTAATCAGTCACACTCAGTTAGAGAAATGGACTGTGCTTTTTTTCCATATGATGCAATCATGCGTCTTCCAAATTTTGAGTATATTGCAAAATTATCAGACGGAAGACTTGTCAAAGGCGTTTTTCCATATCTTGAAAAGATTGATTCAAAAAGCATTTTAAAAGAGCTTACAGAAAGTCAAAGACGCAAAAAGCAAGATGTTGGCTCTAAAAACAAGTGTTCTAAAGAGTGCACTGACAGGACTGATTCAGATGAAAATAAAGGCATATATGAAAGAGCATCAAATATTGCTGATAAAAAAGATTATAGCTTTAAAGATGAGTTTGAAAGCAAAGTGACAACTTCATTTCAATTCTCATCAACAAAGGCAGAAAAGCCACTGTCAGATATAAAAAATGAGCATTGTTTTAACAAGTCACATGAATCAGATAACAAAAAAACATCAAGCACTGATTCAGTTTTTGCTAAAGCTAATGAGTCTTTAGCATCTGATGATTCATATATTTCACATATTCAATCCGATATTGAATCTTCTGATCTATACGATGATTTTGATGATATCGATGACATCCTGTCAGATAGCAGTCATTTGAATAACTATGATTATGAGAATGACTGCTTTATAGGAAAAAGAAGCAAATCTGATGAAATACTCACCAAGGAATATCTATCTGGTATCTACTCAAGGTTTAAAAAGAAAAAAACAACTTATGAAAACAGACAAGAGAAAAATAATCTGACAAAAATTGAGCAGAAATAAACTCAAATTTCCAAAAGATCATAAAAACCAAAAATAAACAACAACGATTAAAAAAACAAAAATAACAAAAAAAATCACATAAAAATTACATGAAATTAAAATAATTTATTGAAATTAAACAAAAAAACAAAATTTTAAAAAACAACATAAAAGGATGGATAGTTAGATAATTTTATACTGAGGTTTAAATGTTTTCAGTCATAGCCGAGAATTCAAAGCTGTTTTTAGGTGCTCTCATTATTATTTTCATGAGTTTGATTTTTACATCCTGCTGCTCAAGTTCATCATCTCAAAGCATATATCTTGGAGAAATTGAGACTGTTAGGAGCATATCAGGCTTTTTGTATGAATCTGTAAAACCGAATACAGAGTATTCATCAAAATCACTTCATAATATCATGCGCCTTTTTAATACTGATAATCTCTTTCCTTTTGCATCAGTTCTAAAGCTAAGATTCACTGTCATACTGACAGGATTTTTTACCTACCTTGTATATGGGGCAAACTTCATTTCAGGAATGTTCTTTGGCAGATATCTGTTAAATTCAGTATCAGCAGGTTTTCTTTTCCTGTTAAGAATACGACTAATCTTAATGATTTGTGCTGTAACTGTTTTTAGTCTGTGTGTTTTTCTGATTTTTCAGCCGGTATTCTGCTCAATAGCATATCTTATGATCCTCTTTCCTCTTATTCCATTTTTCACAGGTATCAAATTTGGAATGTTCTTTTTCAACATCATAAAAAAGGAACTTTAAAGTGAAGGAGTCATTTAAAAAAAACTTTGAAAATATTGCAAGAACAGTATCAGACAGTGATAGGTTAAACAGCCTTTTTAAAGCTGCTAAAAGTGCTGATATATCCTTTATAAAAGAGAGAATGAGAAAAGTTAAAAGCTCTTTTTTAAGAGTGCTTATTCCAGAGAATTGTGACAGTTTAAATAATTTTGAAACAGACGAAAAAGATATTAAAGATACAATCCACACAAATAATGAAGCTTTAAATTCATACTGCTTTGATGATGCTGATAATAATGCAGTTAAAACAGATCCTCTCATTGAGCACAGAGCAAAAATTAACAGCAAAAATAACTGTAAAAAAGACTGTAAAAATGACTGTAAAAAAGACTGTAAAAATGACTGTAAAAATGACTGTAAAAGTGACTGTAAAAGTGACTGTAAAAATGACAATAATAAAGAGCCTTTATGCCAGTCTGTCAGTAAAAATTCTTCAACTGCATCTTCAATAAAATCAAAAGCAGATACTCAAAATACAGATGATGTTCTAATTGATAAGATAAGTGATAACAGCACTAACAGTAAGAGCAGTATTGGCAGTATCAGCAAGTCATCACTTTTTAAAAGAAAGGATATCAGGATCACCTCTTTAAACTCACAAAGAGTCTTACGTGTATCATCAGTATCAGATCTTTTAAGGGAGAATATTTATTTTACAAAGGCTATAAGGGAATTTTTAAAGGCTCCTGTTCATAATCTCAATTTCTATTTGAACACTCTTTTTAATGATTTTGCTTCTTTAGTTTCAGTTCTTCCTGCATCTGCAAGTTTGCATGATTCATCTGAAGGTGGTCTTTTATCTCATTCACTTCATACAGCACTAAAAAGCAGTGAACTTGTAAAACAGTACAGATTCAGTAAAAAGTATGTATCCTTCAATGAGCTTGAAATTGTACTTGTGGCACTGCTGCACGATTTAGCAAAGATCATTACGGATATGAGCATAACCGATGAATCATCAGCATATACATACAGACCGCTTTTTATAAGAAAAAATGTATTTGATTCATTAGATGAGGACACAAGAAATAGACTTTTAAATACCTATTCTTTCAGGCAGGATCCTTTTTATAAGAATATTCTGTCAGTAAACAGTGATCCTGTTATTCTCAAAGAGAGCCTTTGCAAAAATCCAGATGATTCAATGTATTTAGAGCTGTATCCTGTAAGTGATTTTATAAAGGTTACAAAGTCTGATTTTCTGTTTGTAAGCTTTACTAAAAAGAGAGCCCAGCTGCATGATGATATCTTCAGATTCACTCTTTCTTGCTTTGTAAAAACACAAATAGGATTTGTTAAAAAGATTAATAGGAACAAAGGTTCCTCAATTATTCATTCAATTCTTACAGACAAGTCTTGTAAAGATGTGCTTGAGCTTATTAAAAAGGCAGATGTCTATGCCTGTTTCTCATCACAGCAAAACAATTTTGGTATCAACTGTATTGAAAACTATCTATATGAATTTATAAACGCAGATCTAATAAGTCACAAAGATCAAGGATGCTATCGACTAAAAAATGGATATTTCATTGAATATGGAGGTTTTGCCCATCAAAAGCTTTTACGAGCATTTGACTGTTACTATGCTATAAACAGTAAATCAGTAAATATAAGTGACGATTTTAATATCTACAAAAAGGTTGTTAAACAGATAAATGCACTGACAAATGATGGAAGTATCAGCAATTCAGATGAAATCTTTAAAAAGGATTTTACCTATCATCCTTTTTTCAGAACACTTGTTGATACAAGTTTGCTTACTCAAAGACTTTATAAGAGATCATGCACATATACAGAGCTTACTGACAGAAATTTCAACCGCTTTTTAGTATACGGATTCTTTATAAGAACAGATTCGTTTTATGGCAAAAAGCGTAATCCTGAGTTTGAAATAAGCTTTGATATTCTTGAAAAGGAAGTAAAAACCAAACTTCTGCCCGTTTTAAAAAATTACATATTAAACAATACAGATAAGGCTCAAGCCCTTTTTGTCAACTTACCAGAAAATATTGATAATAAAGATTTAAAAAAGCTTTTTGACAGTGCATCTTTTACCTATGTCGCATTTAAAAACGGCAAATCACATCTCTGTCTTGAATCTCTTGATGAAAAAATACTTTGTGAGTTTATTGATACAGATACACTAAGAGTCAATATCATGAAGTTTGAAAGAGAAAGGGAAAGTGATAAAAGATACAGGCTCAAGAGCAAAAATATGAAGATAAGTCAGCTTGATATCAATGAGAACATCAAAGCTCAAGCCTATAAGGAGGAGCAGTTTTTATCATCAGATAATGAAAATGGAATAACGGACCTGATTTTTGAATAGTGCATGCTTCTGTTTTTTGCATCATTTTTTTATATAAATCAAAAAAATGATAAATATTGGTGAGATTTAATATAAATTCAATGTTTATCAAAGAATTAACATCCTTTTACTGCTAATCTTAGAGTAGATAACAGTTTTTCACCTTTATCATAAAAAAGAGTATGTATATATGCTTGCAATAATGCTGTTCCTGCTGGTTTTATCGCTGGTACTGACTTATATAAACAAGAGAATTTCACTATTCATGTTCCCTGATAGTGTTCAGGTGACAAAAACTCAAAGCTTCTTATCCTGGTTTGGTATGGCCGGTGTATTTGTAAGCCTTCCGTTCTTATGGGATGGAGACTATTCAAATGGTCTTTATCCTTTTGTATCAGGTTTAATTAGTTTTACTCTTGCTATTGTTCTTGTATTTATTTCTAATTCAAATCTTAATACACAGTTCGTTCAGTATGAGAAGATCTACTTGAATTCTGATGAAACACTGGTAGTTCCAGGTAATGACACCTATGGCTTTTTGGATGGTGCTTTAAAGAGAATAAAGCAGATTGGTCCTAAGTATTATTTCAAAGAGCTTCAGGCAAGAGAAAAGGCATGCTCATCACTTGCTTTAAGCCTTATGAATGATAGTGTGGAGGAGACTCTTGCAAATATGCGTACTCTTCCCTGGGTGGTTGATAATGCTGTAAGTGACAAAGCTCAGTTCATCTTTTTAATGCAGTATCTTTTAAACAGATTTGACAGAGAAAAGCTTTATTCAAATTTCTCATTAATCATTAAAAATGCACTTTCATTAGGCTCACTTATTGGTCTTAAGCTTAATGACTATCCTTATCCACTTGCAAAAATCATTGCTGAGAATGAGTCACTGATGTGCCTTTTAGGCAGACAGAACGGCACAAACTTCGTAATTGATGTAGACAGCTATATCTGTGATGACGACGAGAATGTTGTTTGTGTATTTTCTGCAAGGCGTTTTGATATTGTAAATCAGGATAATGCATTCATTGACAAACTTCAGTTTTTCTATAAAAAATTACTGTCAGTTGCCGATACATATATTATCCTTACTAATACTCATGTGATAATCTGCTGTGGCGAGAGCCAGACTGTTCTTGATATTGAAAGTCAGGTATTTTTGACAAAGCAGAACGACTGTTTTAGCTTTGATGAAAAGGTATATTTTAGTGTAGACGATCCTGATTACTTCAGTTATGTTATGGATACTGTTCTTCACAAAAAATCATAATAACAAGAATAAATCAGGTTCACGATAATGAGCGACGCTGTAGAAAACAAGCCTTTAAATGAAAATGCACCAGATATTAATAATTCGAAAGATGGTGCTGCAACTTCAGAACAAAAGGCAAGTAATGATAAATTAAAGAATTCACCTTTTGCAATAAAGCTTAACAAAACAGTTTCTGATATCTGTTCACGTTGTGGCGTACCAATTGCAGATATCAAAATATCCGAACCTATAGTTTTCAATGCAAGTATTACATGCTCTTTTGTATGGTCATTCAAGTGCCGCTGCACAGACAAGGTTTTAAAAACAATTCCTGAGGATGCAACTATTCTGTCTATCCCTGCACTTGATGCTTTTACACAGACAAATTCAAAGGAGCTTGAAAAAGAGAGTAAAAAGACTGAAGCTTTCATGAAGAAACTTGAAAGTGCTTCATTTGAAGAGGAAAACGAGCTTTCAGGTCAGATTGTCTGTTTCAACCGTTTAAGTGCGGTTGGCCGCTCCAAGTGTAAATCATGTCATGGTACCTCCCACGTAAAATGCGACAAGTGCAATGGCAAGGGAAAACTGATTTGTCCTGCCTGCAATGGCAGTGGCAGCAACTGTCATGTTTGTCATGGAAAAGGCTATGTTACATGCTCAACATGTCAGGGAACTGGTAAAAAACACTGTACAGTGTGCAAAGGTAAAGGCGAGACAATTGTTGAGCGTGAGATCATTTATGATGCATCATGCCAAAGACAGCTGTCCATTTCACTTAATATTCCAGGAATGCAAACTCCTATTACAGAGTTTTCAGACAGGGACAGAAAATGCATTTTAAAAAATGCGGTTTTTACTGATGGAGGCACTGGTCATTCAACAGCAAGAGGCTTTACAACAAGCTTTGTAGGAAAAGCTCCCTGTTATGCTGTAAATGTATTTATCAGGAACATTAAAAAGCCATTTTATTTCATTTTGTGCGGAGATAACCTTCAGGCAATATGCAAGCCAAATATTATTGATTTTGCATTCATGAATGAATCTCAGATCTTGTCAGATACTCTTATTACATCAGCAGATGATGTTGAAGAGAAGATGAAGTGTGTAAAGTCTCTGTCTCAAAAAGCAATTCTTGCAAAAACAATACGTTCTATTGAAGGTTATGAATGTGAACTTGCCAAAAAAGAGGCTGTAAATCACGGTATTACTATTGAATCTTTGCTGTATTCAAGTACAGACAATGCAAAGGCAAAGATGTTAAGAGCAAAGCTTCAGCGTGATCTTCTTGAAAGTGTTACAAACCAGCTTATAGATAATGCGCAGGGCTATATATCAGAGGACTTTGCAAGAAACTTTTCAAGAAATCTAATTTCCTTTGTACCAATGCTTTTAAAGATTAATCCAAAAACAAAGATCATCTGGGCTGGAATTACGCTGTTTACATGGCTTTTTATGATGTTTTTCATATATCTTCTGCCAAAGTATTCAACATGCTTTATAAGCGTAATATTTTCTACTGTTATATGTGTTTTTACCTCATTTGCTCTTACAAAAAACTGGACATATTATTCGGTTGTAAGTCAGTTAAGATTGAAACATAGAATGCAAAAAGTGCCAAATCTCACAGCAGAGGCCGTAAATTCAGCTAAACTTATAGTAGGTTCATGTATCATCTGTTTTATGGGTGCTCTTCTTATAAGATACGGTTTTATATAGAAGGGTACGGTTTTATATAGCGCATGCGAAATATCAAAGAAGCTTTACTGTCATTGCTCGCTGCAGGTAAATTCGATTCATCGAGAGTTGCCTTTGGCCCAATTAATAAAAAAGAGATTGTTCTCGTTTTTAAGTCTACATGGACTTTTGATGTGGACAGTAAAGATGTTGTCATAAGACGCCTTATAGAATCCGATGAGCTTTTATCAAGCGAAGAGTTATCTGCCTTTGCAAGAGACAATACCTATGCACTCTTAAAAGATAAGAAACTCAAGCGTCCTTTCTGTGTTGATCTTGAGTCAAAGAGTGCAAAAGAGGTATTTGATATCTGTAACAGAATCAACAGAATTGCACCACGCTCAGCAAGAGGTCGCTGCAATTGTCCTGACTGTCATGGATCAACTAAAACAAACTGTCCTAACTGTTCAGGTTATGGCAAGATCCTCTGTCCATCCTGTCAGGGTAGAGATAATGGCTGTACAAGATGCCGTCATACAGGCTACATTGTATGTCCAAGCTGCAGAGGCGAGAGAAAACTTCCCTGCTCAAAGTGTAAATCTACAGGCTCTGTAATTATTGAAAGGCAGATTAGTCTTCTTGCAAATACACATAATGTAATAGAGTATGAAGGCGTTTCAAAAAACGATAAAGTAGATATTCCAGGTCTTCATATTGATAATTTCTGTTTTGACAGTATCCTTAATAATTGTGATTTCAAGCTTGCCGATGCTGAGTTCAAGCAGGATAACAGCTTTTTGCTTACATACAAGGCAACAACTGAAATCAGTTACGTAAAACTCTCTGTTCATGGAATTGATAATGTCTTCAACTTCTATACAGTAGGAGCTAATGCAATTCCTCTTAATATTCCTCCAATCTTTGATTATGAGTATGCACTGCTAAAACATGATCTTACAGAAGCTGCTGTAGGTAAGACAATGACTCTTATGAGCAAAAAGATTGAGCTTTTCAGAGATCTTGCCAAAAATCCATTTTTCAATTCTCTTTTAACCGGTTATGAGGCAGACTATAACGGTATTACAAAAAGACTTATATCAGATAAGGCTTTTTCCGAGCCATATATGGATAAAGCTAATTTCACCATGAGAACAAAGCTTGAGAGTATGGTCGCAACAAGAAAGGATGACCTATCAGATGTACTTGCAAATAAGCTTGTATCTCATACAAGACATCTTGTATCAGATGATTTTGCTAAAGAAAGCTGTATGTCTTTAGTTGAATTTATTATTCACCTAAAGTACAGATCACGTTTTTCATTTAGAATGTGGAATCTTGCAACCTTAACAATCTGGGTTGTTTCATTCCTTTATTTATTCTTCTCACCGCATGCTTTTTCAGCTGTGATATCTATATTTATAACGGTGATTTGCTGTGTGATTATGTCTTATTATGTTACACAGAATCTTAAGTTATCAGAGGTTATATCATCGTCGCGAACGTTGCACGAGGTTAGCAAGTTTACAGATTTAAACTATGATGTAATTAGAAGTTTTATTACCCTTATGGGTGTGATTCTAATTGATATAGTTCTTGTATGGGCGATGAATTAGAGCACTTCTTTTTTAGCGAATAAAAGAGAATTTACTGTCATAGCAAACTACACAAAGTAGTGTGTTTCTATTTTATAGCATATAAAAGTAAATTGCTTTTAGTGCAGATATTGAGAAAAAGAAAAAGCAGTTAAACTGCCTTTTTGAAAAACAAAAATCAGAATATCGATATCTTAAAGCTTACTTTTCGGGTATATATCTGATTAAGCTTCTTTTGTTGAGTCGTCAATTCTGTTTTTTAACTTCTGACCTGCTCTGAATGTAGTAACTCTTCTTTCAGAAATAGTTACTTCTTTTCCAGTCTTTGGGTTTCTTCCTGGTCTTGCATTCTTGAGCTTGAGCTCAAAGTTACCAAAACCGGTTAGCTTGACCATCTCTCCAACTTCTAAGTTTCTTGCGATTTCTTCAAAGAAAGAATCAACAAACTCAGCTGCAACAATCTTTGTCATGCCTGGTTTAATTATGAGTCTTTCTGCAATATCCGCACGAGTTAAAGCCATATTATGCACCTTTTATTAGAAATTACTGCACATTCATAGTTAAGAAAAGTTAAAAAAATCACTAACTCTTTAAAATTAGCTAGTGCACTGTTTTATATAAACTTTTCTTATTGTAATATAATACAAAATTTTTAGAAAATTTAGTAAGCATGTCACTATTTTTTCTATTTTTTCAAATAATTAGCAAAAATTTGGACTTGCTAACATTTTAGTGCACATTTTTTATTTATCTTGTGTATAAGAAATTTTATTTCACTTATTTATCATGTCGCTGTTTTTACTGTCAGAAAGTACTGAAATTGAACTTATTCAGGGACCGCTTAATGAACAGGATCTTAATCTGTTTTTAAGCGTTAAAAGTCCATATACATATTTGTTCAGAATGAAGTCTGATGAAATGAATGATTATGGTATTTTTTCTAATGATATAGTTGTCTGCAGAAGAGATCTTGCAGTTGAAGATGGGGATATCATTATCATGGCAGTAAACGGAAAATTTCTATTAAGAAAGTTTATTGATGGTCGTGAGCCATATCTTTTATCTGATGACAAAAAGATTGAACTTGCAGGAAAGGACATTGAACTTTTTGGTGTGGTAGCAGGTATCATAAGAAAAGGAAACAGAACTGTCAATTTAAAAAAAAGTTTCAAAAGCAAATAGTTTTGTTTTTTGGAAAAATTGTTCTTTTAAGCTAGAATAAAGCAAGTAAACAAAAATACGGATAAAGACTATGAGTGATAAATGCTTAAAACAACTGCCTATCGGAAATGAGGATTTTACTTATATCATCCAGAATGGTGGTTATTATGTTGATAAGACATCTTATTTAAAAAAAGTCTTTACCAATCTCTCCCCAGTGATCCTTTTTACAAGACCAAGACGATTTGGAAAAACTCTTTTAATGGATATGTTCAAATCCTTTTTAAGAGTTGCTCCTGATGGTTCTGCAAACAGAGAGTATAAAGAAAAACTCTTTGCAGGTTTAGAAATTCTAAAGGACAAAGAGTTCACTGATAAATACCTAGGACAGTTTCCTGTAATAAGTTTTTCACTAAAAGGAGTTTTTGGTAAGGATTATAATGCAGCATACGAAGCATTAGCGTTTACTCTGTCAAATTTGTTTAAAGACTTTCTTTTTTTAAATGACAGCGAAAAACTTTTAGACTCAGATAAAGAAAGTTTAAGATTACTGCAAGACTTCAATTATTTAAGTACCCCTAAAGCTGAAAAATATATAGTAAGCTCATTAGAATTCCTATCAAGCTGTTTATACAAACACTTTTCAAAAAAGGTAATTATTCTGATTGATGAATATGATGTACCTTTAGCAAAAGCATCGGAGAATGGTTACCACAAAGAAATGGTGACACTGATAAGTTCATTTTTCAATGTCATGAAAAGTAATCTTCTAGGCGATGAAGGTAATGGCAGTCCAATTAAAAAGATAGTTCTTACAGGATGTCTTAAGGTAGCAAAAAACAGTATCTTTACAGGTGTAAACAACCTTTATGTAAATACTATACTCTCAGAAAATGCAGACTATGATTCAATGATAGGCTTTACAAAAGAAGAGACTGTAAAGATATTAAAGGATTATGAGCTTGATGATTACTTTCCTTTTGTAAAAGAGAATTATGATGGTTACAGATTCAATAAAAAGGAAATGTTCTGCCCTTGGGTTTTAGTCTCTTTTATTAAAGATGCCATAGAAAAGAAATCACAGAATATCAAGGTTAATGCACCAAACTACTGGATAAACTCAACATCAAGCAACGCATTATTGTCATATGTTGGATATCTTACAGATGAAGATAATGAGAATATGCAAAAGCTTATGGATGGTGAGTGTATAGAGACAACCATCAATGATTCAATGAATTATGATGATTTAGCTATGCACAAAGCTGAGGATTTCTACACATTATTGCTTTTTACAGGATATCTTACTGTTAATAGCTACAGAACAGAGAATATTTCTGGAGAAGATAAGACAGTCTACTCACTTAAGATACCAAATAAAGAAATCAGAAAGTGCTTTATACAAAATATCAATGCTCACTTTGATGCATTAGTAAATCAAGGAGAGAATAAGGCAAAGCTTATAGCAAAAGCTTTGTTTGAAGGTGATAGTGAAAGTGCATCAGAAAATATCTCTGACCTTCTTTGCTCCTATGTATCTATAAGAGACTTTGCAACCAAGGCAAAACCTGAGAACTTCTATCATGGATTCTTATCAGGAGTATTTACAAACTGTTCTAACTTCATAACTGACTTTAAATCAAACAGTGAATCAGGTGATGGTTATGCAGATTTAATATTCATGGATAAAAGAAGGAAGAACGTAGTTATCCTTGAGATAAAAGTATCAAAAAGTGATGATGATTTTGAACAGGACACAAATGATGCTCTTTTACAGATAGAAAAGAAAAAGTATTACGAGCCATTATTAAAAAAAGTCAACATAGAAACAATCTATTGTTATGGCATCAGTTTCTATAACAAACAGTGCTATCTTTTAAGTAGAAAGGTTAAGTAAAAATCGATTTTTTGCAGAATATAAATAATATTTACTGGAGATAAAAGTGTCATTAAAACTAGCAATATACGGTTACGATACAGACATTGGTAAACTTGTTTTAGAAACAATTGATGAGCAGAATTTTGAACTTGATGATCTTTTTCCTCTAACACCTTTAAGCGGTGAATATGATGCAGTGAGCGTACGTGGTCAGAACTACTTTGTTCAGGCAGTTGATGAATTTGATTTTTCAAAGGCAGATGTTGCCTTATTCTTATCAACAAAAGATGAATCAGAACGTCTTGTATTAAAGGCAAAAGAAAAAGGTTGTGTAGTTGTTGACAACAGCCATCTGTTTTCAGGGGATAAGAATACCTGTACCATTGTTCCTCAGATCAATGATTATGATGTAAAAAAAGCAATAGAGAATAAACTTGTAATTCCAGCTCTTGCTCCATCAGTAGAGCTTATTCTTGCACTTAGTGTTCTTCATGATGAGTTCGGAGTTGACAAGGCCAACGCAACAGCTCTTGAATCAGTATCCGAGTTTGGTCAGCTTGGAACACAGACTCTTGCTCATGAGTCAACTCTTCTTTTAAATGGTATGGCATCAGATCACCAGGGATTTAAAGCACAGCTAGCATTCAATCTTCATTCACATATAGGTGAAGTTCTTGATACAAATTTTACAGATCATGAAAGTACCATTATTTCTGAGACACAAAGAGTTCTTGGAAAGTTTACAAGAGGTCTAAATGTTACATCAGTTCTTGTGCCTGTATTCTATGGCCATACAATGGTTGTAAATGTAGAGCTTGAACAGGCTGCAACTTTAAGTGAGGTTCAAAAGGCTTTTGCTGATTCTGAATATACAGAGCTTTGTGAAAACGACAGACTTTTATCTCCTGTTGAAGATGCAATCAACCAGAGAAAAGTTCTTGTAAGCAGAGTAAGACAGACTGAAGGGTCAAAAAAGTCATTCAGTTTTGAACTGATGATGGACAATTCACGTTTTGGTGAAGCTATCAGTCTTGTTGAAATTATTAAACTTATCGCTAAAAATAATTAATCTTGCACGATTTATGCATGAATATTTTCAAAATGCGATCTAGCTTAATTTTGACGATCGCAATTTTGGTAAAATACAAATATGCATTATAGGGGTAATAATCGATGCATTGGTTAAAAAAGAACAGCTTGGTAACGGCTTTATGTTTACTGTTTCCTCTGTGCGCCTTAAGTGCCGATGAGGATGGTACATTCACTATTACAATTCAGGGGCCTGAAACAGAGCAGGCAACACCTGTAAATCGTACAAGACGTACTGCTACACAAAGGCGTAGACTGACTGTCACAACTCAGACTCCAGCAGCTCAAGCTGCAGCTGCTGCACAGCAAAGAGCAACTGCTACAGTTTCTCCAAATGCAAGAAGAACTGTTCAAAGAGTGCAAAATTTGCCTGCTTCAACCCCTAATCAGGCAAATGCAGCCACTTTAAACAACCAGTCAACCAATGCTACAGCCAATGCTCCTGTAAATTACAGATCATATGCAATCAAATCAGGTGACACTATCTGGTCTATTGCTTCCTCATTCATTCCTGAGGATAAATCTGTTAATGAATTCCAGATTATTGCCTCCATTTACAGAAATAATCCTAATGCATTTGCAAATTCAAACGTCAATAATTTGTTAAAAACCACCATCAGAGTTCCTGATAATGCAGAAATTGCACGTGAGGATGAAAAGGTTGGCGGCAGACTTTTAAAGCAGGGCACTCTTGTGATGCCTCCTTTAAAGGCAAAAAATCCTGCAACTGTTCAGAATACCAATCTACAAAATCAGTATGTCAGTGCTGAAAGGCGTCCTGATGATTCACAGAATGAGGCAACACTCTTATCTGGCAAGGATCTGAACAAAAACGATGTTTCAGGAGATGAGGATATTCCTTCCTATACTGCAATGGAAGCAAAAGTAAAAGAGCTTCAGGAAAAGAAGGAACAAGAAGAGCTCAATCGCGTTATTCCTATTGATGGTGCAAAACAGGATCAGGTAAAACAGGATTCAATTGACAAACTGCAGTTTGCCGGCGGTTCAAATGATATTGATGGCACAAAGCAAAAATCTGTAAAAGATCAGGTTGAAAATCCTCCTGTAATTATTCAGATTCCAGATGGACATCAGCAGTCTTTAGATGTTGATGCTATCAAAATCATGTTAGAGGGCAACAAGACAGCTCTTGAAGAGAAGACCAAAGCTATTGAAGCACAGATGGCTGAGGTTATGGACAGAGTTAAAAAGACTTCAGCTGCAACTGCAAAGACAGCAGCGGACAGTGTTGCAACTTTAGCAAATCAGTATGATCACATCATTGCAAATATTCAGCAGGATCTGATTGAAATCAAGGGAAATCTTACCAAGTTATCTCAGGATAATGAAAGGATCAGAGAAATGGTCCTTGCAAATGATGAGAAACTTGAAGATATGATGCTTCAGATTTCAAATTACACTGTTAATGCCTCAGACTCTGGTGTTGATCTTAACCGTCCAATCATGTTCATTCTGTTTGGTACAGGTCTTTTATCACTGGTTCTTCTGATTATCTTCTTTATCTTCAAGAAGCAGAACAGAGATAGAGCCTATTCTCTTGGCGATGATTTTGATGTTGAGGATTCAAGCTCAGAGAACATGCTGTTAACTGATGAGAACAGTGTCTTTGAGTTTGATGCTCCTCTTGAAGATTCTGATGATGAACCAATAGAAGAGCAAAAACAGTCAACTGAAAATGCTAATGCTATAGATGCACCATCAGATAATGTAAAACAATCTGATATTCAGTCTCAAGAGGTAGAAAATACAGACAATTCTCAAAGCGGTGAGGATAATGCACAAAAAGCCTGGGATGAGGCTGCTAACACTGATGCTGCTGAAGAAAACAAGAACAGTAAAGATGTTATGGACGACTGGTCTCAGGCTTTATCTGAGCAACAGAATGCTGAACAGTCAACCGTTGATGTTGATAATGACTCATCAGACATGGCAGATTGGAATGAAGCTTTAAAGGAGCATGCTGCTGACAAGACTGACGATTCTCAAATATCAGATGGCAATGATTTGTCTGCATGGGATGAAGCTTTAAAAGAACAGTCAGGTGAAAAGGATAATACAGGTGAATCTGATAACTCTTCTGATATGTCAGCCTGGGATGAGGCTTTAAAGGAGCAGACAGGTCAGAGTTCTGATGATTCAGCAGATGATGTATCTTCTGATGCAGAAGGTGAGCCAAATGATGCTATTGAAAATGAATCAGTTGAAGCTGTTGAGCCATCAGCAGATCTTGCCGCATGGGATGAGGCTGTAAAGTCACCAAAATCAGATGCATCTGATGATAAGTTCAGTGAGGATAGAGTAATTCCTGATGAATCAGAGAATCTTGATAGTCTGTTCCCGGATGAAAATAATAAATCACGTTCTTCAAATCCACATGAAAATGTGAAACTTAATGAAAATATGACTGAAGCTGATGCAATTGCAGCCGCTATGGCGAGTGCTATGAATGCACAGTCTTTAGATGATACAAAGTCTCCTGATCTTTCAAATGCTCATGAAGAGAATGAAGAAAATACTGAACAGACTGAGACTGATGCAGATACTACAAATCAGGAAAATGCAGATATAACAGATATTGAAGATGTAGCTGATGAGTCTAATACAGATATAGCAGATATCGAAGATGTAGCTGATGAGTCTAATGCAGATATAGCTGATATTGAAGATATAGCTGATGAGTCTAATACAGATATAGATGTGAATGAGCAAATTGAAAATACTGTTACAGAAAATACTGACTCAATAGCTGATAATTCTGATTCACAGATAGATGAGCTTAATGAAGCTTTAGCTGATGCAAATTCAGCTGATAATTCAGATAATTTATCAGAAGATAATTCAGAGAATTTATCAGAAGATAATTCAGAGGATTTATTAGAAGATAATTCAGAAAATTTATCAGATGAGGAAAAATCTTTACTGGATTCACTCAATAAGGCAGATACTACCGATAAGAGTGTTATCCCATCAGAAGATGAAGCTGTACAGATTGCAAAGACAGAAGTTCTGACAAATGCTCAGCATGATGCATCTTTGGGTATTGGATCAAATGTTGATACTGTTCTTGATGACGATCTTGATCTTGAGTCACTGCTTGATGAAGATTCAAAAGAAAACAGTGAAGATAAAACATCAATTGATAATGCTCAGATTGATACTGATAATTCATCAATTCAGGATGATGCAGTTGATGATACCCAGGCAGTAATTGATGATGTAAATCAGGATATAGTTTCAGATACAGAAAATGATGTAATTTCTGAGACTGCAAGTGAAGGTGCTGCTGATTCTGATATTGAATCTTCAGATGAGAATTTATCTGATATTGAGAGTGAGGATACTCAGGTTACAGATACAGATGAAGCAAAAATCAGTGAAGATAATGATGATACAAAGACTGTATCATGGAATGTTCCTGAAGATGAGGATGAAATCGTTGAAAATGAAATGAATCATTCAATCAGTGAGTCTGACTCATCACAAACAGATGAAGATTCTGCTGCTTCTGTAAACGAAGATGCTTCTGACAACGAACTTCAAAGCTCAAGGGAGGATTTACAGGAGCTTGAGGCACGTATCGGATCAGCAGGCTCAATGTACGATCCTGATGCAGACAATGACATTATGAATATGTTAAGTCCAGCTTCTTTAAATGAAGATGTACCTTCTGATGATACATTCAGTTCTGATGATATTACCAATATGCTTCAGAGTGCATCAAAGAGCACACCTGATATAACCAGCAGAATAAATGAGATTAAGTCATCTGTAGACACTGATGTGAAGATTGATGAAAATACAAATCAGGATAATGTACTTGAACAGGTATTTGACAGAATCGGTCCTATCACAGCTATTGATGAAGAGCCTTTTGAAAGTGCCCAGAGTGCAACATCAAAAGAGCTGACTGCAAAGGAGCATCAGTACTATGTAGATGAGCTCAATCTGGCTAGACTTTATTTTGAGACTGGCGATACTGAAGAGGCTATCAAGATCATTGATGATGTCAAGGAGCATGGAAGCGACGATCTCAAGCTGGAGGCTATAAAGATAATTGAGTCTTATGGTAACTAAAGAAGAATATTTAGGTATAGACAGTTCTAATCTTGTTAAATTTCAAAATCCAGGCGAAAGCCTGGAATTTCTTGCAGAAGCATCATCCTTAAAGGCTCTAAAAGCTCTTATCGATGATGCTTCTTTGCATGGATTTGACCTGTGCGTTGCATCAGCATACAGAAGTTTTGACAGACAGTTTGCAATTGTCGATGACAAATTCAAAGGTAAAAGAGCAGTTCTTGATGAAAATGAACAGCTGCTAGATATATCAGTGCTGTCAGATGAAAAAAAGGTTTTAGCAATATTAAGATTCAGCGCTGTACCAGGTTTTTCAAGACATCATTTTGGAACCGACTTTGATATATATGCAAAAAACTGTTTAAAAGATGGTGCAAAGCTTCTGCTAACTGCAAATGAATATGAAAAGGGCAGTTACTTTTATGAGTTTGGACTGTATCTTGAAAAAAGTCTTGAAAAATTTGGCTTTTCAAGACCTTTTAGCAAAAGAGATCTGTTTGGATATGAACCTTGGCATATCTCATATGAAAAAAGTGCAATGAAGGTTATTCAGAGCTTTGATATAAATGCTGCGATAGCTTATCTTGAAAGTTTTGATGAACCATGGGTTAAATATGCTGTTGAATATGTAAAGGAGCATAAAGACAGAATTTTTGGTGAGATTTATGGAAAATAAGATTTTAAATACTGTTATCATTGGATCGGGACCTGCAGGTTACACAGCTGCAATATACTGCTCAAGAGCTATGCTAAATCCTGTACTTATAACAGGTGCAGACTTTGGTGGACAGCTTGCAACTACACCTGAAATTGAGAACTGGCCTGGCCGTTCTGACAGTCCTGATGGTGCAAGTTTAATGGATTCACTCTTCAATCATGCAAAAAAGCTAGGTACACAGTTTGTTTATGATACTGTTGTCTCCTGCTCATTAAAAGGTGAGATCAAGACACTTACATTATCATCAGGTGAACAATTACAGTGTAAAAGTGTAATTATCTGTACCGGTGCAAAGGCAAAATATCTTGAGTGCAAAAATGAAGATCTGTACAAAGGTCATGGAGTATCAGCATGCGCTACATGTGACGGTTTCTTTTTTAGAAACAAAACAGTAGCAGTTGTAGGTGGCGGCTCAGCTGCATTTACAGAGGCTTTATATCTGTCTTCTCTTTGCAAGAAGGTCTATCTTATCCATAGAAGAGACTCATTTAGAGCAGAAAAGGCTCTTGTTGATAAGTTAAAAGCTTTGACAGATAAGAATGTACAGTTTATTTTAAATGCAAAAGTCGATGAATATACTGGTGATGGTGGTACATTAAAAGGTATCATCCTGGATGTAGACACAAATAAACAAAAGCTGTCTTTAGATGGTGTTTTTGTGGCTGTAGGTCACAAGGCATCTACAGAGATCTTCAAAAATGATCTTGAACTTGAAAACGGTATTATAAAGACCGGGTATTCTTATGCAACATCTACATCATGTTCTGGCGTATTTGCAGCAGGTGACTGTGCCGATGACACATACCGTCAGGCTATTACATCTGCAGGAACTGGCTGTATGGCTGCTCTTGATGCAGTTTCATATTTAGAAAAACACTAAAAGATCAGGTAAAAATGATACAGGATTTAGAAGACTCTGTTTTTAAAAACGAATTTTCACTTAGACGAGAGCCAAATGACAATGATCAGGTTTTTGTTTTTGATAACAGATCTGTTCTTACAAAAGGTGATGGCAAAGACTGTCAGATTTCTCTTCCTTATGCTAAAGATTTTGATAAAAAAAAGCTTATTTATCTCTTCTTGATAGACGATGTAGCCTACTATCTTTTTAAAGGCGATGAACGAACTGTTGATATTGCAGGCTTTACTTTCAAGTCTGTTCAGATCTTCAGACAGGCAAATCCAAAAAATACATGCTTTGCAGGATTTACTGCATATCATCTTTATGAGTGGTATTCAAAGAATCATTTCTGTGGTCGCTGTGGTTGCAAAGTAGTTCATTCAGAAAATGAAAGAGCTTTAATCTGTCCTGAATGCTCAAATGTTGTATATCCTAAAATTGCACCTGCTGTTATTGTAGGAATTACAGATGGCGACAAAATAGTTGTTACAAGGTATAACGGAAGAGTCTATACAGGATTATCTTTAGTTGCCGGTTTCTGTGAAATCGGTGAAAGCTTTGAGCAGACTGCAATTCGTGAGGCTTTAGAGGAAGTTGGCCTTAAGATTAAGGATTTAAAATACTTTGGCTCTCAGCCATGGGGTGTTGATTCAAATATTCTTGTAGGCTATATGGCTAAAGTTGATGGTTCCACAATAATAAAAAGAGATCAGAATGAGCTATCCGAAGCTTTGTGGGTTAGCAGAGAAGAAATTGAAGCTCAGGATGATCCGATATCTCTGACAAAACTTATGATTGCCTCATTTAAGAAGAACGGTTATTGATCTACAAAATATTATTTCTCCTTTATGGTGCACTGTAAAAACTCATATTTGAATAATGTATAATTGCAGTGCATTTTTTAAGGAGAAATCATGGAATCAGTTTCAGTTGGCGTCTTATCATTACTGCCACCTCTAATAGCAGTTGTTCTTGCTCTTGTTACAAGAGAAGTATTCTCATCTTTAATCATCGGTATCCTTTCAGGTACTCTTATCTATACACTTAAAACCGATGGTAATGTTGTTGTAGATACTGTACAGACTGCAATTAAAGTTATGGGCAACAAGTTCGATCTTAATATCGTTCTTTTCTGCTCACTTTTAGGTGCTTTAGTTTATATCATTTATCTTGCTGGTGCCTCAAGAGCATATGGTGACTGGGCAACCAAAAAGATTAAAGGTAAAAAATCAGCACTCTTATCAACATCTGCATTAGGTGCATTTATCTTCATTGATGATTATTTCAACTGTCTGACAGTTGGTACAGTCATGAAGCCTATTACTGATAAATATAAAATCTCAAGAGCAAAGCTTGCCTACATTATTGATTCAACCGCAGCTCCAATCTGCATTATTGCACCTATTTCATCATGGGCAGCAGCTGTTGGCTCTAATCTAAAATCAACAAACGCATTTGAATCTGACATTGGTGCCTTTGTAAGTGCGATTCCTTGGAATTTCTATGCAATCTTGTCACTTATTATGGTTGTGATTGTCTGTCTGTTCTCATTTGATTTCGGTCCTATGAAAAAAGCAGAAAAAGAATGTCTGGACGGAGTTGAAATTACCAATGATACTCGTGATGAGTCATTTGACAAGGTAAAAAGAAACGGTCGTATCTTTGATATGGTTGTTCCTATTTTTGTACTTATTGGTGCTGCAACATTATCAATGCTGTATACAGGCGGATATTTTGGTGATGATACCGCTTACCATTCATTAGGAGCAGCTTTTGGTAATACAAATTCTTCATTGTCTTTAGTTTTAGGATCTGTAGCCGCACTTTTGGTTTCCTTTGTTATGCTCATTTCAAGAAGAGTTCTGACTCTAAAAGAGTATATGGATGGATTCATTCGCGGTGTTCAGTCTATGATCCCTGCAAATATGATCTTAACTTTTGCTTGGACTATTTCTGGTGTTACAAGAGATCTGCTGCAAGCACCTGAGTTTATTTCATCAATCGTTCAGAACGATCTTGCTTTTGTGGGTGCAATTCTACCTGCAGTTATCTTCGTGATAGCAGGATTTTTATCATTTTCAACCGGTACAGCATGGGGCACTTTCGGTATCTTGATTCCAATCGTTGTGATGGTTGCAAATGCAATTGATCCAAACTCAAGTGAACTTGTGATTATTTCTCTGTCAGCAACACTGGCAGGCTCTGTTTTTGGAGATCACTGCTCACCAATTTCTGATACAACTGTTCTATCATCAGCAGGCGCAGGATGTGTTCATATTGAACATGTATACACGCAGCTACCATATACAGCAATTGTAGCTGCATGCTCATTTGTAGGTTATGCTGTTGCAGGTGTTACTCACAGTTTTGCTGCAAGTTTCCTGACAGCTTTCGCTCTTATGATTGTATCTGTTATTTTTATTGCTAAAAGAGCAAAAGCTAAGTAATCATTGCACTTTTCCATAAATGGCATCGATGATAGAAGATTGTTTTGATCTTCAATGCAAAGGTGCCATTTATTATGTAGGCTGCAAGGCCAGATTATGATGTGGCCATATAACAAAAGAGAGTGATCATATTCTTTTTTTTCTATGGAGCAGTATCATTTGTTGGATACTTTCATTTGCTATATATACATCATTTTGTCTAAAATAGGATTGTAAGATGATTTTGGAATATAAAGATGAGCGAGAGAAACTTAAAAAGGCTACCTTTAGGAATTGGAAATGATAGTTTCATAGATATCATTACTAAAGGAGGATATTATGTTGATAAATCCTTATACTTAAAAACAGTCTTTACCAATATCTCTCCAGTAATCCTTTTTACAAGACCAAGACGTTTTGGAAAAACTCTTTTAATGGATATGTTCAAATCATTTTTAAGAGTTGCACCTGATGGTTCTGCAAACAGAGAGTATAAAGAAAAACTCTTTGATGGTCTTGAGATTCTAAATGATAAAGAATTTACAGATAAATACCTAGGACAGTTTCCTGTTATTTCTATTACACTTAAAAACGTATATGGTGATACATTCACAGAAGCTTATGAAGCTTTTGCCTATGTGATATCTAATTTATCTAGTGAATTTGATTTTTTACATGAAAGTAATAAGCTATTAGATTCAGAAAAAGAATCATTAAGAATACTACAGAATGTTAATCAGTTACGTTCATTAAATAATAGCTTTTATATAAAAAATTTTTTAGAATTCTTATCAAACTGTCTTTATAAACACTATTCAAAAAAAGTCATTATCCTGATTGATGAATATGATGTACCTTTAGCAAAGGCTTCTGAAAAAGGTTACCACGATAAGATGGTGACTTTGATGACTTCATTTTTTAATGTAATGAAAAATAATTTTTATGCAAATGAAAAAGCAGATTTGCCTATAGAAAAGATAGTACTCACTGGCTGTTTAAAGGTAGCAAAGAACAGTATTTTTACAGGTGTAAACAATCTTTATGTGAATACAATTCTGTCTGAAAGTCCATCATTTGATTCAATGATAGGCTTTACAAAAGATGAGACTGTAAAGATATTAAAGGACTATGAACTTGATGATTACTTTCCTTTTGTAAAAGAGAATTATGATGGTTACAGATTCAATAAAAAGGAAATGTTCTGTCCATGGGTTTTAGTTTCTTTTATTAAAGATGCCATAGAAAAGAAATCACAGAATATCAAGGTTAATGCACCAAACTACTGGATAAACTCAACATCAAGCAACGCATTATTATCATATGTTGGATATCTTACAGATGAAGATAATGAGAATATGCAAAAGCTTATGGATGGTGAGTGTATAGAGACCACCATCAATGATTCAATGAACTATGATGATTTATCAATGCACAAAGCTGAGGATTTCTACACATTATTGCTTTTTACAGGATATCTTACTGTTGATAGCTACAGAACAGAGAATATTTCTGGAGAAGATAAGACAGTCTACTCACTTAAGATCCCAAACAGAGAAATCCGTCAGTGTTTTATAAAGAACATAAAAGAGCACTTTGATACTATAGTAAATCAAGGAGAGAATAAGGCAAAGCTTATAGCAAAAGCTCTGTTTGAAGGTGATAGTGAAAGTGCATCAGATAACATCTTTGACCTTTTAAAATCATATGTATCAATAAGAGATTTTGCAACAAAGGCAAAGAAAGAGAACTTCTATCATGGATTCTTATCAGGAATATTTACAAACTGTTCAAACTTCATAACTGACTTTAAATCAAACAGTGAATCAGGTGATGGTTATGCTGATTTAATATTCATGGATGAAAGACAGAAGAAAGTAGTTATCCTTGAGATTAAAGCAGTAAATTCAAAAAAAGAATTACCAGAAGGTACTCAAAAGGCACTCAAGCAGATAGAAGAAATGAGATATGCAGATGAGTATCTTGATGATTCATCAGTTAAAGCTATCTACTGCTATGGCATCAGTTTCTATAACAAGCAGTGTGAAGTTTCCTGCAGAAAAATTAAATAAATCAGACTATTCATTATTTTGATATTCTTGTCTGAAAATCATTACAAGTTTATATAACATTTATTTTTGGAGAATTTTGTTTATGTCAATGCCAGAGCGTTACCATCCTGAATGTCCACCAGATGCACACAAGGTTATTAGACCACCATTAAAGGAAGTTCATGCACTTTTATGTGTAAAGGTTAATGACACTGAAGAAGCAAACGGTATGGACAATGTCTGCGATATTCTGTCACTTATGAACAAAAAGCCTCTTATTGTCTGCTCTGAAAAAATGAAAGAGCTTATTAAGGCAAGTGCTGCACAGGCTGAAATTGAACCTGAATTTGTTGTTGTACACGAAAATAACAAAGCTTCAATATCATATGCAGATGGCTCTGTAAGTAACACTTTTGATTATTATGACTTTGCAGATATTCAAAAGGATTATCTAAAACATCTTGAAGAAAAGTGTTTAATCTGTCTTGATACCATGTCAATGTTTACATTACGCTCAATTTCAACAGTATTTCCTTGGGATGAGCTTTTAGCAAACCAGTTCTTAGGTCAGTATATAAAGGCAAGATCTGAGCTTACTGACAGTGACATTAAACTTCTTGAAGATGTTCGTTACGGAAGATTTGATGCCTTAAAGGTTGAAGAGGAAAGTAAAACTGCATATCAGTTCTTAAGACTTGAAAGAAAACTATTCTTACAGTATCCAACCGAAGATGATTAATCTTACTAAAACACAGAAACTTGCACAGGCTCTCATTCAGAGAGCCTCTGTTACACCTGATGATAAAGGATGCCAGGATATTATTGAAGATCTGTTGAAAAAGGCTTCATTTAATACAGTAAGACTTAACAGCAACGGTGTAACCAATCTTTTAGCACTGCATGGTGCTGCGTCTCCATTCCTTTTGTTTTTGGGCCATACTGATGTTGTTCCTGCAGGAAATACAGAAGAATGGACATATGATCCTTTTGATGGATTTTTAGAAGATCTAGGTGATGATGTGATCCTTCACGGTCGTGGAACACAGGACATGAAAGGATCTGATGCTGCCATGTGCATGGCTTTGTGTCAGTTTGTTGTGCAGAATCCAAATCACAAAGGAACTGTAGGTCTTTTGCTTACTTCCAATGAGGAAGGAGATGCTGTTGGAGGCACTCCTTTTGTTGTTGAGTATCTAAAAGAGCATAATCTTATTCCTGATTACTGCATTGTAGGTGAACCTAGCTGTTCAAAGGAATTTGGAGATACCATCAAAAACGGTCGCAGAGGCTCTATTACAGCTCACATTACAGTAAAGGGCGTTCAGGGACATGTTGCATATCCTGATCGTTGTGATAATGCAGCGCATCATGCAGGTGCACTTATTAAGGCACTGTCTGAAACACAGTGGGATGAAGGTTCTCAATTCTTTCCAAAAAGCTCATTTCAGGTAACAAATATCAGTTGTGGCACTGGTGCTGAAAATGTCGTACCAGGCTCATGTTACATCATGTGCAACTGGAGATATTCAGATCTGTTAAACAAAGAGCTGATTGAGAGAAAAGTTACATCAATTGTAAAAGATCTCAAACTAGACTGTGATATAAGATATGTAGTTAATGGACTTCCTTTTGTAACAAAGGGCGGAGAACTTCTTGATGTTTTAAAAGAAGCTATCAGTTTGCACACTAAGGTTAATCCATCACTTTCAACTGCAGGTGGTACCTCAGATGGTAGATTTATAGCACCTTTAGGAACAAAGGTTGTTGAATTTGGACCACTGTCTACTCATATTCACAAGGTAAACGAAGCTGTTTCTTTAAACAGTCTTGAAAAGTTAAAAGACATCTTTGTTACAACTCTAGAAAAGCTTTTCTAAACAAGCCGTACTCCTTGATTTTTGAGGAGTATGACTTTTAAAGCAATCATAATTCGTTGATTTTGAAAAATATACTTGCACACAATTTGTTAATAATTTTGACTGCTACGTGTGGCTGAAGCCAGGGTGGCGGTACTATCAGGTAAAAATGTGCTGATTGTATAAAATCATCCGTAAAAATTCTTAAATAAATCAAATATCAATTCACAAAAATTCAAAAGTTCATTACAATAAACAGATAGTTTTATATTCATTTTTTTAAAGGAGTTTCTTGTGGAAACCCAAAAGCAAGAACCAGAACAGATTAAAAACGAAGTGCAGTCATTAGATATCGAGAAAAAAGAGACTGTTTCAGAGGATGGCACACGCTTAGAGCATATTAAAGAGGCTCTTGAGATTTTATATAAAACCTTCCCAAAGGCATTTGTAAAGGATGGTGATATCAAGCCATTAAAGATTGGTATCTTTGATGATATTAAGGATAGAGCTTCTTCAATTGAAGGTTTATCACTGTCTAAAGTGCGTTCTGCTTTAAGAATGTATACAACAAGACTTAAATATCTGTACAGTCTAAAGGCTGGTGCTCACAGAATAGACATTGACGGCAATGAGATTGAAGATGTTGTTAATGCAGAGCATGAAGCTTATGCAAAAGAAAAGATTTCTCAGATTAATGCAAAGCGCAATGTAAACAAGAAACCTGTTCGCAAGGATAACAAAAAGAATTTCAAGCAGAACAGAGTTCAGGGAAAGGGCGCAAGAAAGCCATTCAAGGTAGATGGTATCAAGGGTACACAGGATAACTTAAAGCTTGGTACAAATGTTCTTGTATTAAGTTCAGAGCAACGCTTTGTTCGTGGTGTTGTAGCTCAGGATGCATCAAAAGATACTGTTAGAGTAACTCTAAATTCAGGTCTTACTCTCACCTTACCTTTAGATAGAGTTCTTCTTCCAAAGACTTCTAATTAGGTTTTCAATTGAAAAACATTTTAAAATTTGCAGTGACCGGTCTTGTACTTGGTTGCTGCTTTAATGCAAACGCAAAACTTACAGTTCCAACCTTTGAGCAGATGCCTGTTCTTGCGCCAGAACAGAGACATTCTGTTTCATGTCTTAGAATCTTTAACTATTTTACAAGAGCTCATTATAAGGTTGTAACTACAGATAATGCCTTTACCAAAAAGGTAATTGATCGTTTTGTAACATATCTTGATTACAATCATTCCTTATATACCAAAAAAGAAATTGATGAAATCTATGCAAATGCGCCATCAATTCTTCAGGGATTGGAAAAGTGCTATCTTGATTATCCTTATGCTGTATATAACGAGAACATTAAAAAGCGTTATACAAAATACAAATATATGCTCTCGTTACTTGACAAGGGTATTAATCTTAATACTGACAAATCAATTGAGATAGATAGAACAAAAGCTGAATTTGCAAAGGATGAACAGGAATTAAAGAGTCTCTGGGAAAAAGAGCTCATTAATGATTATGAGGTTCAGCTGTTAAACGGTAAGTCAAAGGAAACTGCACTCAAGCGTATCAAGAACAGATATATTGCAGCAATGAACAGAGTAGCTCAGGTGTCATCTGAGGACGTGTTCTCAATCTTTGAAAATTCTTTTGCCACAGCTATCGATCCTCATACAAATTACTTTGGACCAGTTGAGTCTGAAAATTTTAATGATGACATTAATCTGTCATTAGAAGGTATTGGCGCTGTTTTATCACAGGAAGATGAGTTTACAGTCATTGAATCTATTCTTCCAGGATCACCTGCAGAGAAATCCAAAAAGCTCAAACCAAAAGACAGAATTGTCGGTGTAAAGCAGGATAATGGCAAGAGTGATGACATCATCGGCTGGAGACTTACAGAAGTTGTAAAGAAGATTAAAGGTAAGAAAGGCACTAAGGTTATTCTTGAGATTGAAAGAGGTGACGGTGCAACTTCTAAAACCTTTAATGTTGAACTTGTCCGTGACAAGATCCGTTTACAGGACAAGGAAGCTAAGTCAAAGGTTTATGACAGTTACGACGGTAAGAAAATCGGTGTAATCACTATTTCAAGTTTCTATACCGATCTCCATCAGAATGTGCTCCGCGAAATAAACAAGCTTACTAATCAGGATGTTGATGCAATTGTTGTTGATTTAAGAAACAATGGCGGTGGACTTCTTCCTGAAGGTATTTTCACTACAGGCTTATTCATCAAATCAGGTCCTGTTGTGCTTGTCCGTGATGTAAATGCAGAGCAGACAACTTATGACGATACTGACAGCGCAATGCAGTATAAAGGTCCTTTAGTTGTACTGATTAACCGTCTGTCAGCTTCAGCATCTGAAATTATGGCTGCAGCACTTCAGGATTATGGCAGAGCTCTTATTGTTGGTGATAATTCATATGGTAAAGGTACAGTTCAGCAGAGCAGACCATTAACCAGAATTTATGATCTTAAGGATTCACACTTTGGCTCAATTCACTACACAATAGCTAAGTTCTATAGAATAAATGGCGGTTCCACTCAGCTTCGTGGTGTAACTCCTGATATTACTCTTCCAACCTTGATTGATGTTACAGAGTTTGGTGAGAAATCAGAGCCAAATGCTCTTGAATGGGACAGCATAAAGCCAAGCGAATATGATCGTTATATCAGTGCTGCCAATATAACCAATATTGTTAAGGAGCTTGAGAAGAAGCATAATCAAAGAATTGCAGCCGATCCTGTATTCAATGTAATAAAAAGCGAGCAGGAACGATATGCTAAACTCAAGGCAAAGAAGGTATTATCTATAAATTATGATAAACGCCTTAAGCTGTTTAAAGAAGATGAGGCAGTAAATCTTGCCAATACAAATACAAGATTAAAGGCAATGGGAAAAGATCCTGTAAAGAATGTTAAGGATATTCCTGATGACTTTGTTTTTGACGATCCTCTTTTAAAAGCATGTGTGAATATTGCATCTGATTTTTCTGCTATTGTAAAAGAGCAGAATATTGATTTGAGTGCACAGGATTCTACACCGATACTGCTTAAATACAGAAACGAGGAATAATACTAATAAGCCTGGTTTTTCCAGGCTTTTTAGACACAGGATATAAAATGGAAAAGAAGACATTTAAAGCAAAAAAGCGTACAGACTATAAAAGCCCGGATTTTACAGTTACCAATATTGATCTTACCTTTGAACTTGATGATACAAAAACAAAGGTAACTACAGTTGCTCACTACGTACGTCTTACTCAGGATAAAAAGGCTTCGCTTGTTCTCGATGGTGAAGAGCTGGTTTTAAAGTCTGTTAAAGTTGATGGTGTAGGTGCTAAATATAAAGAGCATGACAACAAACTTGAAATTTCATCTGTTCCTGATGAGTTTGATCTTTATATTGAAAATGAGATTAATCCTACAGCTAACACCTCTCTTATGGGCCTTTACAAATCTGATGGTGCATTCTGTACACAGTGTGAGCCTGAAGGTTTTAGAAGAATAACTTATTTTCTTGACAGATCAGATGTACTTGCAAAGTACAGAGTAAAGATTGTCGGTCCTGAATATGGCTGTGGTGTTTTACTTTCAAACGGTAATTTAATTGAGCAGGGTAAGATAAAGAATCGTCCTTTTGCTGTGTGGGAAGATCCTTTCCCAAAGCCAAGCTATCTGTTCGCACTTGTTGCAGGTACCTTTGATATAGTAGAGGATACATTCAAGACAAAATCAGGCCGTAATGTTGACTTGAAGCTTTATGTAGACAGAGGTGCTGCACTTAGAGGTCAGTTTGCAATGCAGTGCATCAAGGAGTCTATGAAGTGGGACGAGGACAGATTCAATCTTGAATATGATCTTGATAATTTCAAGGTTGTGGCTGTTGATTTCTTCAACTTCGGTGCAATGGAAAACAAGAGTCTTAATGTTTTCAACTCAGTTTATGTAATGGTTGATCCTGATACTGCTACCGATACAGCTTTCTATAATGTACAAAGCGTAATTGGTCATGAGTATTTCCACAATTATACAGGTGACAGAGTTACTTTAAGAGACTGGTTTGAGCTGTCATTAAAAGAAAGTCTTACTGTATTTAGGGATCAGGAATTCAGTTCAGACTGTGCAAACAGAGCTCTGACAAGACTTCATGCAATTAATGTAATTAGATCTTCACAGTTTGCAGAAGATGCATCTCCTATGGCTCATCCTGTACGTCCAGAACAGGTTATGGAGATGAATAACTTCTATACAGTAACCATCTATGACAAGGGTGCTGAAGTCATTCGTATGATTCATACTCTAATTGGTGAGGAAAAGTTCAAGAAGGCTTTGAGCTACTATCTTGAAAAATATGACGGCCAGGCTGTGACCATTGAAGATTTTCTTGTATGTATGGAAGAAAAAGGTGAAATTGATTTAACACAGTTTAGAAGATGGTACACTCAGGCCGGCACTCCAAATGTTGATGCTAAATGGCATTATGACAGGGAAAACTCAAAGCTTGTATTAAAGCTCAGTCAGCATACAAATCCAACTCCTGATCAGAGTGAGAAACAGCCTTTCTTCATGCCGATAAGAATATCCTTCCTTGATAAGGATGGCCATGAGGTAAGACCAAAAGAGCTTTCATTCAAGGATTATATTGTTCTTAATGAATCAGAGCAGGAATATACCTTTACATTAAGAGAGAATGTTCTGCCTGTTCTGCTTTGTGATTTTTCAGCACCTGTAAAGCTAAATGCACCATATACAACAGAAAATCTGCAGCATATGATGTCATTTAGCGCTGATCCTTTCATTAAGGTTGACAGTGCTGTAAATATGCAAAAGCAGTATGTTCATGAGAATATTAAGAATCTTAAGAATGGAGCTGCCGTTACAGATCCAATCGAGCTTATATCATCATACAGACAGCTTTTATCAACAGTTGATGAAAATACCGATCTGATTTTGCTCAATGAAACTATGAAGATACAGTCAGTTTCTTCATTAATGGAAACTTTTGACCACATCGAAATAGATCAGTTATCAGCTGCAAGAACAATGTTGGTCAACAAGATTGCCTGTGCATTAGAGAAGGAATTTAAAAATCTATACAGCAAGGTTAGAGCATCAAGTGCAAATTATTCAGTTGACAATATGGGCAGACGCTCTGTAAACAACAGTGCTCTTCATATGATTGTTACTGCACTTTGCTTTAAGAATGAGCACTCAAAGGCATCTGATCTTGTAATGAATCATTATAAGAACAGCAATAATATGACTGATAAGCTTCAGGCTTTAACTGATGCAACTCATTTTGATCTGGCATGCAAGAGTGCTATTCATGATGATTTTGAGAAGAGATATTCAAACAATGCACTTGCTTTTGATAATTTCTTCAGAGCAAATGCTACAGTTGAAAGCTACAAGGCAATTGATAATGTAAAAGCTCTTATGAAGCATCCTTCATATGATGGCAATAATCCAAACCGTGTAAGAGCTCTAGTTGGAGCTCTGGCTCTGTCTAATCCTGTTGCTCTTAATGATATCTCAGGAGATGGATACAGACTCTTGTGCTCTGAGGTAAAGCGTCTCAATTCAATTAATGCAAGCGTAGCTGCAAGAATTCTGACTCCTATGTTAAGTTTTTCACGTTTTGATTCTCAACGAGAATCTATGATTAGACAGGAGCTGAAGAATCTTATGGCGCTGCCAAATCTTTCTAAATCTATTTATGAAAAGGTTGATGCCGCACTTAAGGAAAGATAATGTTCGGATACAAAAGCTATAGATTCTCAATGGCTGTTACAAAAGATCAGCTGTTAAATGTTTATTCAGGAGCAGTAAAACGATTTCGTGTAAGAAGCGTGGAAGGTCTTGTTCTTGATATTGATGCAAAACATTTAAGACAGTTTACAACTGAAGATGGAATCTATGGGCTTTTTGAGCTTACAACAACAGCAGATAACAAATTTCTGAAAATAACAAAGATAAGGTAAACGACAATGCAGTTTATTCCATACAGCTTATATCCCTTACTGGTAAAACCATTAATCTTCTGCATGGATCCTGAAAGGGCACATGATACTCTGATTAACTCAGCAGCTCTGATTTCTCAGAAGAATCTGACAAGTATATTCAAACAGGAGGTTGCTAATTCTCCTGTTGAGATTATGGGACTTAAGTTTAAAAATCCTGTAGGTCTTGCAGCAGGTCTTGATAAGAATGCTGAGGCAATAGACTTTTTTGGCTCTTTAGGTTTTGGCTTTATCGAGGTTGGTACTGTAACACCAAAAGCTCAGGATGGTAATGAAAAGCCTAGAATGTTCAGAATCAAGGACGCTGAAGGCATCATTAATAGAATGGGCTTTAACAACAAGGGTGTTGATAATCTTGTTGAGAATCTAAAGACTGCAAACTATGACGGCATTATTGGCGTAAGTATCGGAAAGAACGAGACAACTCCTGTAGAAAATGCTCTTAGTGATTATTTAGAGTGCATGCAGAAGGTCTATCAGTATGCTGACTATATTGCCATTAATGTATCATGCCCTAATACTCCAAATCTTACTAAGCTTCAGGCAAAAGAGCCTTTAGTAAATCTGTTAAAGCCATTAAAGCAAGAGCAGAAGAAGCTACAGGAGAAATACGACAAGTATGTTCCATTGGTTGTCAAGATTTCTCCTGATCTTGATGATGAGGCTTTAGAGAATATCTGCTCTGTATGTATGGAGCTTAAGATGGACGGTATGACTTGTACAAATACAACTGTATCAAGACAGATGGTACATGCTCTTGATCATGCAAATGAGTGGGGCGGACTTTCAGGACAGCCATTAAGAGAGCTTGGCAATAGAGTATTGAAGAAAGTTCATGAGCTGACTGATGGTAAGATGCCATTAATTGGTGTCGGTGGTGTAACAGATGCAATATCAGCAAGAGAGAAATTTGCTAATGGTGCAAGTCTTGTTCAGCTTTATTCATCATTAATTTACAGAGGTCCTGTTGTAATTAAAAAGATTATAGCTGCTTTATAAGTGCATTTGTAAATTAAATTTTTAGTTTTATTAACATCTGACATTATCAATCTGAAATGTCAGATTTTTTTTAGTGAATGCACACTAATATTGCAAAAACATCAAAAACAACTAAAAATGCAACAATGGTCAAATAATATTGACAGTTTGTAAAATTTAAATTAAATTATTGTTGTGATGTGGTTAACATTACATAATTAAACATAATGAGGAATATATTATGAAAAAGTCTTTATTAGCTTTAGCAGTAGCTTTTGCAGCAACTAACGCAAGTGCTGTAACTGTATATGATAAGGATAACACTTCATTCGCAGTTGGCGGTCGTGTTCAGTCTGTAGCTTACAATGGTGCATATGAAACCGCAGGTGATCATGATGCAGGCTTAGTAAATTCAGCTCGTTTAAACTTATCTGGTAACACCAAGATAAATGATTATGTTTCAGTATTCGCATTCTCAGAGTGGAATATGGCTGATGGCAACAAAGCTGCAACTGGCGATTCAATCAACACACGTGATCAGTATGTTGGTGCAGATTTTGGTTCATTTGGTAAAATCTTAGCTGGTAAGGCATTTGATGCTTTATATGCTGTTCAGGCTGCAACCGACGTATTTGAAGATACTGCATGTATTGACAATGCAACTGCAGCTGATCGTCGTACCGGTATGTTCCGTTATGAATTTGACAACAACGGTTTCTTTGCATCTGCATCATTCAATACAGCATCTAATAACGCTCTTGTTGCAGGCAAAGAATTAGAGGTTGAGCAGGGGTATGCAGCATCAGCAGGTTATACCTTTGATAATGTTGTATTCGGCCCATTAGCATTCAAGGGTGGTTTCACCTACGTTGAAGGTCAGGACGATGAAACTGATACTTACATCAACAACTTTAAAGAGTTCAAGGGTTCAGCATTCTCTGTAACCTGGGGTTCTTTAGATTCAGGTCTATACTTAGCTGCTTTATACAATACTCACCACAAGACTTCAAACGATGGTCGTGCTGATGTATACGGTAGCAACGAGCACGTTAAGGGCTATGAGTTAGTAGCAGGCTACACTTTTGACTTTGGTTTAAATGTTTTAGCAGGTTACGAAGTTAGAGATTCTAAGATCAAGAATGTTAATGGCGTAACTCCATCAAAGGTTGTACGCCGTGTTCCTGTATTAGTTAACTATCAGGTAGCTCCTTCATTCAACATCTGGACTGAAGCTGAGTTCGATGCAAACTCAAATTCATACGCTAATGAAGATGTTCACTATTCTAAGGAAGATAGAGGTACTAAGTTCTCAGTTGGTGCACGTTACACCTTCTAAGATATTTTCTATCTTATAGAATAATAATGACCCCGGCTAATGTCGGGGTTTGTTTTTTTGGGCATAAATTTGTTGTGATACAGCTTTTACTTTTTAAACTTAAATTACTAGATCTTCAGTTAATTGGCATAAAATACTATCATCAGTAATTATATATAAATATTGGAAATATTATGAAAAAGTCACTAGCTCTTGCAGTTAGCTTAGCAACACTTGGTATGGTTGCTAATGCTGCTACAGTATACGATAAGGATGGTACTACACTTGCCATTGGCGGTAGAGTACAGGCTGTTGCATTCAACGGTCATTACAATTATGCAGGTGAGCATGATGATTCACTTGTTAATTCTGCACGTTTGTCAATGTCTGGTAAAACCAAGGTTTTAGATTATCTGTCAGCAATTGCATTCACTGAGTGGGATATGGCAGATGGTCACAGCGCTAAGATAGGCGACAAAATTGCTTCTCGTGAGCAGTATGTTGGTGCTGATTTTGGCAAGTTTGGTAAGGTTATTGGCGGTAAGACCTTCGATGTAAACCGTGCTGTTCATACAGCAACCGATATTTATGAGGATATCGATATTCAGAATGATTTTGGTTTAAACGGTGATCGCCGCAATGGTATTATCCGCTATGACATTAATAACAGCGGTTTCTTTGGCTCTGTTCATGCTCAGATCGCATCAGATGATATCAAAGTTTTTGGTAAGAAGTTAGATGTTGAAAGTGGCTACGGCGCAGCAGCAGGTTACACCTTTGACAATGTATGCTTTGGTCCATTATCAGTTAAGGCTGGCTATTCTTACTTAAAGGGCCAGGATGATGATGTAAAAGGCAGAGATGAATTTGATTTTGCTGATGCAAAGCATACTGTAGCATCTGTAGCTTGGGGATTACCAACAACTGGTTTATATCTAGCAGGCTCTGCATACAGATATGACTCTGAATTTAATAAGCTTTCTGCAACTGCACTTAAAGAGCAGGTGTTAAAAGGCTATGAGCTTGTTGTAGGTTATAGCTTCGATAGTGGCGTTGCTCTTATCGCAGGTTACAATCACATGCAGGCAACAATCAACAAATATAACGGTAAAGAAGAAGATTATACCTTCAAGCGTGTTCCATTACAGGTACGTTACGCATTCAACAGTAACTTCAAGGTATGGACCGAAGCTGAGTTCGATGCTGGCTCAGATGATAAGAGAACCTCAATTAACCCAATAAACGGTAAGGATAAGTTAAATCGAGGCACTCAGTTATCAGCTGGTGCAAGATATACCTTCTAATAAGAAATTCTTTTAAACAAAGTCGTAAAACCTGGAGGAGTGATCTTTCAGGTTTTATTTTTGCTCTGATGAATAGATTAATTCATTATCAGTCTCAAGAAAGGCAGAAGGCATCAAAAAGGCTCCATTAATTGCTGGCATATTAATAGTCTTCCATTTAAGAGTAAATTCAGGGAGCTCCTGTCTGATAGCATCGTAGATTAGGGTAGTACAGTACATTCTTTTATCACTGTTGCTCATACTGTCTGATACAAGATAGAATTTCTGACCAATTTTCTGTTTTGCGTTTAATGCTATCTTTTCTCTTACATTAACTGGTATGTTTTTTAATCTTATGATCCTTACTGAGTGTGCAAGATCAAAAGAAATGAATTCATCAAGAGTTGTCTCACTTACAGCTTCATTAGTTTCTTCATCATTTGAAGCATGAGTTACTAAAATTACATCTCCAACAGATGTGATAATGCCAATATGACTAAACTTACTGTCAGATAACTGCGAAATAATCTGACTTTGAACGGAAGTTCCCTCTCTTAATACAAGATCACCAATCTTAATTTTTTCAGTTATGGCTGTATCAAGTTCTCTTGGTCTTATATTTTCAGGATCTGATTTTTGGAAAGTAAAAATAATTCCTGCAAGAAAAAGCACGAACAGAAAGCAAAACAGATATGTGTAGAGTATTTTGATTTTCATATTCTGATATGAATCAGTAAAAAATTCTTGTTAAAGGCCATATATGACCTTCCTGTCACAAGTCTCGAGAATCACGTAACTTCGGTCTAGCATCGAGTTTGTCAGTCTGCAAATAAATAATAAGATTGCATTAGTATTTTATGACAAGAATAGAGGATCAAGATCCTCTATTAAATGAAATGTTTATAAGAAATAGTTATAGATTTGGAATAACCTTCCAGTCTTCTTCAACCTTAACAACGGTTAATGTAACCTTTTCATTAGTTGCGTTGTTGAACTTTTTCTTATAGTTGATTTGTACAGTTACCTTTGCAGTATCCTGAGCCTCATTTAATTCAGACTTAAGAACCTCAACGCTCTTAACACCACCTGCTTTTGCTTCCATATCTTTAGCTACTTCTGGTAAGAAAGCATTTAGTTTTTCTTCAGCTTTCTTGCGCTGTTCCTTTTCAGAACGTTTATCCTTGATATAGATAGTATCAAGAACAGTATCTGTATCAGCTTGAAAAACAGCTTCCATATAGGTAACAGCAACCTTTTCATATGGTTTTGAATCAGAGCATGCTGCAATAGTAAATACAGAAAGTACTAAAGTAACTACAGAAAAAAGATTAAATAGACGTTTTAACATAATTAACTCCTTAAAGAATATAGATTCATTTTACTCCTAGAAACATTAAAAAAAAATTGCTCTATGTCAGTAAATAAGTAATTTATGCATATTAACTAATAAAAAGCTAAATAATCAAAAATATAATAAAAAACGAAAAGAGCAGTAATGAAAAGTAATAATAGTAAAACATGCTGTTAAGAAATATTCATTACATTTGAAAATGCCTTGATATGTGATCCAGAGATCATGATTTAATAAATTTTGGTTATTTTTAGTTTATTTTTTGAAAAACATAATATAAAATGAAAATAGATTACAATAATTTCAAAAACACTATAAAAAGGCAGCAAATACAAATGATTATAAATCCATCTCACAACTGTACCTGGTCGTACAACAATGGCAAACTGGTAATCAATCTTACAACAGATGATGGCGAAAGCTACCAGTTAGATACTAACTACAGAGTAGATGATTTAGATGTAAGGCCTGAAAATAATGAGCCTTTCTGTGTATTTGATGCAAATTTGTTAACAGAATACCAAGACGGTATCTCAAAGCTGATAAGCGATGAAGGTACAGTTCTTTCAATCGGACTAAGAGCAGTAGCATGTATGCGCTTTGCAAGAGTCGGTTGCCCTTATTCAAAATTCTTTACTCCTGTGTCAAGCAGACAGATTGTTCCTGGCAAAGGAATGTTTGTGAATATTTATTCAAAAAACGGTAATTACGGTCACTGCATTGTTCTTGATGAAAAGGATGCAGATGGACTTGTAAGATTAATGCTGCTTAGTGAAGAGCTTGAAGTAATGGAGAATAGAGGATTTTCAAACGGAATGATGATTAGAGTCGCACCTGAATATGTATGCAGGTACGAAGAGCATATGCTCAAATATGCATAACAGTTTTCTCCTAATTTGCTGTAGTTCTTAACGTTAGTTAAGACCATTCTCTCCCTTTGAGACGCTCCATCTCAGAGGGATTTTTTTTATCTTTATAATCATATCTTTTAGCATTAATACAACATTCAAATGTGTTTAAATGATAAGAATCCAGATAAATGAATATAGAGTAGTCTAATAGACGTGCAATACGTTAGAGTGGTTGTTGATTATAGAGTAGTGCAGATACAATAAAAGGCCACAAAGTGACCTTTTATCGTTTATTTGCTGTAGATCTTTTAGATCCATTCTCGACCATTTTCTGGTCTTTTTTTTATAAAATTTAATTCTTAAATAAACTACTCAATAGAGTAGAAAGTCCTTATGTTGTACGACTGCATGTAATAAATAAGACATATTACATTTTTAATGTTTAACACGATCAGTCTTTAAATGTTATTTTAAAGAAAGTGATCTGTTTTTGGATATGGTCTTTAAACAACATTGTGACAAAAGTAATAAAATTTTTTTAACATTCCATAAATTCTACTTATTACCTTTTCAAATATAAAGTATAAAAAAGAGCAGTCTAATTTAAAAAAAACAAAAAAAATGAAAGTCACTATATCAAATTGGCCCTATTCTTGTTGAAAATATGAAAGTGAAAATTTATAAATATGTAAATGAAAGAACTATAAATTTTTACGTATATTTATATATATTAAAACAATAGACAATAGATAACTAACTGAAATGCAATATAAATATATTATTTTATGATATATAAATATGAAATATTCTAAATATATTTATGTGTATTATTAGTTAAATTTTATAAAAATGAAATTTGTGAAAGTATACTTTTAAAAATGTAATTATTGAAATGAAATTTAATTACAAAATTATTGTGTTTTAAAAATGATATGAAAACGGATTGGGGTTTATGTGTGGGGTGAATAAAAATTCAATGTAAAGTAATGTAATATAAAACATTACAAATGTAATTTAGATATTCTTTAAAATTATATGATTATATTTGTTTATAACTAATATCTAACAATTTGTTATTTTGATTATTTATTCTTTCTTTTAAGTATTATTTATTCGGTTTTCTTTATTTCTTCTAAATTGATCAGATTTGGCAACTACTCTATTTTTATGACTCATTATTCATCATCGCTGTGCATATGCGTTTTAAAGCTTTTTAGACGTTATTTTTAAGTTATAGGAAATTCTTATATATACCTATTGATAAATAGTATTAGTTAATTTTTATAGATTTTGTATTATGTACGCATTGTTTGCTTCTATATGTATTTAAAACAGGAGATTGTTATATGAAGCTATTAAAGTATTTATCTAAGGTTTTTCTTGTTAGTTCTTTATCTTTAGCTGTTGTTTCCTGTGGTGACGATAAAAAGAGCGCATCAGTTGATGAAAACGGCATTCCTTCTGTTATTAAGGTTGGCGTTGTTCCTGGCCCTTACAGAGGAATGATTGATAAGCATATTCGTCCTATTATTGAAGCTAAAGGCTACAAGATTGAGTTTGTTGAATTTACAGATTATGTTCAGCCAGATGCTGCTTTGGATGCTGGTGATATTGATGTAAATCTCATGCAGCATCAGCGTTATCTTGATTCAATTGTTCAGAATCAGGGGTTAAAGCTAACATCTGTTATTAATGTTCCAACTTTAGGTCTTGGCGTTTTCTCTGATCAATACAAGTCATTTGATGAATTACCAGAAAATTCAAAGATTGGTATTCCTACAGATGCTGTTAACTTATCACGTGCTTTAGGTATTGCCAAGAAACTTGGAATTATTACATTAAAGGATGAGAAGTCAGAGCAGAAGGCATCTATTGCTGATATTGATGAAAACAAGAAGAATTATGTTTTCGTTCCAATGGAAGCAGCTCAGATTTCAAGATCACTTGATAGTATTGCTGCAGGCTTTATTCCAGGTAACTATGCATATGCATCAAATCTTGATTACTCAAAGGCTTTAGGTGTTGAAGATGTGTCAGAGCCTATCAAGAATGTTGTTGCTGTTGCAAAGAAAAACGAGAACACCATAGGTAAGCTTTTCAAGGATGCAGTAACCTCTGATGAGTTTGTTAAGAGTATTGAAAATGATAAGAATTTTGATGCCTTTACAAGACCACAGTGGTGGCCTGCTGCTAAATAAGAATTTTTAATTACTATAACTAATAAAAATCAGTCTAGGAAAAATAAAATGATTAGATTTGAAGATGTAAGTGTCAAGTTTACTCGTGATGATAAAACCTTCACTGCTGTAGACAAGGTAACACTTGAGGTAAAAAAAGGTGAGTTCTTCGGTATTGTAGGCTCATCAGGTGCTGGTAAATCAACTCTTGTAAGAACAGTAAACTTACTGCAAAGACCATCTTCAGGCAAGGTTTTTGTAAATGGTGAGGATATTACATCTCTTGATGGAGCTGCTTTATCTAACCTGCGTTTGAAGATTGGTATGATCTTCCAGCATTTCAATCTTGTTAAGAATGCAACTGTTTATGATAATGTCGCTTTTGCTTTAAAGGCTTCATCAACTCCTAAAAATGAGATCCCATTAAGAGTTTTAGAATTACTCAAAATAGTTGGTTTATCTGATAAGGCAAAACTTTATCCATCATCTTTATCTGGTGGTCAGAAACAGCGTGTGGCCATCGCAAGAGCTTTAGCTAACAATCCTGAGATTCTTTTGTGCGATGAGGCAACCTCAGCATTAGATCCTGATAATACAAAAGAAGTTGTTCAGACTTTAAAGAATATTAAGAATTCATATCCTATTACCATTCTGTTTATTACTCATCAGATGGAAGTTGCAAAGAGTCTTTTTGACAAGATTGCCGTGATGGATCATGGTAAGCTTGTTGAGGTTGGTTCAAGCTATGATATCTTTGCCCGTCCTACTAGTAACGCAGCTAAGAATCTTATTAATAAAAGCTTTGATGGAGTTGTTCCACAAGAAGTTTTAGATCATGAGCATTCTCTGTACCTAATTACCTTTAAGGAAGAAAACGCTTATGAAGCTGTTATTTCTGAAGTCTCAAGACGTTTTACAAATATCGATCTGAGCATCATTGCAGGAAATATTGAATATATCCAGCAAAAACCTTTAGGTCGTCTTCTGATTTCCTTAAGAGGCAATGATAAAGCACAATTCGATTCAGTACTTACCTTCTTAAAGGAAAAGGCTTATGTTCATGAGTTTAAAGGAGTGGTTGCAAATGTTTAATGAGATCTTAGATTCTACTCTGACTATTTTAAAAAATGAGCTTTGGAAAGCTATTTATGAAACAGCTATTATGTTAGGTATTTCCTTTGTTCTGTCACTTATTTTCGGTTCTGTTTTGGGGTTCCTTTTATATCTGACATCAAACAAGGCGTTCTTCCAGAAACCTGTTTTAAACAAGGCTGTTGCAGGAGTCATCAACTTTATCAGATCAATTCCTTTTATTATCCTTGTTGTGTTTACACTACCATTAACATTCTATATAGTAGGTACAAAAATCGGTCCTGTTGCAGCATCAGTTCCACTGTCAATTACAGCAACCGTATTTTTAGCAAGATTAATCGAAATCTCCTTAAAGGAAGTTGATCCGGGGGTTATTGAAGCAGCCCTATCAACAGGTGCAAGAAACTCTCTTATCATAAGAAAGGTTCTTTTAGTGGAGGCTGCTCCTGGTATTGTAAGAGGTATTACAGTTACATTCATCAGCCTTATCGGTTTCTCTGCAATGGCCGGCATGGTAGGCGGCGGTGGTATTGGTAACCTTGCAGTTCAGTATGGTTACTACAGGTATGAAACCGGTATTATGATCTTCACAATTATTGTTCTGGTATTGATTGTTCAGACAGCGCAGTACATAGGCGATCTTGTAGCGAAGAAACTATCTCATTAAGATTTGATAAATACAAGGAGAGGTAACTCTCCTTTTGTCATTTGAGGCAATTATGGCAGATTTAAAGCAGTTATTTGAAGGAAGAATTAAAGGTAGAGTTGTTTACGGCTCAGATATCGATAAAAAGTATCTGACTGATTTTGTAGGCTCTCATGTAGGCTTTGCTGATGCCTACGTTCTTGTATCAGATGAAGAAGATGTAAAGACTGTCCTTGAAATAGCCTATACCAATAAAATTCCCGTAGTTGTACGAGGTGCAGGAACAAATCTGTCTGGCTGTACTATTCCTGAAGGTGGCATTGTTCTTGATGTAAGCTCTATGAACCGCATTTTAGAGCTGGATGAAGAGAATCTAACAGTAACTGTAGAGCCAGGTGTTATCTTAAGAGATTTAATCGAATTTGTTGAAAAGCGCGGTTATCTTTATGCTCCTGATCCAGCTGAAAAAGGTGCTTCTATTGGTGGCAATGTTTCAACAAATGCCGGTGGTATGAGAGCAGTCAAATACGGTGTAACAAGAAATTATGTACTTGCACTTGATTTGTATAAAATCGATGGAACAAAGGTGCATTTAGGTGCTTCAACATATAAGTTTTCAGCAGGCTTAAATCTTCAACAGCTGATTGTTGGCTCTGAAGGTACTTTAGGTGTAATTACAAAGATTGTTCTAAAGCTTCTGCCAATGCCAGAATATACACTCAATACTGTTATTGCTTTTGATTCATTAAAGACAGGTATCAAGAACGTAAATGTTATTTTTAAAGCTCATTTAGATCCTACAGCTATAGAATTTGTTGAGAAAAAGGTAATAGCATACGGTGAGCAGTATCTGAATAAACAGTTCCCATGTCAGAGTGCAAAATCTTATCTAATCGTAACTTTAGATGGTGATAAATCATCTGTTTTAGATCGCTATCAAAGACTTAAGAGCGTTGTTTTATCAAATGGTGCAATCGAGGTTATCAGCCTTGAGAATGAAGCTATTGCAAAAGATGTATGGGAAATCAGAGGTGCTATTGCAAGAGCTGTAAATGCCTCAGGTCCCTGGGAGCCTATTGATATTGTTGTTCCTTTAAAGGCAATTACAGATTTTGTTGAATATGTAAATTACCTGACTGAAAACGGATATCCTAGAATTGTGGCCTTTGGTCATGCAGGCGATGGCAATGTTCATCTTTGTGTTCTCAAAGATTCAATTGATGATAAACTGTGGCCTGATATTCTTAAAAACACCATGGAAAAGCTTTATAAAAAAGCCTATCAGTTAGGCGGTGTTGCCTCAGGTGAACATGGTATAGGAAAGGATAAAAGAGAGTTCTTTTTACAAAATACAAATGAAGAATACAGAGCATTGATGACTGGTATTAAAAAGTCATTTGATGAATACAATCTTCTAAATCCGCATAATGGTTATGCAAATTAATAAGTGGAAAAAATATGATTCAATTAAGTGAGAGAACCAAATATTTTACTGATTCTGTCATCAGAAGAATGACTAGAGTGTGTAATCAGTATGGTGCATTAAATCTGTCTCAGGGCTTTCCTGATAATGATCCTCCTGTAGAGCTTATGAACAGTCTTTCTCATGTAGCCCATACTGGTCCTCATCAGTACGCAATCACATTTGGAAATCCAAAGACTCTTGAAGCTTTATCTGCAAAAATCGAGCATTTTTCTGGAATTCACTTTGATCCTGCAAGTGAACTTTGTATTACCTGTGGTGGTACAGAGGCTATGATGTGTGCTGTAATGGCAACTATAAATCCTGGTCAGAAGATAGCAATTTTCTCACCATTTTATGAAAACTATGGTGCAGATGCTGTTTTATGTGGAGCTACTCCTATTTATGTTCCTTTACATGTACCTGATTTCTCATTTGATCCAGTTGAGCTTGAGAATGCATTTAAGGATGGCGCTAAAGCATTAATCCTTTGCAATCCTTCAAATCCTTCAGGTAAGGTCTTCACAAGAGATGAGCTTTTAGAAATTGCAAAAATTGTTGAAAAATACGATGCATTTGTAATTACGGATGAAGTATATGAGCATATTATCTTTACCCCTCATAAGCATACATATTTTGCAACTCTTCCTGGCATGAAAGAGCGTACCATCATGTGTAACTCTCTTTCTAAGACATATTCAATCACTGGCTGGCGTTTAGGTTATGTGGCAGCTCCTTCTTATGTTATGGATAGAGTAAGAAAGGTTCATGATTTCTTAACTGTTGGTGCAGCAGCTCCTCTTCAGGAGGCTGTAATTGCAGGTCTTACCCTGCCAGATTCTTATTATGAAGGTGTACGTGATCTGTTCACTCACAGAAAAGAGCTTTTCTGTAATGGTCTTAAGGAAATTGGCCTTAAGTTCTATGAGCCTCAGGGTACATACTTTGTAATGGTTGATATAAGTGAATTTGGTTATGATGATGACTATGAGTTCTGTCTTGACCTTGCAAGGAATGTAAAGGTTGGTGCAGTACCAGGATCATCATTCTTCAAAGAGAAGGTAAACTCATATATGAGACTGCATTTTGCAAAATCAGATGAGACCTTAAAAGAAGCTCTATTCAATCTGTCAAAGATTAGAGAGCTCATAAAGAAAAAATAAAATTTAAAAGAGTAATTTATTTAAAGTTTAAGGCCGGAGCTACTAAAAAGCTCCGGTTCTTTTTTGTTTAAAATTAAGGTCGATTAGAAAAAAAATCATTCAGAAATAAAGGATGGCTTATTTATGCTAATTCTTTGTTTGTCTATGATTGATAAAGAAATTTTTTTATAAAATTCTAAAAAAAATGTTGACAGTAAAGGGCAAGATACCTATAATGCTCATCGTTCGGTGATTAGCGCAGCCCGGTAGCGCATCTGGTTTGGGACCAGAGGGTCGCAGGTTCGAACCCTGCATCACCGACCATTTAAAATTTGTTTAGATTTGTTCGGTGATTAGCGCAGCCCGGTAGCGCATCTGGTTTGGGACCAGAGGGTCGCAGGTTCGAACCCTGCATCACCGACCATCTAAAGTTTGAAAGAGATACAAAACGTAAGTTTTGTATTTTTTTTGTCTTCTATATTACTATCTTAATTTCTTCAAATCCTTTGTATATCGTAATAAGTTAACATTCTGCATTGAATGTCTATAGATTCATATAATGATTAAAAAATGGTGATTGCAAATATATCAAGTTGAATTAACAGTAAATTCAGCTAAAATACATACAGTTACTATATATTCTGGATATAAAAATGACCGAAAAGACATTCAAACCATTGCCACTTGGCAATGAGGACTTTGTTTCATTAAGAAACAAAGGTCATTACTATGTAGATAAAACTCCATATCTAAAAAAAGTCTTTACCGATCCTTCATCAGTACTTCTTTTCACAAGACCAAGACGCTTTGGTAAAACTCTTTTAATGGATATGTTTGCCACATATTTAACTATTGGCAAAGATGGCAGTGATAACAGAGAATACAAAGAAAAACTCTTTGATGGTCTTGAGATTCTAAAAGATAAAGAATTTACAAATAAATACATGGGGCAGTTCCCTGTTATTTTTATTTCTCTTAAAAAAGTTTATGGAGAAACATTTAAAGAGGCTTATGGAAAGCTTATTGAACTTGTTGCAGAGCTATGTGGTAACTTCAGTATATTGAAAGAAAGCTCAAAGCTCTCAATTGAGGACAAAAAAGTTTTATCAATACTGCGAGATCAGGTAAATCTGCTAAATCCTGATTACAAGTTTATTCTGACAGGTGCATTAAATACTTTATCAAATTTTCTGTACAAGCATTATGGCAAGAAAGTCATACTTTTAATCGATGAGTATGATGTACCTTTAGCAAAGGCATCAGAGAAAGGTTATCACGATGAGATGGTAACTCTTATAAGCCAGTTCTTTGATTTCATGAAAATCACACCTAATAACAAGAACACAGAATATCCAATAGAAAAGATAGTTCTTACAGGATGTCTTAAGGTTGCAAAAAACAGCATCTTTACTGGTGTGAACAACATCACTGTTAATACTGTGCTTTCAGAAAATAGCAGTTTTGATTCAATCATAGGCTTTACAAAAGAAGAAACAATACAGTTTTTAAAAGACTATGAGCTTGAAGAGTATGCAACGCTGGTTAAAGAAAATTATGATGGATACAGATTCAATGAAAAAGAGATGTTCTGTCCATGGGATGTAGTCAACTTTATAGCAGAGTCATTAGATAAGATTAGCTCTGGAAAAACAATATTACCTGGAAACTACTGGATAAACTCAACCTCAAGTAATGCATTATTATCATATGTAGGATATCTGACTGATAAGGCAACAGACAAGATGCAGTCACTGATGGATGGTTTGAGTATTGAAACCTATATCAATGATTCAATGAATTATGACACCTTATCAGAACATGAAGAGATAGATTTCTTCTCCCTTCTTTTGCATACAGGATATCTGACATCTGATGGTTATAGAGTTGTAAATGCAGATACACAAAAGCCAAAAGCAATCTATTCACTTAGAATTCCAAACCTTGAAATAAGAGAATGCTTTGAAACTAACATATTGCAGCATTTTAAAGAATCATCAACACAAGGTGAGAATAAAGCTATGCTTATAGCTAATGCTCTGTTTGAAGGTGATTGTGAAACAGCAAAAACCAATTTAAAAAAGCTACTTAAAGGATATGTATCTGTAAGAGATTTTGCAACAAAGGCAAAGAAAGAGAACTTCTATCATGGATTCTTATCAGGCGTATTCACAAACTGTTCTGATAGCATAAGCGATTATCAGTCAAACAGTGAATCAGGTGATGGTTATGCTGATATCGTCTTTAAAAATGAAAGTGAAGATACTGTTGTTATTCTTGAACTTAAAGCATCAAAAAATATTGAATCTGTAATAATTGACGCAAAAAATGCAATAAAACAGATTGATGATAAAGAATATGCAAAAAGTTATATCACTCATCCATTTGTAAACAAAATATACAGCTACGGAATCAGTTTCTATAAAAAAGACTGCTATATTGAATTGAAGAAGATAAAATAAACAGTTTTTTTATTAGTATCAGATAAAAACTCATCTTCAAAAGATAGGATCTTTTTTGTTAAGTTACTTACTAAAAGATCCTTTTTTATTTTTGCTTTTATTCGTAGAAAATTTTCTCCCAAATTATATATTTTTATCTTAAGTAAAACGGTTTCGATCATGTTTTTTATTTGAATTATTAAAAAATACTACTATTATTAAGAATAATTACTAATAAAATGAATTTTTTATAAGATTATTTAAATATTAATTTATCGAAAATTCAAACAGATAGATGTTTGGGTTAAAAAAATTTTTATTGATGTTGATCACAAATCTATTTTTGTGATATAGTTCACACACTCCTTATGTTTGTTTGATTGTTTCCCCTGAAATTAAATTTCAGGGGATTTTTCTTTTATAGCCCTCATTTATTTCTTTTCAAACTTCTCATTTTTTCATTGCTTTTCTTTGTATACGCTAATTGTTCTGATAATATAATTAACTTTAATAGTACATCAAAAAATTGAATTAAATATAAGAAAAACAATTAAATCATTTTGGAGTTTTAAAATGTCTTTTGGATATAAGAAGCTTTCTATTATTTTAGCTTTATTTGTATCTTCCCTAACACTCAATGGCTGTGTAACAATGCTTGTAGGTGGTGCAGCTGCCGGTGTAGGTGCTGTTGTAGGTTCTGATAGTAGAACTGTTGATGTTCAGGTTGACGATCAGAAGATTGAGAATGAGGCTTCAAGTTATCTTTCTAACGATAGAATGAGATCAGATCCTAAAGTTTTCCGTGTTGATGTTGTTTCTGTAAACGGAAATGTTCTGTTGGTTGGTCAGACTACTGATAAAGAATATTTAGACTGGGCTATAGGCTATATCAAGCAGATTAAAAATGTAAAAAGAGTTTTCAACTATGTTGAAAACAGAATGCCTATTTCTTCTCAGACAATTGCTCATGATGCATTCCTGACATCTAAGGTTAAGGGGGCATTGTTATTTACCAAGAAAATAAGCTCAGGCCGCTTCAAGGTATATACAGAGAATAGCGTTGTATATCTGCTAGGTTATGTAACCAAGGAAGAAGGTAAAAAGGCAAATATTCAGGCAAGTAAGGTTTCAGGCGTAAAGATTGTTCGTCCTATTTATGATTATATGGATGCATCAGGTACTCCTAATTCATCAGACGACGTTCCTGTAATTGGTAACACTACATCTTCTTCATCTTCATCTTCTGTTTCATCAACATCATCTTCCTCCTTAGCTTCAGAGGCTCAGAGCGGAATTGATAACGGTGGTGCAGTTTTACTTGAAGATGACGATCTGTTAGCACCAAGCTCACCTGCTTCTAGCCTTTAATCAAGGCAGAGGAGAGTAAATGTTAACCAGGGCTCTTTTACAGTCTTCATCTTCTCAGTCAACTGTTTATTTTGTTGATGTATATTCATCAAATGAAGGTGAGGCTGAGTACGCTCTTGAGTATGCTGCATTAAGCTTCTCTCCAGGCAAAGAGAACAGACCTGAGGTTTATGTTCATACATACCTAAAGCCTGATGTCACTCTGAATAAAATCAGATGGCCTGATGTTTATTCTGCAATAGGTATTACAAAAGAGCGAATCGAAAAAGATGATAAACTTCCTTCACTTGATGATATGTTATCAAGTGATTACCTTAAAAACAGATGTATAGTCTGTTTTGATGAAGGAATAGAGCCCGTTAATGCCATTGTTAATTCAGCAGGTGAATTTCAGAGTATTAAAAGAATGTGGGAAAAGACATTCTGCTCTGAACAAGCTAATTCACAGAAGGCATTAGAGTGCACAACACTCGATCAGATGTGTCGTTTCGTTGGTATTCTTGATGATAATGCAAAGAATACCAATTACACTCCTTTGCTCAAAAAACTTTATAAAATGGCAGCTTTGTGGGAGTTTTTAAACAACTGCATTGAAAATCCTAAACTAAAAAAGAATCTGTCATTAGGCAATCTTCAGATGAGTCTGATATGGCCTCTTCCTGATACCAAAAAACAGTGGTTTAATGTTGAGTGTGATTCTTTTGAGAGTACCACCGATGAGATGATTAACGAGCTTTTTGATGGTACCTTATCTGACAGAATCAACTGGTTTGAGCTTGGAATGTACGCTAACGACTGGGAGTTCAAGCGCAATGTTGCATTCTCATCCTCTAACCTGACCGGTGTAAACGATCTGGCATCATTTATCTTCACCAGAGTGATGAATTTTGATATTCAGCTGTGGGTACTGTGTTTTTATGCGCTTTATCAGCATAAGACTGAAGTTGCTAAGAATATTGCTTTAGCTCATGGCGATTTTTCATGTCTAAATTCAGCAAACAAAGAGCATTTTTCATATTTCATCATTGATAATCTCGATATATTCTTAAATCCTTCTCAGAAAAAGAAACTAATCTCATCTCTTGTCAGACAGTCTTTCAGAGCAAGAGCTGAAAAGAGCTATGAATATCTTGATTTTAAGAAAATGAAGAAGATTGATGAGAAGAACAGAACAGCTCAGAAATACTATTTCTTCAAGGAAGCACGCGATGCAAGGTATATAAGACAGAACTCAGGGCAGCTTCTGTTTATTAGCTTTGACGTTAAAGGTCGTGGAAAGGATAGAGAAGTATCATCTGATTATGCTGTTAATAATATTCAGTCATTCTATCTGCAGGCTAAGAATGTTTTTTCTGATATATGGGTAGGCTCTGATCTTAAAGTATGGCTTGAGTTTATTACTGGATATTCATTTACAGATATTGCTGCAGTTCCTAAATACAATGATTCAGACGAACTTAAGGATATAAGAAAGCTTTTATCTGAAATTCTTCAGAAAGAGGCTTATCCATACTTAGCAGATCTGTACAATTTTCTTCAAAACTGCGTAAATCTTGTAAGACAGCGTTCATTAGAACCTGTTGAGAAAACATATTGTTTCCAGGAGATTTCTATTCTTTTCAAAATTAATCCACCTGCAAGACTTGGTTTTCTTAAAAAGCTGTTATCTTTCTCGTAATTATGAAGTTTGTAAAGATTATTCTTTTTGGTTTTCTTGTAATTTGTTCTCTTGGCGCTTTTTGTTCTGAGGTAATTGGCTCTTATGCGAACGGATGTATTGCAGGTGCTAAACCTCTGCATTCTGGAGAGCACTATCAGATTCAAAAGTGGGGCAAAGACAGAAACTATGGTCATCCATCATTGCTTTCTTTTATTAAAAATTTATCTGTAAAGGCTAAGAAGAATAAACTTCCTGCATTGCTAGTAGGTGATCTGTCATCCCCGGTTGGCGGTTCTTTTGGTCCTCGTTCAAATCATGGATCTCATCAGTCAGGTCTTGATGTAGATATATCTTTTGATTTTGCAAATCATAAAAAGACAGAATATGAGCTGTCTCATCCAAAGGAAATCTATATTGTTGATACTAAAAACAATAAGACAAAGCAATTTAATCAGAATCATGTAAAACTAATTTATCTTGCAGCATCAGATCCTAAGGTTGAAAGGATCTTTGTAGCTCCAGGAATAAAAAAGACTTTATGTGATCTTTACAAGAACGAAGATAGAGCTTGGCTGTCAAAAATAAGACCATGGTTTGGTCACAGAGCTCATATGCATGTTCGTCTTAAGTGTCCTGTTGATTCGCCATCATGCCAAAAGCAGGATCCTGTTCCATCAGGCGATGGCTGTGGTGCAGAACTATACAGCTGGCTTCATCCAAAGGCACCTGATCCAAAAAATAAGACTTATGTAAAAAAGAAAAAAGTCCCACCTAAAAAATGTCAGAAACTTTTTGAGTCTTATAAGAAAAGCTGATATTTTAGGCAAAGCATTTAAAAACATCATGGTTAGAACAAAATCAGAACTTACAACTGTCTGTTATCTTGAAAAAGATGATTGCTATCTTATGCTTCACAGAGTGAAGAAAGAAAAAGACATTAATAAGGATAAATGGATAGGTATAGGTGGACACATTGAGGATGGAGAATCTCCTGATGAGTGCATTGTTCGTGAAACAATGGAGGAAACAGGACTTACTCTTAATTCATATGCACTTCGTGGCATTATAACCTTTGTTTCAGACTGCCATTGTGTTGTATATATGTTTTTATATACTTCAGATGATTTTTCTGGTGTAATGAATACTCAATGCAGCGAAGGTGATCTTGAGTGGTTTAAAAAAGATAGGATTTTTGATCTGCCTTTATGGGTAAATAACAGTTTAATTAAACATATAAATAGTTTATAATATCTAAATAATTATTTTTAGATTTAGACTTATGAATAAGATTATTTCAATAGGACAAGCAGCAAAATTATTAGGTGTTCATGTTCAGACGTTAAGAAATTGGGAAAAGTCAGGTAAATTAAAACCTGACAGTATTTCTCCAGGTGGTACAAGACGATACAACCTTGAACATATTCTTCAATTATCTGGAAAAGAAATACCAGTTCAAGGTGATAACAGATATACTGTCGCTTATGCTAGAGTAAGCAGTCACGATCAGAAAGATGATTTAAAAAGACAGGCTCAGGTTCTTGAATTATACTGTGCTGAGCATGGTTATCAGTTTGAAATGATAACTGATCTAGGATCAGGAATGAATTATTATAAGAAAGGACTGACTTCTTTAATCAATAAGATCTTAAATAATGAAGTAAAAAGACTGGTATTGACGCACAAGGATAGATTACTAAGATTTGGAGCAGAGCTTATATTCTCAATTTGTGAAGCTAAAGGTGTAGAGGTGGTTATTATAAATCGAGGAGAAGATAAGCCAAGTTTTGAAGAGGATTTAGCAAAAGATGTTCTTGAAATCATAACAGTATTTTCAGCAAGATTGTACGGAAGCGGAAGTAAAAAGAATAAGAAATTATTAGATAGATTAAAAGAAGCAGCAGAAACTGACAGGTAAAAGGAAGAATGATTGTAGGACAGGTTATTGAGCTAAGAGCAAACAATAAGTTTATTACTTATTGTCGAAAGGCTTTTGGAGTCAGAAGATTTGCCTACAACTGGTGCGTAGAAAAGTTTAATAAGGATTATGCAGCACACTGTGCAGCGATGAGTAAATATAATAAAGAATTATCAGAATATAAAAAATCACCACTCCAATTTACACAGGAACCAGAGAAACCAAAACTACCTACATGGCAGGACTACAAGAAAGAGTTTAATGCAATCCGTAAGGAAAAATATCCTTTTACATACGAGGTAACAAAATATGCCTCACAGCAGAGTTTCATTAATTTTGGACAAGCAGTATCAAAATACTTTAGTAATGTAAAAAATAAGAAGAACAGCAAAAGGAAGGTCGGTTTTCCTGCATTTCAAAAGAAAAGCTATCATCGAGGCAGATTCTACATTGGAGGAGACCAAGTAAAAATTGTTATAGGGAAAACATGCTCAAAGAAGTTAGAAAATCACAGTAATAAACAGTATTTGAATATACCAAACTTCGGATACGTACAGCTGAAAGAAAAACTCAGATTCAATGGACACATCAACAGTGTAACAATCTCCCAGAGAGCGGACCGAATTTTTGCATCATTCAGTGTAGAAATATCTGAAGAAGAATATCAAAGAACACATAAGGCAGCAGTGCAAAATAATACTGCAGTTGGTATTGATTTAGGAATAAAATCCGCACTGATGTTATCAGATAGAATCAGTATTGACGCACCAAAACCATTAAGGAAAAAGCTTAGAAAACTTGCAAAATTACAAAGACAGCTTAATCGAAAGAATCACCCAAGAACCAAAGGTGATAAGACGAAGGTGTCTTGTAATTATATAAAGCAATCTAAAAAAGTAAGTAAGCTATATTGTTCTATCACCAATATACGAAATGATTTTACTCAAAAGATAACAACAATTCTGGCTAATCACTATGAATACATCTGTATGGAAAATCTAAACGTAAAAGGGATGATGGCAAACAAAAAACTTGCCAGGGCAATAAGTGATATTGGCTTTTACAAGATTAAACAAAATCTTAAATACAAAATGGAAAGTAAACATCGATTTCTACAAGAAGTTGATATGTTTTTTGCAAGCTCAAAGTTTTGCAGTAAGTGTGGTGCACTAAAAAAAGAATTAACACTCAAAGATCGAGTCTATGAATGTCCTGAATGTGGAATAACTATAGACCGAGATTTGAATGCAGCAATAAACCTGAGACAACAGATAAAAAACGTAGGAGCAGCTAGCTCCGAACTTAAGCCTGTGGAGCTGACGGCTCTGTTATCTGATTTAGTAATAAATGGGATAGCAACCAGCAGTTGTGAAGCAGGAATTAGGTTAAAAGATTATAATTATTAACAATTTGTATAATTTTATAGTTTTTTGTAGATCCTAATTAGCGGAAGGCGACAAAGTTTTCTTTCATCTTCTTAAGACAAGAAAAGACTTTTTCTCCTTAAAGCTGGTTTATGAAGGCGAAAACCTTGTTCAGTGCATTCTTGATGGTAAGAGCATTAATCATAAAGAGTTTTGCTCAAAAAAGCCTTAATTCTGTAACTCAAGAGTGTAAGGATTAATGATTTCTGGCATAGAACGATAGCTTTTTATTGTGCCTGTAACACAGACCTTCTTGCCTGAATAATCATAAATATTGCCGTATTTGTACATCTTGTTGATATATACGACAAATTTCTGATTAGGGTATCTTCCTCCAAAGTTCAGATATCCCTGATTGTTTTTTACCTTAACCTGATAAACGAATCCGCAGACTTTCTTAAATTGGCCGATATAAACTGCAGCCTTGTAAGGCGATATATATCTGTAATTATCCGTATCCTTTTGTTTTTTGTTTGCATCAAATGCATTTTCTTTTACACTAAACGCAAGATTAGACGTGTTTTTTTGCTCATCATCTTGTTTTATCATTGTTTTTCTTGAAGCATTCTTTTTGATAACGTCTGATTCAAGCTTCTTTAGAGTTTCTCTATCAAGAGTAACAGATACGTTGAGCATGAGTCGCATGCCTGTATCTTCAGCTTTTGTAGGATTGCCATTTGTATAGCGTTTTTTTTCTGTTCTAAGTGAGTTTGTCATTAGAGAAAAAGGTGTAAGAATACTGCCTCCACGTACAGTACTTCCGCCTTTCTGAGCTAAAAGATCACCTTGTACTGTTGCCTGAAAAGGCTCATCCATATACTCTTGAACATTTCCAAGCATGTCAAATAGACCAAGGTCAGATGGAAGTTTCATTCCAATTACCTGAACCTTGCCATTTGAACTGTCAGGACCATAACCCCAGGCATAATCCTTAACTGTTTTTGACGGATCGGCTAATCTTGTATCATCCTCAAGACTGTTTTTATTTACACTAAGACCGCCTCTTTGAGCAAAAGACCAGTAGCATTCATATGGTAATGAAGCATAAGCCTTTTCATTTTGTACTTTTGGTGTCTTGTCTGATTTTTGAAGAAAATCAGAATAAATCTTTGCTACGTTTCTTGCCTCATCGATGCTGATATTGCTCATTGCTACAGCATCCTTTACTGATGGAGTACTCTTGCACTTATTAAGGACTATTGCTTCATATTGTCCTTTGGTAAGCTCATATTTTGACAGATAGAAAAAGTTTCCTTTACTGTCTGAAAAGTTTCCTCGAACATTGCATTTTCTTTTTGACTGTATTGCTGCATTTAGAGGATCTTCTGAGCCGTCAAAAAATGTATATCCATTGGTCATATCACTGTCTGATAGATCATTTGTATAAATTTTTCTAAATACAATGTTGTATTTTTCTGATCCGCAAGGAAGAGGCAGAACAAGATCATCTTTCATAGGATGAGGGTTAAAAACAGACTTTTTTATGCTTTTATCAATTACAAAAACAAAATCCTTTTCTTTTGCATAAGATGCATTAAGTGACACAGATAAACAAATACCTGCGATTTTCAGGACTGTAAAAAGACGATTATTCTTGGTTTTCTTTTTCAATTCAAATCCTATTTCATGATCATTATTGATTTTGGATTCTTGTGCATTGGAATATTCTTATAAAGTTCGATTTTTCCGTGAGAGCAGATCTTTTTACCTGCTACCTTTTTAAGATCGATGTAGTTTTCTTTTTGGGTTATAAAAAGATAAAAAGTCTGATTTGGGTATTTCTTTTCAAAGTTCACATAAGTGATTCCATTTTTTGTAACCACCTGAACAGCTTTTGCACATACAGTTTGAGTTCTGCCTTTATGATAAGCTGCCTGTTTTGGCGTAATAAAGTCAGAAGCAAAAGAATTTAGTGAAAAAATCAAAAGCAATAAAAAAATCTTTTTCATATAAATATCCTTTGGTTATACAAAACTCATATTTAGTTAAATTAGATATTTTTTCAACTTATATTTCTGATTTTCTGGTCACTGTCACAACAAAGTTTTTATTAAAAGGTGCAGTACTACCATACTTTTGTGTGATAAAAGCATTCAAAACAGGATTTTTTAACAATCTTATATTGTCTTGAAAGAATATGCTTTGATGCTCCTTAATCAGTCAGATAAACAGCTTTGCTATTGCAGTTTTCAATGGTACAAAACAGCAGATGAACATGCAGATTAAAAGTAGAACGTCAGGATCATCTTTGCTTTGCTAGTTGAGAATGTCAGTTTTCTTCCTTTTGAGTGCAAATTCTTAATTCTACAGGTGAAAATACACATATGAGGCGTGTGTTTTCATCTTTTTGGTGCATAAAATTATGAATAAATATAATTTACAATTTGTATGTGTTTTCAAGTAGACTAGCAGATTATTACTTAAAATAAGGATCGGAGTTATCTTATGAAAAAAGTTGCCATTGTTGGTGCTTCTGGTTATGCAGGCTGTCAGCTTGTAAGAATGATTAGTAAACATTCAAATCTTGAATTAACTGCACTTTTTGTTTCTGAAAACTCAGCTGATAAGGGCAAGAAGATCAGTGAGCTTTACGGTTCATTAGATGGTATCTGCTCATTATCTTTAGAGCCACTGTCATCTGCAAAGGATATTATCGGAAGAGCAGATGCTGTATTTTTAGCAACAGATCATAAGGTAAGCCACGATCTTGCTCCTTCTTTAGTTGAAGCTGGAATAGCAGTATTCGATTTATCAGGTGCATTTAGAATTTCAGATACATCTGTTTTTGAAAGTGCTTATGGTTTTGCTCATGAGCATACTGATCTTTTAAAGAAGGCTGTTTATGCTTTAGGCGAGTATGTAAATCTTGATGAACTTAGAAACACCAGAATGATTTCTCTGCCAGGCTGCTATCCTACAGCATCACAGTTGGCACTTCGTCCATTAATTGACAATAATCTTCTTGATTTAAATTACAGACCATCTATTAATGCAATCTCAGGTGTATCAGGTGCAGGTAGAAAAGCCAAACTTACAAATTCATTCTGTGAGGTTAGCGTAAATGCATATGGTGTATTTACTCACCGTCATCAGCCAGAAATTGCTGAGCACTTAGGAACTGAAGTTATATTTACACCTCATCTGGGTGATTTTAAGCAGGGTATTCACGCAACTGTTAATGCAAAATTAAAAGATGGTGTAACAAAGCAGATGGTTGACGATGCCTTTGCATACTATAAGAACAAGCCTCTTGTAAGAGTAAAGGATGGTATGCCTAAACTTCAGGATGTTCAGTACACTCCATTTTGCGATATCGGCTATGCTATGAAGGATGGCTATATCGTAGTATGCTCATGTATTGACAATCTTTTAAAGGGAGCTTCAGCACAGGCACTTCAGATCCTGAACCTGTACTATGGCTTTGATGAATTAGAAGGACTTTTATAAGTCATTTTATTCACATTGAGAAAAATAATTGTATAATCAGATGTGACAGCGATGTCACATCTATGTCTATGTTTAATCACATTTGTTAAAGAAAAATGACACAAGATACAGTAGTAGTAAAATTAAGTGGAAAAGCTTTAGGTGGAATTGAAGAATTATCAAAGCTTTTCAAAGCTGCGAATTCACACAGACTTGTTGTTGTTCATGGTGGTGGCGTAGAAGTTGATGCCCTGTTCAAGGCCTTAAAACTTGAAGTTGTGAAAAAAGATGGTTTACGTGTAAGTCCAAAAGAGCAGATGCCATATATCAGTGCAGCTCTTGCAGGACAGTGCAATAAATCACTGCAGGCTTTAGCTATCAGCAATGGCCTGAATGCAATTGGTATTCTTGCTTCAGATGGCAAGACTATTAGTGTTTCACAGCTGTCTTCTGACCTTGGAATGGTAGGTGCCGTAGAGCCAGGTGATGGAAAGTTTCTGAATCTGCTGCTTGATAACGGCTATACCCCGGTCATTGCTTCTTTAGCTCATGATGACAACGGTGAGCTTTATAATGTTAATGCAGACGATGCTGCATTAGCTATTGCACGTGTGCTTAACGCTCCTTTATATTACATTTCTGATGTACCAGGTGTTCTTGATAAGAATGGTAATCTGATTGAAGAGCTTGATGAAGAAAAAATGAATGCTCTTATTGCAGACGGTACCATTTCTGGTGGTATGACTGTCAAGGTTAAATCAGCTTTAGATGCCACAAAGCTTATCAAGAAGAATGTATACATCGCATCCTACAAAGATGAGAATCTTGCTATGAACCTAATTTCACGGCGACCTCTTGGAACTGTTTTTAAGGCATAAATTTTTAGTTTCAGGATTTGTTGTGGAGTTTTGTGATAGTGGAAAACTTAGTTAAAGATTCAAATTTCGTTCTTTTAGATGAATTAAAGCAGAATACCTTAGAAGAGATTTACGACAAGGTTGTTACCTTAAATCAGAGTGGCAAGATGTCAAAAGATGATCTTGATACCATTACAGGTGCCCTTGTAACTTTAAATCAGGTGTTTTTAAAGCAGGAAAAGGCTAATTTCATCGTTCGTCAGGCAACCCTGGCTGATGTTGACTCACTTATGGAAATGATTGAGTACTGGGCAAAGCAGGGACAGAATCTTCCAAGAAAGCGTAATGATATTATCAGAGGTATTCAGACTTTTGCCGTATGCGTAAAGGATGAGCAGGTTGTAGGCTGTGCCTGTCTTTATGTATATGACTCCGGTCTTGCTGAAATACGCTCTTTAGGTGTTTCACCTGTTATTCAACGACAGGGTCAGGGCAGAGCAATTGTAAATTATCTTTTAAAGCGTGCTTCAAAGATGTTTATCCAGAGAGTATTCGTTTTAACCCGCTCTCCAGAGTTCTTCTCAAAGGTTGGATTCCAGAAGACTGTTATTGAGGCTTTACCAGAAAAGATTTTAAAGGATTGTGAAAACTGCCCAAAGAGAGCTGAATGTGACGAAGTTGCATACATCTACAATATGAAGGATCACCAATAATGAAGATTACAAGAAATACATTCAACGAGGTCATGTTCCCTTGCTATAACCCAATGAACATGGTTATCAAAAAAGCTCATGGCTCATATATTTATGATAACGAAGGCAATAAGTACCTTGATTTAACTTCAGGTATTGCTGTTAACTGTCTTGGTCATACACCATCAGATGTTCAGAAAGTTATCAAAAAGACAGTAAAGAATCTTATTCATGTAAGTAATATCTTCTGTAATGAGTACACTCTTACACTTGCTAAAAAGCTTGTTGAAAAGACCGGTTATCAGAAGGTTTTCTTTGTAAATTCAGGCGCTGAGGCAAATGAGACAGCCTTAAAACTGGCACGTCGTGTTGCTTTTGATAATTATGGTGCTGACAAAAACGAGATCATCTCATTTGTAAACAGCTTCCATGGCAGAACATTCTTCTCAGTGACTGTAGGAGGTCAGGAATCATATTCAGATGGTTTTGGTCCAAAACCTGCTGCTATCACCCACATTCCATTTAATGATGTAGATGCTTTCAAGAAGGCAATTTCAGATAAGACCTGTGGTGTTATTCTTGAGCCTATTCAAGGTGAGGGTGGTATTCTAAAGGCTGATGATGAGTTTTTAAAGACCGTAAGAGAGCTTTGCACCAAGTTTAATGCTGCATTAATCTTTGATGAGGTTCAGACTGGTGTTGCACGTTCCGGTACCTTATATGCTTACGAGCAGACCCCGGTAAAGCCTGATATTCTAACTTCAGCAAAGGGGCTTGCTGCAGGTTTACCTATCGGTGCTGTTATGACTACTGATGAGTTTGCAAAGCACTTTGTTCCTGGTACTCATGGTTCAACCTTTGGTGGTAATGCTTTAGCATGCTCAGTTGGCTCATATGTTATAGACGTTGTTTCAAAGAGTGAGTTCCTTGAGAACGTTAAGAAGATGAGCTCATACATTACTGATAATGTTATGAAGCTTAACGAAAAGTACAATGTATTCAAGACTGTTCGTGGTGAAGGCTTACTTCTAGGTCTTGTTCTAAATGACAAGTATTCAGGAAAGTCAGGTGTTCTTCAGAAGAAGTGTTTTGAACAGAAGCTTCTTACATTGGTTGCTCACGGTGATGTTCTTCGTTTAGCTCCTGCTCTTAATATCAAGAAGAAAACTGTAGATGAGGCTATGAAGCTTTTAGATAAGGCCTTAGCTGCATTTGTAAGCGAGAATGCCTAATCATCGATAGTTAAGCCTGAATTATCAGGCTTAAAAAAGGTCTGCTCATTAAATGAACAGACCTTAATTTTTTTATAAGCCCCTTTTTTTCTTAAAATCTACTTCATAAGTTTTTCAAGAGTTTTTACATAGATTCTAGTAAGTGAATCAAGATCTTCTGTGCAGACCATTTCATTTACCTTGTGTATAAGATTTGACACTGGACCGAATTCAACTGTCTGAGTGCCAAGATGTCTAATGAATCTACCATCAGATGTACCACCTGAAGTGCCAAGAGATGGTGTAATTCCTGTAACTTCAATAATAGAGGCTTTTAGAGCATCGATAAGTAAACCCTCTTTTGTTAAGAATGGTTTGCCTTCTTCTCTAAAATCCATTGTGCAGTCAATACCACAGGATTTTGCAACTTCCCTTACATGCTTTTCAATTTTCTCAGGGGTCTGTAAATCGTTCCATCTAAAGTTGCATCTTAATGTGCAAACTCCGGGAATAACATTATCAGCACCAGTACCTGCACTTATGTTAGATACCTGAAAAGAAGTTGGTGGGAAGAATTGTGTACCATTATCTATAGGATTATCAAGCATTGCACTAATAAAACGGGATGCTTCAAAAACAGCATTTTTTGCATGCTGTTCCAAAGCTGCATGACCCTGAATACCATTTACAACAATAGTAGCATTCAGATCGCCTCTTCGACCGTTTTTAATTGAGTCTCCGAAAACCTCATCACAAGAGCACTCGCCTATAATGCAGTAATCAGGGATGATGTTTTCCTTTTTTAAAAACTCAACTACATAAGGAGTTCCGCCTACGGCATCTCCTTCTTCATTAGATGTTAATAAAAGACCTATAGTACCTTTATGGTCAGGTTTTTGCTCTATATATTCAAGCATCGCGCAGATCATAGCTGCATCGCCACCTTTCATATCAGAGCTGCCTCTGCCATACAGATAGTGTTTACCATCATCTTTAGTGATGATTTTTCCACTAAAAGGAGGGTAGTCCCAGGTTGTTTCATCACCTGTAGGAACTACATCTGTATGACCTAAAAACAAGGTTAATGGAGCACCTGTACCATGAAAAGCCAGCAGATTTTTAGTTCCGTTGGAACTTATGAATCTTATGCTAAATCCATAAGGCTCAAGAATCTTTGCAATCAGATCCTGACAACCGTTGTCATCAGGTGTAACTGACTTTATACAGACAAGTTCTTTTGCAAGATTTACTGTTTTGGAAAGCTCCATTTGTTATCCTTTACTATTCGCTTTTAAGCTCAGTCTGACTGTCAGTTTCTTCAGCTTCTTTCTTGTCAAACCATGCAAAGATATTTGCAAGGATAGTACCAGAAATAGAGTGCCATACGCATGATACTGCAGATGCGATAGCAGCTTCAGCTGATGTTGGGAAGAACTTGCCGCAAAGACCTGTTGCAAGACCTGCATTCTGAACACCAACCTCAATTGCAAGTGTTCTCTTCTTGGCTTTGCTCATCTTGAAGAAGCGACCAGCTAAGTAACCTAAGATATAACCTGATGCATTGTGTAAGAAAATACATGCAAAGATGATTAGGCCTGACTGTAAGAATTTCTCACCGTGTACAGAAATTACACCACCAACAATCAGTGCAAAGCCAATAACAGCAACACCAGGCATAACTTCTCTTACTTTCTTGAAGAACTCATACTTGTGGAAAAGGATGTTACAGATTGAGCCTACGCCTACAGGAAGAATAGTAACAATAAGCATGAACTGAATCATTGGAAGTAGAGCAAATTCAATTTTCTCGCCTACAAGGTAGCTTACTAATAAAGGTGTTGCAAGAGGTGATACGATTGTTGAAACTGTTGTCATACCAACTGAGAAGGCAACATCACCTCTGCAAAGGAAACTCATAATATTTGAAGATACACCACCAGGGCAGCATCCAACAAGAACAAGACCTAAGGTAAGTTCTTCTGAGAGGTTAAATGCATTTGCAATAGCAATTGCAATAATAGGCATAATTGTATACTGAGCAATTGCACCTACCAGAATATCAAAAGGTCTTTGAGCTAGGATCTTGTAATCCTGACGGCCAAGTGTCATACCCATTGAAAGCATGATAATACCAAGTATTAATGTCTGTGTATTACCTTTTACAAAGGTGCATGACTGTGGAACAAAATAAGCAAAAACAGCTGTTCCGATTACGAATAATGCTGTGTATTTTGCAAGATATCTGCTTGCAAGTAATAATGCTGACATGAATATTTACCTGTTAGTTTTCTAATTTATAACTATGTCCAGAAGACTAACATATTTAACGGCAAATCGTATAAAAATACAACTGCAGTAAAATTTATGATTTTTTGCACCGAATATATGCAAGAGACCACATAAAAAACAGTTTCTTTTGTGTTTTTTGTGTTAATCTAAAGAAAAAACACAGAAGTTATGAATATATGAACAATTTTATAAATTTTATTTCATCACCGATTCGTGCTTTGTATTCGGTTTCATTCTATTTTGAAGTCCTGTTTAAAAAAAGAGGACAGGGAATTCTTTTTCTTCTGTATCTTGCAATATTAGTTTCAATTCCATCAACAATAAAGCTTTGCAGTACTATTTCATTTCATCTTGAAAATAATGTTATCTATGTGGCAAATCAGATCCCAAAGACCTATCTTGACAGAACAGGTACTTTAAGAACATTTGATAAAAACGAGTCTTTCAAGCAGATATATACAGAAGATGGTGTACTTGCTGTTGTCTTTAATATTGAAGATAGAATGTATGAATCTCAGAGTGAACCTATCATTGAATTCAATTCAAAAACATTCAGACTCAACTATGCAAAGGGGACTGTATTAAGATATGTTGATGCACTTGGTCCTAAAGGATCATTAAACGATCTTTTAGAGCCTTATACTTTAAAATCCTTAGCTGATATGGCAAATGCCTTTGCATTCTTGTTCTACGCTCTGGCTGCTTTTGTCATGCTTGGCCTGAATGTGGTTCTAACAGCAGCACTGTCTAATTTCTTGTTTACTATTGTTGGAAAAATCAAAACAAGTTTTGGCAACCTTTTAAGACTGTCCTGCTATGCAAATACCATATGTGCAGTAGTAATGACACTTCAGATCCTGTTTAATGTGACATTTTCATATCTTGTAATGATGTTACTTCCAATGATCTATATGATCCTCTTTGTAAAAACATTCCACTATGAGCTGGTAAATCATGGAATTGAGGGGTTTATAAAACAGCATGATCTTAAAAATGCCAAAGTTGTCAGCAAAAAATATGATAGCAATGGCAACTTGGAATCATCAGAAGATCACTTGGAAAATGAATCTGATAAACTCAATGTATCTGATGATTCATCAGATAAGGATGATAATAACAAAAACAACAAGGGCGGTTATTTCGCTCCATAAGGATTAAATATGAAAAAACTGTTTACAGCCATTATGTCAGTGGCACTTGCTGCGCAATGTGCTCATTCTCTTGAGTTAACAATTGAGAATCAGACTGATTCAACTGTCGTGCTTGCGTTTTCATACCTTGATAACAAGCACAATGACTGGGTTGTAGACGGATGGTATAACGTTAATCCAAAAAAGACAGAGAAGGTCAATCTAGACAGCAAGAATGACATTTATTATCTGTACTCAGAGTTTTCCAATGGCAAAAAGCTAGAAGGTGGAAAAGGCTCCGTTAATCTTTATGTTGATAACAGATCATTCTTCTACAAGCAAAACAAGATCCCAAAAACAGTTCAGAGAAAAGTTAGTTTTGTAAGAGCAAGGGGCAATGATGGCAAGGCTCATATAAAAATCAGATAATTTAAAGACAAGTTTTTTCAAAAAAATCTGTACGCTTTGTTCATTATGAGTGTTCAGATTTTTTATATTGCGAAATTTTTATAAAAATCAAATGCGATATATAAGCCGTTTGTAAAAAAAATTAAAAAAAATTAAAAAAAGTCCTTTCTTTTTTCTGAAAAATCCTTATAATACATACCGTTTTCAGCGGATGGATGGCAGAGCGGTTGAATGCAACGGTCTTGAAAACCGTCGAGGGTTTACGCCCTCCGTGAGTTCGAATCTCACTCCATCCGCCACTTCGAAAGAAGTTTCATGAAAACTTTAAAATTTGTTTACTTCTTATTGTATCAAAGAAGCCTGCGGATGGATGGCAGAGCGGTTGAATGCAACGGTCTTGAAAACCGTCGAGGGTTTACGCCCTCCGTGAGTTCGAATCTCACTCCATCCGCCACTTATAGGAGACAGCGTTGTCTGTCTTTTTTTATATCCCTAAGATCTCGGTTTTATTCTTACACGATCTTATTAACACACCGTAAGTCCCATATCATCGTCTAGAGTTGCTTTTTTCAGTTTAGTATTCTGAAGTACGATAGGATCAATATCCATCATATTAAAAAGGGCTTCATGTCTTTTGAGAATATTTGTAATAGGGATTATAGTTTCACCTGACATTGAGTAATATTTACAAAAGATTGTAAATTTATGCATTTTTGATTTTGAGCTATAAACGAAAACCCTTATAATTAAGCTGTTAACAAATAAATCAGAAATAATCATACGCTTTAAAGATGGAATAAAATGTCAAGAATTAAAAAAGTGACACAGAGAAGCTTTAGCTGTACTGATGAGCAAATGGAGCATTTAAAGACTTTTGCTTCTATGTACGGTTTGACCGTAAGTCAGGTCATTCAAAAGTTAGCTGACTATCTTTGGAACGGCAAAAAAACAAGTTCGCACTGCAATCAGATCGCTAAGCTTTTTGAGTTGCAAGAGGTGTCATAGGAAGTTGCAGACAAAGTGACACGAGCACAACTCAATAGAGAGAAAGGTGCACTTCAGACTAAAAAGCTTCGCAATGAAGTGCCAGGACAGACAAATTTATTTGATGATAAGGAGATTGAAAATGAGTGAAGAACAGTACGTTGAAAAAACACTTAAATATCTTGAAAAGACATTTAAATTTATAATTACATCGTTAACTGCGATAGTTGTTTATTTGTTTTTTAATTTTAATTGGTCAATATCAGTAATACTAGCTACAATTATGGGTGTAGTACTTGTTATAGCGTTAATCTGCTGTGCTTTTATGCTGAAAAAATATTTAAATAAATTAAGGAGACTATGATGACTATTCTGCATTTTTTTATAATTCTGTTTTTTTTCTTTGCAATCCTGGGATGTATCTTTTATGTAGTCACTCCTACAAAGTAATTAAACCGTACGATTAAATTTTCTCTAAGAGTACTGCCCATTCTTCCACTGGTAGTACTCTTCTTCGAGTAGCTCCCAAAGACTTTCGTCTTCGATGTCATCAAACGTTGGCTCAACGTCTTTTAATTCACCTGAGTAGTTGTACTGTCTGATATTGCGTGTCTGTCTAATTCTTGGAAGTCCTCTTTTGAGAGCTTCTCCAAGTCAGATGATGTAACGCTGTACTTCACTACTTCGAGAGCAGCCCCTACGCTTCATTTAAAAAAATTGATCCACGTGTTAAAAATCACGAAAGTGATCCGTCAATATCAAGCGAAGTTGATCCGTCTTTTGTACCAAAAAATCCGGATCATCTAGAAGGTGTGGAAACAGGTGGCTGAAAGAGTGAACTAAAAAAATCTATCTACTAATCTTTCAATACCTTGTAATGCTTCTACACATAATAAAATAAGTAAAAGTAATTCTATGCGATTTGACTGTTTCATTGTATTCTTTCTTTTTGTCGGTTTAAGGTTGTTTCTAAAACTTCGTTTTCTTATTCAAATAGATGAATAGTTTTTTTATCACACTCAAAATAAATAACATGAGTGTCTACCATCTTGTTTGTTAAGCGTTATATTCCTGATAGTTCTATCTTCTTTTCAATAGCCTCTTTTTCTTGCTTTAACAATAATTCATTGGTGCATTGTCCAGTTTTTATGGCTTTATTAATATTTACCTCATCGCAGTTTGTACCAAATATTCTATATCTGCAGCTATTGTTGCAAGAGTCAGGCTCAATTTCCAATGCCAGTTTTAAGGTATATCCTGCATCAAGATTAATACCAAAATTCTGTCTTACCTGACATGGGGTTGTTGGTGTATGACCACTTACTGAAAAAACATCTTTTTCATTGAACACTCTTGGCTTTTCGTTATACATTTCAGTTTCACAATCAGGTCTCCACCAAAGAACAGCATCGTTAAAATTACTGTCAAAAGGATCATCACAAAATTCTACATTTTCATGAGGAGGAATACCTGCATGAGTGAACAGTATGTTGCCAGACAAATAATGAGTCTTGCATCTTCTGATGTAGTCTGAATAAAGTAATGGATATTCAACTCCAAGCGTATTTTTTATGTGCTGTGCACCATTTTTTATAGCTTTATCAAAAGAATCTAGAGTATAGTTACCTCCATTAAGGCCATACCACAGTGCTGGAAAGTTTTTATCATTAAACTTTTCTGGAAAGATTGTCTCAAGCGATAAAAACTCGTGATTTCCAAGAATGCATATCGCATCTAGCTCTATAAGTCTTTTAATTACAGCATAGCTGTCAGGACCACGATCAATAGCATCGCCAAGAAATACTACTTTTGACTGACCGTCATAGTGCTTTAGAAGTCTGTTCATAGCAAGACTGCATCCATGAAGATCTGTCATTACAAACAGCTTTTGAGAAGGACAGAATCTTTTTACCAAAAAGTAATCAGTTACAAATGTATCTGAGTTGTTATTCATCTTTTATAGTCCTATTACCAAAATACAGCTACTAATCTTTATAGATACTAAATGAATATGATCATGATATTTAGTTGCACCGATTTTCAATAGAGACGCAATGATCTTATAGTAAGTAAGCACGCATCTAATAGTTGAGTTTCAGGTTTTTATCTTCCTACTAATCATCCTACTATTGAAAAATGACTCCTCTTTATTGAAAAGAAATTAACAGTACTGTAATATTATTTTACGATAATTGCAACAATTTAATTTTAGAAAATACGATAATAATAAGAATAGAGTATTGTGACATTAGTTTAGAGCATACAAATTGATAGATAAATGACAACTTTACTAACAGTTTGACTGTTTGGTTGAAGAATATTTAATCCTTTGATCTTTAAACAAGTTTTAACGATCTTAATCTGATATCTTATTAGCTGATTAAACATAGAAATAATTATTTTTGTGATTGCATTTTCAAGATTAAGTTATGTGTGTATCAGGGATTTGGTATCAAGTGTTACTTGACCCAGGTTCATTTTGTTATTAAATTAGGTTTATTTTCAATGATCTGGAAAATGAAAATAGATTAAAAAAAAACAACAAGAGTAGCAATATTATTGACTCTGATTATCAGAATTTCTCGATTTAAGGAATTGTTTTAATGGCCAGACCAAAAAAGGATGATAAGGAACTTGCAAAGCAGCATAAGTATTATATTAAAGATCATGCCAATATTCTGCTATGCAGATTTGCAGGACAGTATCATCTTACGTCAAGTAAGCTGATTGAGCGTTTTGCTTTTTCTTTAGAAAATCAGCAGAATAGGGCATTATTCGAAAAAATCCTATCCTTACCAGAATTGTCTGATGATGAAAAGAATGAAAATCTTGATGAGCAGATTGATCTCAGAAAGAAAAGAACAATCGGTGCTAATGCAATGAATGATAAAAAGAGTAATTCAAAAGAGAATAAGTAACAATCAGTATCATGAGAAATATAAAAACAAAGTGAGAAATTCTTTTATATCACTCTTTATAAAGACAGTTTTGTATCAATAGATGTCATCAGGCAATTGAGTGACTAAAAATCATGATTCACATCCTAATGGATGTTTATCGATAAAAATGGTTGACCACTAAATCGATAGATTTGTTGACCAACTAACAAACATATATGTTAAGTCTTTTCTATTCATCCACCATTTTCAATTAAAAACTTAGATGGAAATCTAGCTGCTAGACCGAAGTTACGTGCGTTAGCCAGCATTACATCAAATTGATTGGCTCTTCCTTTCAAAAAATGCAGTTGCAGTTCTTTATTCTTGTTGTGCAGCACACACAATGGAAGATCGCTGCAACTTAGTAACAAGATCATGTTGTTCCTTCAATAAAAATAAAAAATAACACTAACCTGATAAATTTTATTATTTTATACAGTACTGATAAATAACTTATTAAAAATAAAAGAAATTTATTATTTATATGATATATTTTCTTGTTTCTGATTTACACAAAAATGTGATTAACATAATAAAAATTCTAAAAAAATATTAGACAAAATATATTTGAATATATTACAGTACTGATAAAGATACAATATTTTCTAAAACACCTTTTATTTTGAGGTCATTATTATGGATACAAATAATTCAACAAATACCTTAGAAAAAATTGATGCAATTATTGCTGGCTTTTTTAGTGAATTTCGTTTTTACAGAGGTCTTATTAGTGTTCAGGAAGATTATTTCTTTTATAAGGCTCGTTCTATCTTTTGTGCTCAGCCTTTAATGATTGATGATGATAATCTTCCTTTTAATGTCAGCATTGAGCAGATTAGACTGATAAATTCATTTATTCATGCATATGATTTTACTGATTTGTATCTTGCTTGCAGATCGAATGCTGAAGAAGACGGTTGTAATCTTGATAATTATGCCTGGGATTCTGACTTTGCTTTGGATTATCTTCAGTATTTTTCTTTAGATGCTCTTGTGTACTTTTCTAAAAAAGTAGCTAATGATAATTGCTCATGCTTTGATGCAGATTTATATGAAGAAATTATCGAATGCTGGGATTCATATAATGAGATTAATGCATTGAAGTATACATACCTTCATGGTTTATGCAAAAACTATGGTCAATCAAGAAAGATCCTTGTCAATGAATTTGATGAAACAGAATTAACTGTCATCTTTATGGATATGTTTAGAAATATAGCTATTCCATACATAAAAGGTTACTTTTATGTTCCTAATGAAGACAAGGATTCTGATGATTGTTTTGATGATGATTTTGATGATAGTGATGATGACCTTTATACGCATGATCGCTTTGTTTCCTGGGATGCCTATTTTGACTTTATTAAAAGGCATGATAATTCACTGATATCAGATATAGAGTGCAATACCAATGCTCAAAGCGTGTTTGGTGTATTAAGAGGCGATCTTGAATATAAATAGTAAAAAGGAGATAAAAATGTTTTTTAACAATTATCAGGAATTCTTAAATGCAGCTGCTGTATGCAATCGTGATTATTATAATGTTTTTTGTTTTCTTAATGATCATAAAGAAGAGCAATGTTATGTAAGGTATTTTGAAATCAGAAATATTAATCCAAAACACTGCTTTGAATATCTAAAAATTGATAATCCAAATCTTGATATTCTAATGAGTGCACTTGAATTAAAAGAGCCTGAAACAATTGAGGACTTAAGTCATATATTATCAACATTTTATCAATACAGTTTTATTTACAATAGTTGTGAACATGAATTTACAGAAATTGCAAATAAACATCCTGAGGTTATAGATTTTGCAAAAAAGAAACTTTTAAACCATGAATATAAATTAGATGATGATCATCATTTTATAGATCCACCATTTTTAAAGTTTCATACAATAGAACATGTTAGTGAAAACATTAATGAGTTTGCTTTTTCCTGGCTTGTTGATGAAGTTGTATTAGATATAGTTTTTTCAAAAAATCATTTTAAAATGATGAATTATAAGCAGGATGTATTAATTTAATTTTTTAATTCAGTTGTGAAAAGAAGTAGCTGCAAAAGCAGCTGAAGCAGCATCATCAGTAGGAAAATTTTCTGCAGATGTTGCAAATAAATATGGTGCATCTGCAGCTGCAAAAGCTCTTAAGTGAAGTAAGTACATACTTACCTCCAAGCGAGAAACTCTAAAATCAAAAGACCAAGATGCCAAAGAAGGCAAGGTGATTTCTTGAGGCTCTGAACTGTTTAAAAAGCAGGAAGTTAAACTGAAGGCAGAACAGTACCGCAGGTACATAAAATTACTTCCCCAGAACCGTTTGCTGATGGATTTATATTTTGTAAAGACCAATTTAGATCAAGCTTATTTAAGGCCTACAGCAGCAGAAATGAAGCTATTTATAGAGAGAGCATTAACTACTGTAATACTGTAAAGGCGCAGAAAACAAGCACTTCATATGGTTTGCCAGGTTACTTAAAAATCATATTGACGGCATCATAAGTCATGCAGATAGCCGTTATCAAACGGAAAGGTTGAAGGTATCAATCAGAGGATAAAGACCATCAGAACGAAGAGCTATGGACTCCCTGATGATGAATATTTCTTTTTAAAACTGTTTGATGCCTCAAGACAAAGATGGAATTACTTGAATGAATAAGGGGATCCTAGATCCCACATTTATTTGTACTAAACCAAAAAATGCATAAATATCATATTGTTATTAATTCCTATTAAGCTTTCTTTTGTGATCAGAATCAATAATTCTTTTTTTCTATATAGATAATTTGTGACTTATCTAATAATCTGAAAAAACTTTTATACAAGACTATGGTGAATTTAATGAAAAAATCAAAACTTCTAGGAGTAGCTGCACTTGCTACAGCATTGCTGTCAGGTACTGTTGGCCTTTGTTCAGGCTGTTCTAAGACGTCAGATGAGGGGGCAAGCCTTCCTTTTACCTGGCAGAACACTAATCTCTACTTTGTAATTACCGATCGTTTCTATAACGGTGATAAGAGTAATGACAATTCATATGGAAGACCTTATAAGGATTCAGCAGGTTATACTGCAGGTACTTTCCATGGCGGTGATTTCAAAGGTTTAACTCAGAAGTTAGATTATATTCGTTCATTAGGTGTAAACGCTATCTGGGTGAGCTCACCTGTAGAGCAAGCTCACGGCTGGGTAGGCGGTGGTCCTATGGGTATGTATCAGTACTATGCATACCATGGCTATTATGGTCTTGATTTTACTTCTATTGACGCAAATATGGGTACAGTAGAAGAATTCAGAACTTTTGTGAATGAGGCTCACAAGAGAGGTATTAGAGTTCTTATTGATGTTGTTATGAATCACTCTGCATATGCAACATTAAAGGATATGTGTGATCTAAAATTCGGTGAGACCGCAAACGGTGTTGATCCATGTGCTGAATGGATGCCAAACGCAAGTGCCGGCGAAACATTCCATAACAGACCTGTTGATGCAAGATCATATCCATCATGGGACAGATGGTGGGGTAAGGACTGGATCATCTTTGATGCATATGGCGAGCCTTGCGGTGCTGAAGATGGTCTTGACAAGTGTCTGGCTTATCTTCCTGATTTCAAGAACACCAATCCTAATGCAAACAAGGTAAGTTTACCTCAGTTCCTGTTGGATAAATGGAAAACACCAAATCCTAAATATGATATTCCTGCAGCAATTCCATACAGACAGGGCCAGATGAGTGTAGCTCAGTTCCAGGCTCACTGGATTGCTTCTTGGGTAGAGGAATTCGGTATTGACGGTTACAGAGCAGATACAGTTAAGTATGTATCAAAAGAGTCATGGAAACTGTTAAAAGAATATTCTGTTGCAGCATTAAACAAGTGGCGTGAGAAGAATAAGGGTAAAGATCCTGCAGCAGACTGGACTGATCCATTCTATATGACAGGTGAGCTGTGGGCATTTACAACCGATCCTGAGGACAAATCAGGTTTTGCAAAGGATGGCGGATTTGATTCTCTAATCGATTTCTACTTCAATCCAGACGGTGTAAATCTAAATACCTGTATTATGCCTGATCAGTCAGACTGGGAGAAATACGGTAAATTATATGGTCGTCTTGAAGGAAAGGTACCTCTTGGCAATCTAACCTATATTTCATCACATGATACATCTTTATGTAGAAAGAAGAACATGGCAAAAGCAGCATTAAACTTCCTGTTACTGCCAGGCTCAGTTCAGATCTTCTACGGTGATGAAACATCAAGAGTCAATGATATGGGCGGTGGTATTGACATGGAGCAGGGTATACGTTCAGATATGAACTTCCCTAAAGATGTTGATAATGCTAAAGAATGGGCTGCAAACGTAGCAACCTTAAGTAAGGAATTCTCAAAGGACAATGAAATTCTTGCTGTATGGCAGAAGATAGGTCAGTTCAGACTACGCAATCCAGCTGTTGGTGCAGGTTATCAGGAAAAGCTGTCAGATGGCTCTTACTGCAGAATGTTTAAAGACAAGGCAAAGGGAATTGATAATGCTGTTGTGATTCATGTAGGTGATGCAAAGCAGGTTGAAGTTGGCAAGTGTTTTTCTGATGGAACAAAGCTTCAGGATGCATACTCACTTAAGTATTACACAGTAAAAGATGGTAAGGTTGAAGGTGACTTTAATTTTGCAGCTCTCTTAGAAATTAAGAGATAACATCTAAACGTCAATCTCATAAACCAGGACCAAAGGTCCTGGTTTTTTTATATGCATTTTATTGGTTTTGGTAAACCTGCATATTTAGCTGCGCTTTTGGCAGCTCCATTTGGGAACAGTCTTGCAAGTTCAATAGAGGAGGAAAGATCCTGATATCCTGCCTCTTTTAAATACTTTAGAAGAATTCTGATAGCTGGAGTGGTTGCGTATGTATCATAGTATTCGCGTACTGCATTTATGACAAGAATGTGTTTGTCGGTAAGATCACAATTTTCTGATTCTGCCAGGATGTACATAATTTCTTCATTCCAATCATCTTTATTTAATAAAAAGCCATTTGAATCAGTTTCAATAATCCTTCCGTTATATTCAAAACTCATAGGTAAACTCTTTGATTTAATATGGTTGTTTTTGAAATTATATGATATTTCAAAAGGTTAAAAAATTAAAAATCAATAAATTAGATAAAATTATCAAAAAAATACTGAATATCATTACTAATAGTAGTTAAACACTTAAAGTGAAATGTCAGAAAAATAAAAAAAAGTAAAAAAATTTGATTTACATCAAACTTTTTTAGTCTATAATAGCACTCATAAAATTTGTGATGTATATCACTTTAATTTTTAGAAATTGAACAGATTGAGTACTATGAAGGTTTTAAAAGCTTTTTTATATTTTCTTTTAGCAACAGTGTTATGTATTCCTCTGGTTATTGTAATCTGCCAGGGTGAAGATTCAAATGTTGAACCAAAATCAAAAGCTCCTGTTTCTTTACTTGGAGAAAGAGTATGTTCTGATGGCAACATCAACAACTGTATTCTTCTACGTGATCAGGCATTGCAGGAGAAGAAGTATGCTGAAGCCTTCGTTTACTTAAAGACTTTGTGTGACCGTTATCAGGACTCAGATTCATGTCTTATGACTTATGAAACTTTCTTCAATATGCAGGAAACCAATAAGTCAGAGTCACAGAATGTAAAGACTACTTTATATGAGGTTCTTTACTATCTTGATTTAGGCTGCAAACTGAACAATTATTCAGCATGTATGCGTGCAGCAAGAATTTATGAATATGGTGTAAAGCCAGATTCATCTCAGGCTCTATACGGCTTCAATGTAGCATATGATGCTCAGGAAGCTAAAAGATACTACAAAAAGGTTTGTGAATCTATATCAGATGATGCTCCAGAGGCTTGTAAGAAGATTGTTGATCTTACACACAAGACCCATAGTTACAAGTATCTTATAAAGAAACAGTAATCAATTTTATATTCTTCAAAAAAGTCCTAAATTCTTGGATTCAGTACACAGTATTGAATCCATTTTTTTTATTAATCCTTTGATAAAAATGATTGTGTAAGATAGATTTGATAATAAGAATCTGTCTATTGATATCCTCATCTTTTAAAAGTAGGATCCATCATGCATTAGAGGATAATAGCTTAGTTTCATGGTTTGTTAGAGCAGCTGAGCTCTTGAGAGGTTTACTTTGCTTCTTTGTGTTAAGTTGCACCTGTTTTTATAAACAGAGAGTAAATAGATAGCAAATACCCATGACCTATCTTACGCCTTATACCAATGCACAAAGGACAGGGAGCGGCTCCTTTTGATAAAAAAAGGAGCTTTTACTGAGCTCCTTTTGGTTAATCTTTAATGTTTTTTTTAATCTTGATGATGGAGCATATGTCCCATTCTTTCTTCTTTTGTATTCAGATAATTCTCATTGAATTTGTTTCTTCCATATTCAATTGGCTTTCTGTCTACAACTTCAATGCCATGCTCTTTAATGTCATTAATCTTTAAAGGATTGTTTGTCATGAGAATAACTTTTGTAAATCCCATATTTTTCATCATCTGAGCGCATGCTTCATAGTTTCTGGCATCAGCAGGAAAGCCAAGATTTACATTGGCATCAACTGTATCAGCACCATTATCCTGAAGCTTGTAGGCTCTTATCTTATTGAACAGACCGATACCTCTACCTTCCTGGCGCATGTAGAGAATTGCACCTCGACCTGCTTTCTGGATTTCCTGCATTGCAGCTGCAAGCTGGAAACCACAGTCACATTTCAATGAGCCGAATACATCACCTGTTAGACATTCTGAATGAATTCTGCACAATACAGGCTCACCATCAGTTAGATCACCTAAAAAGATAACAGCGTGATCGATTGAATCGTTTTCTTTAAAAACAGTGATATTGAACAGCCCGTATTTTGTAGGTAAAAGAGCAACCGGGCCCTGAATTAACTTAGTAGTCAAAACAATTTCCTAGTAATAACCATATTGAATTTGCAGTATTCTATCACAAAGAAAAATACTAATAATCAAAAAACAAAGCTTATGAAAATATTTAGCATAAATAGTAAAAAAATGCATTTATATGCAAAAAAGACTGTATAAATGGGATATTTTTCTGTTAGAATAGCAATCTTAAAAATATAAGGATAAAAAATGGCAGAAGCAATTGTAATCGCAGTAGACGGCCCAAGTGGCGTAGGTAAAGGCGAGCTGACAAAAAGACTCGCATCAGCACTTGATTATGAGTTACTTGATTCTGGTGCTATATACAGAGTTTTAGGCTATGCAGTAAGAAAAGCCGGCCTTGCTTTGTTTGATGAGGAATCAGTAGTTCAGGAAGCAAAACTTCTGAATTTATCCTTTGAATGCCTTGATGATGGTGTTCATGTTCTTTTAAATGGTGAAGATGTTTCATCAGAGATCAGAACTGAAGAGGCTGGCAACAATGCAAGTAAGGTTGCAGCTTATCCATCAGTTAGAATGGCACTTTTGCAAAGACAAAGAGAGTTCTTAAAAGAGCCTGGTCTTATTGCAGATGGCCGTGATATGGGAACTGTCGTTTTTCCAAAGGCAAATGTAAAACTGTTTTTAGATGCCAGTGCTGAAGTAAGAGCAAACAGAAGAATGCTTCAGTTACAGCAGAAAGGCAAAGAAGCTGATTATCAGAAAGTATTAGCTGAAATCAAAGAGCGTGATGACAGAGACCGTAACCGTCCTGTAGCACCATTAAAGCCAGCTGATGATGCACTGGTTATTGATACTTCAGATATGACGATTGAAGAAGTTTACAAGACTGCTTGTGACTATATCTTCAAGAAGACAGGTATCAGAATTTAAGTTTTTTTCTGACAGTCATGGATGATTGTCTTTATTTATCAACCCTCCTTAAGCATGAGGCTTTGGAGCTTTTTTAGGAATCCTTTTAATGGAATCATTTGCACAACTTTTCGAAGAGTCCTTACAGAATATTGAAACCCGTCCAGGTTCAATGGTTAAAGGTACTATTGTTAAAATTGACAACGGCTTTGTTATTGTTGACACTGGCTTAAAGTCAGAGTCTGCAATCCCACAGGAGCAGTTCTTAAACGCTGCTGGTGAGTTAGAAGTTAAGGTTGGCGATACAGTTGACGTAGCTTTAGAGTCTGTTGAGTCAGGCGACGGTGAAACTCAGGTTTCTCGCGAAAAGGCAAAGCGTAACGAGGCTTGGATCAAGTTAGAAGACGCTTTCAACAAGAACGAAACTGTTGTTGGTATCATCGATGGCAAGGTAAAGGGTGGCTTCACCGTACAGTTAGGCGGTATCCGCGCATTCTTACCAGGTTCATTAGTAGATGTACGTCCAGTACGTGACACTGCACACATCGAAGGCAAAGAGCAGCAGTTCAAGGTTATCAAGTTAGACCAGAAGCGCAACAATGTTGTTGTTTCACGTCGTGCTGTTATCGAGACTGAAAGCTCAGCTGATCGTGAGAACGTATTAGCTAACTTAGCTGAAGGTCAGACTGTTAAGGGTATCATCAAGAACCTTACCGATTACGGTGCATTCGTTGACCTTGGTGGCGTTGATGGCTTATTACACATCACTGACATGGCTTGGAAGAGAGTTAAGCACCCTTCAGAGATCGTTGCAGTTGGTGAGGAAGTTACTGTTAAGGTTCTTAAGTTCGACCGTGAGCGTTCACGCGTATCTTTAGGCTTAAAGCAGTTAGGTGAAGATCCATGGGCAAACATTGCAGCTCGCTTCCCAGAGAATTCTGAGATCGAGGGTAAGGTTACCAACTTAACCGATTATGGTTGCTTCGTTGAAATCGCTGATGGCGTTGAAGGCTTAGTACACGTATCAGAGATGGATTGGACCAACAAGAACTGCCACCCATCTAAGATCGTTTCAGTTGGCGACAAGGTAAAGGTTAAGGTTCTAGAGTTAGACGAGGAGCGTCGTCGTATTTCTTTAGGCTTAAAGCAGTGCAAGGCAAATCCTTGGATCGAGTTTGCTGAGTCTCACTCAAAGGGTGAGAAGGTAACTGGTAAGATCAAGTCAATCACTGACTTCGGTATCTTCATCGGTTTAGATGGCGGTATTGATGGTTTAGTACACTTATCAGACATCTCATGGCAGCAGGCTGGTGAAGAAGCTGTTCGCAACTTCAAGAAGGGTGACGAAATCACCGCTATCGTTCTTCAGGTAGATCCAGAGCGTGAGCGTATCTCATTAGGCTTAAAGCAGATCTCTGAGGATCCATTTGCAGATTACTGCGCATCACACCGTAAGGGTTCAGTTGTAACCGGTAAGGTTACCGAAGTTGATGCACGTGGTGCAACTGTTGAATTAGCAGAAGGCATTACTGGCTACATCAAGGCTTCAGACTTATCACGTGACCGCGTTGACGATGCAACTACAGTTGTTTCAGTTGGCGACGAGATCGAAGCTAAGTTCGTAAACGTTGATCGTAAGACCCGTCAGATCACCTTATCAGTTCGTGCTAAGGATGAGGCTGAGGAGAAGGAAGCTTTAGAGTCTGTAAACCAGAAGGCAGCTGAGCCTACAACTACTACTATGGAAGCAGCTTTCGCTGCTGCTAAGAAGCAGTAATAAGCTCTTAAAGCTATAAAGAAGGCCCTGCATTGCAGGGCCTTTTCGTATCTATTAACTTCCGATAAAAGTAAGTTCTATCCTAGTTTTGCACCTTTAATAATAGCACCTGTCTTTGAATAATTAATATATTCAGTATTAGGTGATGATTTAATGTCTGCTTCTAAATAGTCTCTGTATAAGGCAAAAGACTTAAGCGTATTCTGATACTGACCATCATTGCATAATATTTTTATGAATGATCCATAGTTCTTTTTTGTATCCTTTTCAGAAACTTCATTATATAAATTACCAGCATGAGTTGTATTGCCCTTGTATGCAAAATCACAGCCGAACAGATGGATCTTCTTTGGTGAAACTCTTTTTAAGATTGCTGTTGTTTCTAAAAGAACAGATCCTGCAAATTTAATAAAGTTCTTAAGTTCACAATCTATTTCAGGAACAATCTTCACATCATTGTCATCAAATATGTATTTTATTGGACCTGGATAGTCTTCGATAAAAGCCTGTTCAGAATGAGCAGAGCATATTAAAAATGTATTTTTGAAATTATCTTTATTTTTGAGGATCAGGTTTTTGAACTGCACATAAACGATAGGATCATGCGATACGATAATATTAGGAATGATATTGTAATTGTTTAAGCATGCAAGAGCTGTATCAACAGCAACTGTTTTGATACCTTTTGACTGAAGCTCTTTGATTTTTTCAATGTTATCTTTTAATGAAGGACCTGATGCAAGAACAATATATTCATCAGCTTTCAGCGCATTTATATCATCATTGTTAAGAGGTTTTATCCTATCAAATATTTTTGCTGCCTTATTCATATTAAGATTATTAACACTGAATCTTAAAATTCTATTTGTTGAATTAACTGATGCAAAATCGTAATCAAGAATATTAGCAAGCTTAATCTTGATTTTATTGTTATGTTTGAAGTCTATATAAACCTCAGATGGAATAATGATACTGTTTTTTACATATGGAGTATCATCATCTGCAATTATAAGATTAACATTTGTAGCAAGAAGATCAGTAAAATCTTCAATATTCTGCACAAGAAAATAGAATAGAGCTTCATTTAGAATAAAAAGATTGATATTGGCTTTTGGATTTTTTTCAAGGATATATCTGATTTCATCTCCAAGTCCCATACCATAAATTGAAATAGGCTCATTTAAGTCTAGTTTTCTGCATCTGTATTCTGCACAATGCATTCTGTCATGATGCGATGTTAGCTGAATATTGTCTGCAATTATCGTAGTTTGCATACCTTCATCGGTACGAAGTTCATAGGAAGCTTCATCAAATGCTTTTTTCAGCTGGTTATAAAATTCAGGGTTTTTAGTTTTTAAGATATCAAGAATGTTATTCATAAAAGTCTTTCACATACAAAATAATCTTCTTTAAGTGTATACGAAAAAATACAAAAAAGAATTAAATGTCTGTATTAATTGATAATTGCTTTAAAAAATGTGATCATTTATAGTTCATGATCATGATTTTTGAAAATAAGTATTAAAAAAAATAAGCTGTAGTTCATAAATTTACGAAAATTTATAGTTATTTTCAAAAATTTTCTTGTAAATCATAGAGAAATTAAAAATTATTGCTATTATTAGAGCAGATAATAATCAATTAGGGAGTTTTAGATGACACGAGCAGAGCTAATTGAAGCATTAACCAAAAAATTTCCATTTCAGAGTCCAGCAGAAGTTGATTCAGCAGTTCGAGAAATTTTTGAAATAATGATTGAAACCTTATCAGATGGCGATCGTATTGAAATTAGAGGTTTTGGAAGTTTTGAGGTGCGTGTTCACGAACCTCGAATTGCACATAATCCAAAAACAGGTGAACAGGTTCAGCTCTCTAAAAGACGAGTTGTGCATTTTAAGCCAGGTGTTGAATTAAGAGACAGAGTCAATACTGTTGCTTCAAAGTAATAAAATTTTTCTTATTAAACATAAAAGGCTCAGCATTCCTCAATATTTTAATGAGGTTTGTTGCGCCTTGTGTTATTATGTAACACAGTAACAAAAAATCGGGGAAATTCATGATCAAGTTTTGGTTCTATTTCTTAATTCTTGCTGTTTTTATTGTTGTAGGACTTGCCATTGGAGCTTCTAATGATAGCCTGGTCATGTTTGATTTTCTCTTTGTAAAAAAAGAAATTTCATTAGCTTCAGTTCTGGTTATAGGTCTTCTTTTTGGCCTTGTACTTGGTGTTTACTGCTCAATGTTCCTAACATTTAAGCTCTGGTTACAGCTTAAAGTTGCAAAAACTCAGTTTAACCGTCTGAAAAAGAAAACTACAGCAGATCAGGATATCTCTTCTAAATAATGTTTGAACTTCTATTTTTACTCTTACCTGTTGCTGCCCTTTATGGTTATTTTATGGGCAGATCAACCTCTAAGCAGAAAAGAGAGAATGATAAAAACAGACAGGATTCAATTTACCTTAAAGGCTTTGACTATCTATTAAGCAATAAGCAGGAAAAAGCCGTTGATAAGTTTATTGCATATCTTAACAGTATCGATCAGACATACGAATCTTCTTTGGCTCTTGGTAATCTATTCAGACAGCAAGGTGAGGTTGATAAAGCTATTTCTCTTCATGAAAAGATGTCAAATGATTCATCTTTAGATGAGTCTGAAAGAGAACTTGCAAAAATTGAGCTTATAAGAGATTTTTTAAGTGCAGGTCTATTAGACAGAGCTGAAAAGATCCTATCTGATGTTATTGATATCCCAAGACTTAGAAAGACAGCTGTTATGCTTCTATTAAGTCTTTATGAAAAAGAGCAGGATTTTGAAAAAGCAATACAGATTGCCAACCATTATTCAGACTATCTTGATAAGAATTCATATGTTCAGCTTTCAAACTACTACTGTGAAGTTGCAAAGAAGTTTTCTTTAAATGCAGATTACAAGCAGTCAGAAGAATATCTAAAAAGAGCTTTAGTGACAGATTCAAAATGTGTCCGTGCTCTTATTGAGATGGCTGAACTGAAGATAAAGAATAATGAATATCAAGAAGCTATTGAATATGTTAAATATGCAAGTTCAGCTGATCCTGAAAGCGGTCCTTTATGTCTTGTGACATTAAAAAAGTGTTTCCAGAACAGTGCCGATCCTAACTATCGTTTTGCACTTGAAGATCTTGTACAAAGAACAAATTCAGCTGATGTAATTATCGAATATGTAAAATGTGTAGAGCAGAATTCAGGTGTTGATGATGCGCTTGCACATATCCAGAATATTATCAGTGCAAAACCTAATTTAAAACTTTTATCCGAGTATCTTGAATTAAATTCTAAAAAAGATCCTGTTACATCACATGAATCTATTTTAAAGATTAAATCTCTGTTTGATGCTCAGATTGCAAGCAACAACCGTTATGTCTGCAAGAACTGCGGTTTTGAAAGCAGAATTCAGTTTTATCAATGCCCATCATGCAGAAAATGGGATAGCCTTAAAACCAAAACAGGACTAGATGGAGATTAGAATGAAAGATCCTAAAGTAATTGTAGCCCTTGATTATGATGAGCAGAGTAAAGCTTTAGATTTCGTATCAAAAGTTAATCCAGAACTTTGTAAACTAAAAGTTGGAAATGAATTATTTACAACTGCAGGTCCACAGTTTGTATCAAAGCTTGTTGATAAAGGTTTTAAAGTTTTTCTTGATTTAAAATATCACGATATTCCAAATACTGTTGCAAAGGCTTGTGAAGCTGCTGCAAGACTTGGTGTATGGATGGTTAATGTCCATTCATCAGGTGGTAATGTAATGATGGAAAAAGCACGTGAGGCAATAGAAAAATTTGAAAACAGACCATTGCTTATTGCTGTTACTGTTCTAACATCAATGGACAGAGCTCAGCTTAGCTCAATTGGTCTTGATATGGAGCCAAAAGATCAGGTAATCAGACTTGCAAAACTTGTAAAACAGTCAATGCTTGATGGTGTGGTTTGTTCAGCTCAGGAAGTTCCTCTTATAAGAGAGAATATTGAAAAACCTTTTGTATGTGTTACACCTGGTATTCGTCCTGCAGGTGCTGCACTTGGTGATCAGAAGCGTGTTATGACACCTAAAGAGGCTGTAATTCAGGGATCTGACTATCTTGTGATTGGCAGACCAATTACTCAGTCAGATGATCCTGTTGCTACCTTAAATAGCATTAATGAGTCTTTAATCTAATATATATTGCTACCTGATAAGTTTACTTAATCAGGTAGTGATTCTTATCTGTAATACCGTCTCTTTGCATAACCTCTCTTAAAAGCTTTGGGATCTTTCCTTGTCCTGACCATAAATATGTTTTTCCATCTAAAGCTGTATATTCATATTTAGGAGCCATTTTCTGTCTTGTATCTTTTTTCTGAAGCTCTTTTAGTGCTGCAAGATCGTCAACAGTAAGATTTTGTTCATCAAGCTTGTTTAAAAGATTAGATAAGAATTCTTCCTTTCTCTTTTTAGCCTGTTCCTCTTCAATTTCCTTATTTTTAATCTCTGTATAAAGTTCATTAAGTTTGTGAATAATGCCTTCAAGTTCTTCAGATGTTGCATCTTTGAAAAAAGCTTTAAGATTTCGGTTATTTTTAAGATAGTTATAATCCATTCTCTTACCTTTATGCCTGAACCTTTGCAATCATTGAAAAACTCATTTACTCAGTTTATTTTAACTTAATCTGGCTTTAAATTAACAGCATAGTGTCATAATTTGAATAAGCTCAAAGGCTTTAAAAGAAATATAAAGAATATTTGATTTGTGTACAAAAAGATAATTGCATAGTGATAAGATTATATTAGAGGTGGAGCTATGAGAATTATTGTGATGCGACACGGCGAGGCTACTTTCTTAGATAATGACAGAATATTGTCATTAATTGGTCAGAAAGAGGCTTTAGATACTGCAATGCAGTTAAAGAGCTTTTTAGGATCAGTAAACAGGATTATATGTTCACCAAAGACTAGAGCTGTTCAGACAGCTAGCATTGTCAAATCAGTTCTTGCAGAAAGTTCAGATCTTGATTACCTGTCAGATTTAACTCCGTCAGGTGATGTTGATAGTGTTATCTCATATGTAGAGGCTGTGTGTAAACCTGATGATACTGTTCTTTTAGTATCTCATTTACCTTTAGTTGAATATCTTTCATATGAATTTGTCCATATGAAAAGATGCTCTCCATCCTTTAAGACTGCCTGCGCTCTTGTAATAGATATAGACGGAAGACAAACTGATTTTAAAAGATTTATAACTCCTTTTATGGAGCCAGTATCATTTGAATAAAAAATGCAGGACATAGTACTGCAAAAATTTTTTCGTGCAGACATCTGTTTGTCTTTTATTTTAGTATTCGATTCATCATGTGAAATCCTAAAACAAAGCTTAAAAACATGGTGCAAACTAGTTGTTAATATCTCTTACCACGATATAGTGATAATACTGACATAGATTTATTCTAAAAAGGCGCAGGTAGGAGATTGTTACCTGCACAAATCAATCAAAAGTTATTTAACAGCCTTTGGCAGATCAACATTTGTAAAGGTGATACTTACAGTCTGACCGTCACGTTTAACGTCAGTAATATCACCACTGTAGTAGTAAGGTGTGAAGTTTGTATCATTGCTGTCAACAGGTGCAAAGTGCAGAGTAGTTGTGTTGTTATTTCTGCACTTGTCATCTGTACACTGTTTAGCTCTTATTGCATTGCTGAGAATTGTGCCAATCAGAGCATGTTCTGTTGAGTGGAAACCGTTTCTCCAAAACCATGTCTTTAAACCAAAATTCTTGATTTCACCATACTCTTTATCAGTAAAGTCGTGGACCCACTGATTTAAGGTATCAGGCATATCATAATCGTTGCTTAAAGCAAGAGTCAGAGCACTCTGATCAAGCTCTGCATATACCCACCAGTCGGCACCTCTTTGCAGATCGTCGCCATACCAGTCATTCTTATTTTTTGTAAGAGCTCCGTTTAATGTTTGGATCATGCCTTTTTTTGCAAAATTAGCAAGGTTATTGTCATTCAGAGCTAATGCTGCAAGATATTCCATCCAGAAAGTCTTTACTCTGTGACCATTATCCATGTGCCTTCCGTTTTCTGTATCAAAACATGATTTGTCATGAGTACAGCCATAAAAACGGTTTAACTTTTTAGTATAGAAATTCTTGTTCATATCTTTGATGGTTTGTCTTATGATCTTCCCCCACTCAGCTTTGTAGGTATCAGGCATCAGTCTGTATGACAACAGAAGATAAGCATTTAACTGATCGAGCATAGCTACAAGCTCAACCTGTTCTTTCTTGTCAAAATAAGTATCAGAGAAGCACCATCTGATAATTCCTTTTTCCTTGTCATAATAAGTGTCATAGATATACTTTTGAGCTTCTCTTAACTCATCAATGATTTTTTTATCGTGTGTAAGATATGCATTCATAGAAAGAGCCATGAGCACATAAGATAGATCCTGAGATGTTCTTGCAAGACGGTAATCAGTAAAAGGTGCACCTTTTGGCCATCCTAATGGTTCACCTTTTTCAAGGAGCACATGATAGCCACCTTCCTTATCCTTGATTTTCTCAAGAAGGAATTTAACACCAGCCATATGCAGTCTTAAAGCTTCTTTGTTACCTGTGATGTTGAATAGAGCACCATAAGCAAATGTCTGTCTTGTATTCATTCTAACAAAATCAATACCTGTAAGATGCTGCATCTGACCGATATCTCTTTCATAAGGGCATAAAGATTGATTTCTTAATGTGCCGTCATTACAACGCCATGTTGGGAAATTACCTTCAGGAACTCCTCTTGCATCCTTGTGAAGCCAGAATTTTTCAAGATAAGAAGCATGTTCAAGCCATGTTTCATAAGATGGCAGATTCTCAAGATCGGTTTTTGCAATACACTGATTAGAAATCATAATGCAGGCAGAGCACATAGCACTCATGAAAATGTTTTTTATAGTCATAAAATTTCTCAAAAAAATATAATCGTTCATATGTCAAAATTTTCATAAAATAAAGGAATTATTAACAAATGAAAATTTTGTAAAACGATTATACAAAAATGTAAATAGGCAAAACTGCGATTTTAAATTTTGATGTATGTCAAAAGTATACTGACATTTTAGTTTTTTAAGTTTCTTAAAAGAAGATAACTATCTGATTTGATATGTATAAATGTGACGAGTTTTAAAGAAAGGTGCCTTTAAATATTTAAGAGAATTCGATTTGATTGAATAAATTGTGATCTTTCTTCAAATAAATTTTTTCGATCTGCTGTTTTTGAGTGTTAAAAATTTTCAATAATTTTCTAGTTATCTGTTTTTAAAGTAAAAAATATCGATAAAAAAGTAACATTTTTTTCTTTTTTTTGTTAATTACTGTTTGATGCGAGAGCAAAATTTCAACAATGTCACAAAATTTACTGGATTTATGCTAATTCATAATGATTATTAGTTAAAAAATGTGAGATTTATTATATATCCTAAGCCTAGTTCACAATATTGAAAAGAGAATCAATATACATGCAAATTTGAGATATATGAACTTTACTTTGGGTGTATATTTCCTAAAATTAAGTGTCCTTTAAATTTACAGGATCATAATAATATTTTAATAATGATAATAAATAATAAGAAAACAGACAAAGGAAAGACACAGATGAGAGTTTTTAAATACTATGCGCCAAAGCAGATTGCAAAATATGTAGTTGCTTTTTTCAAGGGGCAGTTCTCTATTGAGGGAATTGGTTGTTTCGTTTTTGACAGCGGTAGAGTTGTTTTCTCGGTTGATATGGATCAAGAAGCTTTAAAAATGTGCAAGGAAATCAACAACCACGTAAATGATATGCAAAACAGAGTATGTGTAAAGCAGTACTCATAATATATGTTTAGATATATAAAAAGGGCCTTTAGGCCCTTTTCGTTTTTGCAGGATTTGTTTTAGTAACAAGCGCAGTTTCTACCACTTCTTCTTATCACCAAAGATCTCATCGTAATCATCTTTATTCGCTGTACTCTGGCCGTTGGCATCAGCTTCTTCAGATGCTTTCTTTTCTTTGTTCTTAGGATTAGCATCGCTATTAACATTAGCTAAAAGACCTGTAAGAATGTCTTCTTTTTCTGTAAACCAGCCATCTTTTACACCAGCCAGCTTTATAACCTGCAGACCTTTTTCAATTAACTGACGGCATGATCCAAACTGTTTTTGTCTTTTCATTTCAAATACTTTTTGAACAAGATTTGAAATATTTACCTTAAGAACAAGAATGTATAGTCTTCTGTCTTCTTTGTTGATTAAAGCCGGGTTTAAAGGAACTCCAAAACTAAGTTCTGATTTTAGTATGTTACGAAGACGTCTAATGGTGCGAAGTTGAGTAATAGCCTGAAGATCGTTTTCTGGAGCCTTAAAAACATTGCTTTCCTGGTATTTGTTTTTCAGATCAGCAATGATTTTTTCTTCGTTGGCAATTCTTTCTTTTACTTCATCCTGGCTTTTCTTGTCAATTGCTCTTTTTCTTAATGCTCTGATGATTCTGTAATGGAGTACTAAAACGAGAGTTTTTGACATAACAAGCTGAGATTGATTTAAAAGCAGTTCTTCACATTCAGAAATAATATTTCTTGCTTTATTTGCAATAAGGCGGGCATCCTGCTCCTTTCTTGCTGCATAGTCAGAGTACATATTGACCATGATAAGAAGAAATGAAGCTAGAACTACGAAAATTACAGCAATAGTGAATAACATACCAAAACTCTCTACAAATACTTATTCTAATTATATGATCAAATTCTTTGTATTTTCTAAGAATTAAGTAAAATAATTGAGCAATATCAATTTGCTAGATGATTTTTTGTATCACATATCTGATATCGGACAAATTCATAATTTCTTGAAAATTCTGCCTTTTGAGCTTACTGATTATTTTTATCCTGTTTTTTCAGCTCTCACTTGTATTGAATACTATAATTAACATATTAGGATTTTTATAATGGAGGTGAGCTATGAGTATTGATTCAACATCATTAAGCTACCTGTCACAGGCTATATCTAATTCTTCAAGTAAGAAGGACTCTTTAAGCTTATCTTTGAAAAATTCACTGCAAGATAAAGTGAATGTGATTAGCAAGGCTGCATCACAGATAAGCACACAAAGTCGCTATAAGGCCGCCTTCGAAGAGAAAATGAAGATTGCCAACGGCTCGGCTGATACTGTATCAATCAGTCAAGAGTCAATTGATGCTCTTAAAAAGTATCAGTCATCTAATGTTAAAAATTCAGATAAATCTGATTCATCTTCTTCATCTGGCTACAGCTATGATTATCAGAGCATAAAAAAGAAGCGCATTGAAAATATTGCAAAAATAGAGCAGGAAGTTTCTTTAAAATATGCAAAAAAGACTGATACATCAAGTCAGACAGAGACAACAAATCAAAGTGATAGCACAAAAAAAGACTTAATGAGCAGTACATCATCCACTTCAGATACAAAGAATTCATAAACTTTTTTAGAACTAATCAGAGCCTTTGGTTTTTCTAAAGGCATTTTTTTTCAGATGTACTTGATAAACTGCAAGCATGTGCTCAAAAACAGTTAAAAATCTATCAATATATTTGAACAAAATCGTTTGCGGTTGTATGATTGTCATATCTTTTTGTTCAATTGTTTTTAAGGAATATCCTAATGACAACTCTGATTAAAACAAAGGATTTTATTGATTCAGTCTGTGATGCGATTCAGTATATTTCCTACTACCATCCAAAAGATTTTCTAAATGCAATGAAGCATGCATATGATATCGAGCAGAACCCATCTGCAAAGAATGCTATTGCTCAGATCCTGGTTAACTCAAAAATGTGTGCTATCGGCCACCGTCCTTTATGTCAGGATACAGGTGCTGTAACATGCTTTGTCAAGATTGGTATGGATGTTCGCTTTGAAGGCGACATGACCATTCAGGAAATGGTTGATGAAGGCACAAGAAGAGCGTATGCCTTTGAGACAAATCCACTTCGTAAGTCTATTCTTACTGATCCACTTGGCAAGAGAATCAATACCAAAGACAACACTCCAACCGTAGTTCACATTGAAATGGTTCATGGTAACAAGGTTGAGGTTGCTATCGCATCCAAGGGTGGCGGCTCTGAGAACAAGACTCACATGCGCATGTTAAATCCATCTGACAGCGTTGTAGATTATGTGTTATCTCAGATCCCTCACATGGGTGCAGGCTGGTGTCCTCCAGGCATCATCGGTATCGGTGTTGGCGGTACTCCTGAAAAATCAGCAATTCTTGCAAAAGAAGCATTAAATGATCCTATCGACATTCAGGAGCTTATTGCTCGTGGTCCTAAGAATGCTGAAGAAGAGTTGCGTTTAGAGCTTTATGACAAGATCAATAAGCTTGGTATCGGTGCTCAGGGCTTAGGTGGTATCACTACTGTTCTTGATGTTAAGGTAAAGACATATCCATGTCATGCCGTATCAAAGGCAACAACAATTATTCCAAACTGCGCTGCAACTCGTCATATCGATTTTGAATTGGACGGTACAGGCCCAGCTCAGTTTGTTCCTCCATCACTTGATGATTATCCAGATATCAAGTTAGATGGTGATCCAACTGCAAATGTTAAGAGAGTAAATCTTGATACCATCACCAAAGAAGAAATCGCAACATGGAAGATGGGTGACACATTATTACTGTCAGGTACTATTCTGACTGGTCGTGATGCTGCTCATAAGAGAGTATGTGATCTTATTGCTGAGGGTAAGCCTCTTCCAGACGGTGTTGATTTTTCAAAGAAGTTTATCTACTACGTAGGCCCTGTTCCTGCTGTAGGTGATGAAGTTGTAGGCCCTGCTGGTCCTACCACATCAACACGTATGGATAAGTTCGTTGAGACAATGCTTTCAAAGACCGGTCTTTACGGTATGATTGGCAAGTCAGAGCGTGGTCTTGAAGCTATTGAGTCAATCAAGAAGCACAAGGCTGCATATCTGATGGCAACCGGCGGTGCTGCATATCTTGTATCAAAGGCAATCAAGTCTGCTAAGGTACTTGCTTTTGAGGATTTAGGCATGGAAGCAATCCGTGAGTATAAGGTTGTTGATATGCCGGTTACTGTTGCTGTTGACTCAGAGGGTAACTCAATTCATCACATCGGACCTAAGATCTGGTCTGACAAGATTAAGGAAATTGATTTTAAATATATTTAGTAATCAGTTTTAACTTTCTTAATCTAAGTAATCGCTAAGTTATTGTAACTTGGCGATTTTTTTTTTTGCGATCTTTGTTGAAATTTACTTATCTTTTTAATTTTATTCTCCTTTTTTTATTCCATAATAATTAAATCATTGTTAACTGATTAAAAGGCATAAGTATGTTTCGCGTTTCCCGTTTTGTATTTGTTTGCTTATGTTTATTTGTAATATTCAGTAAGGCTTTTGCCTTTGAAAAAAAAGTTCTTACTGTTTATGAGGATGCTAATAAGATATCCAGTATAGAGCAGGCAGCAAGAGATTTTTCATCTTTATATGAATGCACTGTTAACATCGAGCCTAAGAGTGTTGAAGAGCAGATGTCTCTTGTTCGCAATGCGCAGGAAAAGAATTATCCTGTACCAGATGTATTTGTTGGTTTAAGTGAGGAGGCTCAGTCTGCAATCAAAGATGGAGTAATACTGCCGCTTGATTTTATGAGTTCAGACAAACAGTTTTATACAAGCAGCTCTTTAACTCCTTTTGAATCAGACTCTGGTATATATGCCTCTCCGCGCAGTGTCGAAACTTCAATTGTCTTTTACAATAAAAAACTTTTACTTAATAAGCCAAAGACAATTAAAGACTATAGAGAGCTTTACACAGAGGATAAGAAAATCTACCCAATCTTAGGCCTTTTAAATAAGTTTTATTATGGTTTTGGATTCCTTAATGCATATGGTGCCTACCTTGTGGATGACAAGAAAAAAGGATCTTATGTAGGTCTAAATAAAAACGATGCTAAGGAAGGTTTTAAGGCATTGATTGAATATACAAAAAAGTATATGCCAGTTGCCGATCTTGATAAGGGACAGCAGTATCTTGACAAGCTCTTTATAAGTGATAAGGCCTTATCAGTCATAAACGGTTCATATGCATATGCTAAATATAAAAAATCAGGCATTGATGTTGGTTGTCAAATGCTACCTGTACTTGATAACTTTCAGAGAATGTCAGCCTTTTACAAGGTAAAAGGTTACATGATCCCTAAAAATGCAAGACAAAAGGATTTGGCTGAGAAATTCATAAGATTCATAAATCAGCCTGACTATGCTTTCAAACGTTATCTTATCAGTGGTGAGGTTGTTCCTTTAAATGAGCTGTTTCTTACATTCACATACCTGAACGATGAGTTCGCCCTTTCTGTCTTAAAACAGTGTGAGCATAGTTATCTTATGCCGGATCAGAACTTCATGGCTGATATCTGGGGGCCTGCAAATGTAGCTTTTGTAAAGTCATTTGAAAACATCGATACATCTGATTCAAATCTTGATGAATGTGTCAATGAAATAGAGCTTATACGCTATGAAAGACATATGAAAGGTGATGAAGCATACAAAAACAAACTAAATAATGCTGATAAATAACAAAAATTGTTAATTTCTTAACAATAATTAACTGCATAAAATGAATTTTTGTCTATAATTCAGATAAATGCACCTATATGCACCTATATGTTGCATATTTAAATTTTACAAATTTATCGAGGATTATATGAGAACATTCTGCAAAACACTTATTGCTCTTGGTATTAGTGTTGCTTTAGGTCAGACAGCTAATGCTGCAGGTGATGTGCTTACCATATGGGAAGACACCAATAAGGCTGTTGGTATTGAACTGGCAGCAAGAGACTTCGCAAAAGAGAACAAAGTAAAGGTTGTTATTGAACAGAAAGATAGTGCATCACATCTAAATGAGCTTGAAAAACTTGTTGAAAACGGAGGTGATGTACCTGATGTTTTCATTGTGATTTCAGATAGAACAGAAGAGGCTGTAAATAAAAACGTTATATCTGATCTGCCATTTATGAAAGCTGATGCTTCAAAATATGCAAAACTTGCAACAGATGTATTCTATATAAATGGAAAATATTATGCGGCTCCTCGTTCAATTGAGACACTTGTTGTTTACTACAACAAGGATCTGCTTGATGTTCCATATGAGACTATAGATGGATACGAGAAAGCTGGTGACAGATTAGCAGCTCAGGGCAAATATGGTCTTGTTGGTAAACTTGATGAACTTTATATTGCATACGGTATGATGTCAGCCTATGGCGCTTATGTTTTCGGTAAAAACGGCGAGGAATACAATAAGTATGATGTAGGTTTTGCATCAGGCAATGCAGATGATGGTCTTACAAATCTTGCTGATTATGTAAGACGCTATATTCCAAAACAGCTTCAGACTCCTGAAGGCTGGGGACTTGTTGACAAGATGTTTATTGAAGGTCAGGCTGCAGCTGTAATCAATGGTCCATGGGCTCTTGATTCATATGCAAAATCTGGTATCAATTATGGTATCGCTCCTTTGCCAAAATTAAAGAACGGTGAATACTTCAGACCATTTTATGGTGTAAAGGGCTATGCTATTGCAAAGAATTCACAGAACAAAGATCTTGCAGCTAAATTCATCGAATTTGCAAACCAGCCAAAATATGCGCTTATCCGTTATTCTGCAATTGCAGAGTTGCCTCCAATCAATGATGTTATTGCAAATCCTTTAATTGCAAATGACGATTTCTCAAATGCTCTTGCAAGCCAGATGCTAAATGCAGATCCTATGCCATATATTGCTGAAACATCACAGATCTGGGGCCCTATGGCTGATGCTATCAAGAGTGTGATTGCAAACAAGCAGAATGCAAAACAAGCTTTGAATGATGCTGTAGTTAAGATTAACAAAGCAATCTCTAATACAGACAATAATCAGGAAGATGCACTGCCAAATGATTCTGAATAAAGTTTTGTAAAAAAGAAAATGGCAGATCAGATGATCTGCCATTGTTTTTGGTAGTAATTTTATTTTTTCAGATCAAAAATTACCTTTGCCACATCCTCATAGGTATCTGCAAAATAGTAATTTACACCTTCTGTTACCTCAACAGGCAGTTCTTTTACATCATCTTCATTTGCTTTTGGACAGATGATATTGAAAATACCCATACGTCTTGCTGCAATGGTCTTTTCCTTTATACCTCCAATAGCAAGTACCTGTCCTGTAAGTGACAGTTCTCCTGTCATTGCATACCCTTTTTTAGGTGCTTTGTTCATAGCAAGTGACAGAAGTGATGATGCTATAGTTACACCGGCTGATGGACCATCTTTTGGTGTTGCACCCTCAGGTACATGAATATGTATTGTTGATTTCTTGAAGAAATCTTTTTTGTCTTTTGCAAATTTTTCAATATGAGATTGAATATAGCTATATGCAATATGAGCTGATTCTTTCATCACATCGCCAAGAGATCCTGTAAGCTCTAAAGCTTTCTGATCAGTATTTACTCTTGATGACTCAATAGGTAGTGTTGCACCGCCTACAGAAGTCCATGCAAGACCAGTGATTACACCTACACCTTCAAGATGCTTTTCTCTCTTGAACGGAGCAGTTCCAAGATAATCAAACAGATCATTTGTTTTGACTGTAACACTCTTGCTTCCCTCCAGGATCTTTACAGCACCTTTTCTGATGATTTTTTCAATAGCTCTTTGAGTTGATCTCATTCCGCTTTCACGGGCATATTCTTCTATGATCTTCTTTAAAACAGCATCAGACATCTTTATCTGAGACTTTGTCAGATGTGCTTTTTCAAGAGCCTTAGGCATCAGATGCTTTTTGGCAATTGCAAGTTTCTCAGAGCCAATATAGCCTGACAGTCTTATTTTATCCATTCTGTCTAAAAGTGCAGATGGAATAGTATCTTCTGTATTTGCTGTACAGATAAACAGACACTTTGACAGATCCAGTCTTTCATCAAGGTAGTTATCCATGAATGTGCTGTTCTGCTCGGGATCAAGTGTTTCAAGTAATGATGAAGCAGGATCGCCATGATATGAATGAGTCAGTTTGTCTATCTCATCTAACATGATCACAGGATTCATTACTTTTGTTTCTCTTAAAGCCTGTACAAATTTGCCTGGCATTGCTCCAATATAGGTTTTTCTGTGTCCCTTGATAACACTGTCATCACCAACACCACCTAAAGACAGACGGTAGAATGGTCTGTTAAGAGCTTTTGCAATGGATTTTCCAATAGAAGTTTTACCAACACCAGGAGGGCCTACAAATAGCAGAATTGAGCCGTTTGTGGTGCCCTTTAATGCACCTATTGCAAGAAACTCAATAATTCTGTCTTTAACATCCTTTAAGCCTTCATGATCTTCATCTAGAACTTCTCTTGCATGTTCAAGATTAAGATTCTCCTTTGCATACTGTCCCCATGGAATGGTACACAGTGTTTCAAGATAGTTTCTGGCAATACCATATTCTGGTGAGTTTGTATCAATGGTATTGAATTTCTTGATTTCATTGTCAAAACGCCTTTTGATTTCAGCCGGTGGATTGAGTTTCTTCATACGGGAGATAAATTCATCACCCTCAGAGAAAGCATCACCTCTTGTGCCAAGCTCTTTTTGAATTTCTTTTATCTGTTCTTTTAAAACAAATTCTTTTTGACGTTTTGTAAGTCTTTCATTTACAGAACTTCTGATAGCATCCTGAAGTTTTGCTGCCTTAAGTTCTTTTTTCAGAATAGACTGAGATTTTTCAAGCTTTGTCAGAACATCGTATGTTTCAAGAATATCCTGAAGGATACTCTGAGTTGTAGATGTAATTGATGCAGCACAGTCGGCAAGCATTGAAGGATCATTTTGATCGAATCTTAAAAGATACTGTCTCATTTCTTCTGAGTACATTGGATTTAATGGCAGTATCTCCTGAAGCAGAGCTACAAGATTCATTGCATATGCTTTTAGCTTGAGTTCATCCTCTGAACCCTGTTCTGGCATAATATTTTCAGGATATCTTATCTTTGCTTTTAGCTCACTGCCAAATTTAACCCATTTTTCGATTTCAACTCTGCAAATACCTTCGCAGACAAAGTGAACCTCACCTGGAATGCTCTTTGCGTGCAGTAATCTTACAAGAGTACCTGTTTTTGGAAATTGATTTTTGCTGATAGTGCCTTTGCTTTCATATTTTTCATCAATAGAAAAAAGAGCAAAGCACTTTGACTGTGTGTCAGCAATTTCTGTTATAAGTTTTTCAAAATTACCCTTTAGCTGAATTGGAGCAATCTGAGATGGCATTACCGGTCTTGAGAAGGTCGGAATAACATTGATTAGTGCAGGTGAAGGTGCAGCAATTTCCATGACGTCATCGCCGTTTTCTTCAGCAGCATCATTTTCTTTTAGGCTTTTTTTCAAATCAGAAAGACGGTTTTTTACACCTTCAAGCTGTTCATCAGATAATAATGATAAAAGCTTGTTTATCTTTTCTACCTGATCTTTTGATAAAACTTCGGATTTTTTTTCTTCTTTATTTTCTGCCATGATAACTGTAGCCTGTATATTCTTGTTTGTCTTTATCTTATATGAGGTCTATGCCTTTATATTTCAAGACGATTATTAAAAAATAAATAAAAAAGATATCTATATTTTTCTAACTTCTTGATCTTTTAGCCTTTAATAAAATTTTCACATATCCAGATCAAAGAATAGACATACAGGAGCTTATAGATATTTTATGAATGATATAATTTTTAAAAAGTCAGGAGAAAGAATATGGATAAGTCAAATCTTGTATCGCGTCTGATTGAGATCTTAGCAGATCATACTCCAATCCTAAAAAAGCAGATTGAGGAGTTTTCTGAGGATTATTCTGTACAGAGAAATCTTCTACGCGGTCTTATGAATATGCATAATATCAAAAATGCACTTTCACCTGAATATTTCAAACTTCAAGATGAGCTTTTACAAGCAGAGTTAAAAGAAAAAACGCTCACACAATTATCAGATCTTCTAGGTGTTCATATAAGTAACAGAATTCATCTTTTCAAAGGTGATATTACCAACCTAAAAGTCGATGCTATTGTAAATGCTGCCAATTCATCATTGCTAGGGTGCTTTCAGGCAGGACACAACTGTATAGACAACTGTATACACTCTTGTTCTGGGCTTCAGTTACGTTATGAGTGCTCTAAGATTGTAAATGAACTTTATCAGGGAAACGCACCTGTAGGCTCTGCAACCTTAACTGATGCTTTTAATCTTCCTTGTAAATATGTGATTCACGTTGTTGGTCCTAATGTAAGTTTTAAAGTACAGAAAAAAGATAATGACGCACTTGCCTTATGTTATACAAATACTCTTGATATAGCCAGAGAAAAGGGGATTAAATCTGTTGCTTTTTGTTGTATTTCTACAGGTTGTTTCGGTTTTCCAAAAGCACAGGCTGCAAGAATTGCTGTTGATACTGTTAAAGAATATCTTGAAAGTAAAAATGCAGACATTGATGTTATTTTCAACGTATTTACAGATAACGATTATTCCATCTATAAAGAGCTTACCGGTAAAAAGCGCGATAACAACAATGATTTAAGGCCTTTTTTTAATCCAAATCTGTTCTGATTCAAAAAAAAGTGATAATTCGTCCATAAAGTCTTTTTACAGCTCCTCCTGGCTTTTTGCCATGTGAGCTGTCAATGAGGCTTATTTAGTTTTCTGAATTTGAGTTTGATATACATAACTTAGCACGAAAAAAACAATGCTGTTTAATACTGTTTTTTGTAAGTTCTAAGTTTTAGCTAATTCAAAGCTAATCTAATGATCTATAATAGCTCCACTTTTTTCTTTACTATCTAAAGGTTATATTATGGAATTCAAGAAAGACGAGCTAAAGTCTCAGGCTTTATCATTAGTTGAAAAAGTAAAGCAGGATAAGAAAGTTGCTATCGGTGTTATTGCAGGTGCAGTCTTATTCGTTTTAGCAATTGTTGTATTCTTAGCATCTGGCCCATCAAAGCCAAAGACACCACAAGAGCAGTTCAGAGCACTTTTATCTCAGGCCGTTAACAACGATTCAAACTTAAACAAGATCTTAAATGGTTTCAAGCTTGATGAAGATAAGCTTGAGATCGTAAGAGATCACTACAAGAAGATGTTTGATGATGAGCTACTTGATTTCTATGTAAAGAAGCTTGATGAGCAGGGCGTTTTCAAAGCAAAGAATCTTGATAAGAAGAGAGCATTTGCGACCGCATTCAAGACAATGAATGATATCGCAGTTGAAGGTATTTTAAAGACTTCAGCACAGGAGCGTGAAGCATTCTTTAACTACAACAAGACTCTTATTACAACTCTTTCACCAAGAACATGCAAGATGTATGTAATCGGAGATCCAAGATTATTTGCAGAAAGAGAAATGCAGACTTCAAGCTCACGCGTATTCAAGAAGATGACCAAAGAGCAGTTAGAAGCTTATCTTGCAGCTCAGAGAGCAGCAGCACACAGCGTAGCTAAGGGCAACATCAATAGCGCAACCTTAACTAAGGAGCAGGCTGAAAAGGCAGGTTCATTATTAGAAAGTGCTAACGAAAAGCAGATGCAGCAGTTACCAGTATTCAAACAGAAGAAGATTGCTAATGCTGCAAGCGATCTGACAAGAGCAATGCCTATGGATGCATGTGACTTTGGTAAGTTTGTTTACAAGTCAGCAGACAGCATCACTGATCCTGCTGATCGTGAGATCGTAATTCTTAATCTTTTAGGTGCTGCTCAGCAGTAATCAAAATAAATTTTCAATACTATAATCGGATAGCGTTTTTGTTATCCGATTTTTTTTATAATTTTAACTGCGTCATGTTTCTTCTTTAAATGTAAATATTCGCTAATCTTTCCATAAGACTGACTTTGTAAACTTTAAATGAAGCTGATATAAATCACGTTTGTTGTAACAAAGGAGTTATCTATGGATACTTATATTTATTCAATAAATCCTAATGAATGTGTTACACGAGAGAAAAGAGATCTGTTAGCAGAAGGTCTGGTCAGACTCTCAAGACAACTTGCTTATTATGAAAAGCTAAAAGAAAAAAGAGAGTTCTGTGAAAAATACAATGCCAACTGGGAGGCCTTTAAGTGTGTACTTGGTTCAATACTTGTAGTACTTGCTGCAAATCTAATAGTTTTTCTGTCAGGCCTGGTACCTGATGAGGTTTTCTCTATAATAGCAAATGCGTCCCTGGTAATAGGTGGTGTTTACTGTGTTGTTGGCGTATATTCAAGCTATTCTCAAATTGAAAAATTCAATTTTATTGCCAATAATTCAAACAGAATTTTAAATTCACATCGCTGTTATACACTTTATAACCATGTTTATTCTTTCTTTGACGATGGAGAGGCAAAAAGTGAAAATGCGCTGTGCTATGCAAATTTCATTAAGTCAGGTAAATGCTCAAGTCTTGAAGAGGCAAAAGAGCATTTAAGATATCTGAATAGAAAGCAGTTCAATGAGAATGATGCTCAGGTAATCTCTGCTACTAGCTGTTAATGGAATAAAGCAAGAAATCAATAAATCAACAAACATATGGTTTAATCGCCGCTTATAAAGTGGCGATTATTTTTTCAAGCTCACTTTGAGCTTGAAGTCGGTCATTTCCTTGTAGATCGTTATAATCAAAATAATATTCGCCAATATTAGCTTTAATTTTTGTGAAATGATGTAGTAGTCTTATACCTGGTTCAAGCTCTTTTATTGTTAAATCAGAAAAGAACTTCATTTCCTTTTCAACAGAGCAAAATGCAAGGTAAATGGCAGTTGCAAGCACTCTTGGCTCTGATGCTTTGCCACTGTGCCATATACGGTGTTTTTCCGTACCAAAATAGGTGCCATCTGGAATAAAGATTGTTCCATCAGTAAGATCTATATCGGTACAGCGCTCACCTTCTCTTAGATATCTTTGAACGACATCCTCTGCTGTTGCAGGTGGCTGACATAGCATTCTCCATCCTGGTGCTAGTGCTTTATATGAAAAATCCTCATATTCTTTTTGAGCACAGATACCTGTGATAATTTTACAAACCTGATATGAGGCCTCTTCATACAGGCTGTCTTTTATCATGCCGTTCAATCCTTGCAATACTGGCAACCTTGATGGGCTAATATATGAATAAATATCAAAATAATCGTCAGCAGCAAGTTTTAGGACCTTTACACTTATATCAAGATCTTTTTCTTTTAAAGCTACATTGAGATTATGAAAATTGAGAGAATAAAACTCGTTTAATTTCTCTTTTTTATTTTCATTTTCAGAATTTGTTTTTATTATTTCCTGTGTTTTCTCAAGAATTTTTAAAGAGCATAGATAGTCTAAACATTCTTTTACTGTATCAGGACTAAGTCTTAGGTTTCTGGCTAGTAAAAACAGATGGTTTCTTGCATTAAATCGCATGTACTTTTCAAGTGAATGCCAGTACAGCATGACTGAGAGAACCAAGGCTACTGCATCATTTGCAACACTCTCTCTGTTAAATACAGTAAGTTCTGAATAGAAAGGAATTCTTGTAAGGCCGTGCTCTTGTTTCATTTTTATATCTTTGAAATAAACCATGCATATTATAGCGTATTGCACAGCATAACATAACCAGTAAAACTAAAAAGGGCGCAATAGTGCGCCCTCTTGATAAAACTATCAGATTATACTGCGTCGTTGAACATTACAGAAATTGATTCATCGTTGTTGATACGACGGATTGCTTCAGCTAAGGTTGGAGCAAGTGAAACGTATCTGAACTTACCTGTAGCCTTGAATTTCTCGGTTGCAGGAATAGAGTTTGTTACAACGATTGTATCAATAACGCTGTTCTTGATATTCTCATAAGCAGCGCCTGATAATACAGGATGAGTACCGTAGGCGATAACCTTCTTGGCACCACGCTCTTTAAGAGCTGCTGCAGCCTTACATAAGGTACCACCAGTATCAATCATATCATCTACGATGATACACTCACGATCCTTAACCTCACCGATTAAGTTCATAACCTCTGATACGTTAGGACGTGGACGACGCTTGTCGATAATAGCGATATCAGCATCGTTCAATAACTTAGAAATAGCACGTGCTCTTACAACACCACCCATATCAGGTGAAACGATGCAAGGATTCTTTAATTCAAGATTCTTCATGTCTTCAACAAAAAGCTTTGAAGAGTAGCAGTTATCTACAGGAACATCAAAGAAGCCCTGGATCTGCTCTGCATGAAGATCAACAGTTAAAACTCTGTCTACGCCAACAGATGATAACAAGTCAGCTACAACCTTTGCAGTAATAGGCACACGAGCAGAACGAACACGTCTGTCCTGTCTTGCATAGCCAAAATATGGAATTACAGCAGTAATACGACCTGCTGATGCACGGCGAAGTGCATCGATCATAACTAATAATTCCATCAGGTTGTTGTTAGTAGGTGCACATGTAGACTGGATAATGAAGGTGTCACAGCCACGAACGCAGTCGTTGATCTGTACATGAACTTCACCGTCTGAGAATGTGTCTACGGTTGCATCTGATAGGGTTGTGTAAAGACATTTTGCAATTTCGTTTGCAAGTTCTGGTGTTGCATTACCAGCAAAGAGTTTTAAATCAGACATAAAAATCTCGATTAGTTAACAAAGAGGATGCGCATATTATATACGAAAATTTTTGAAAATCTAAAAAATGTGACAGAAAAAACACTTTAAACTATAAAAAGGCATAAATAAGCTATCTATATTTTTTCAAAATATAAGAATTTTGTATATAAAAAAGCCTGTATCAGACAAATACTGCTACAGGCTTGATTTTAAAATTTTTATTAAGAAATATGTATTGCAGCTTCTCTTCTTCTTGCTGCAGCAACCAAAGCTGCGTTTCTTGCCTTTCTCTTCTGTTTTCTTACTGTAAGAATCCAGGATACAAAAGCAAACAATGAAACTACAAGAACAATTACTGATGCTAAAGCATTAATCTCAGGTGACAGACCACGTCTTACGCTTGAAAAGATGAGCATTGGAAGTGTTGTTGAGTTTGGACCTGCTACGAAACTTGTAATAACAAGATCATCCATAGACATTGTAAATGACAGTAAGAATGCAGCAACTTCAGCCGGCATGATTGCAGGCAGAATGATTACAAAGAATACCTTCATTGGTCCTGCACCTAGATCCTTTGCCGCCTCTTCAATTGAAATATCAAGTTCAACAAAGCGTGAACGGATCACAACGGTAGCATAGGCTGAACAGAATGTCACATGAGCAATCCAGATGGTGATAAGACCTCTGTCTGAGAATACAGGGATCAGATCTCCTAATGTTACAAACAATAGCAGTAGAGCAAGACCAGAAATAACCTCAGGCAGAATCATAGGTGCTGTCATGAATAGTAAAAATGCGCTTTCACCTGAGAATTTGCGAATTCTAACCATTACAAAGGCAGCAAGAGTACCAATGATAACTGATGCAATAGCACTCAAGAATGCAAGCAGAAGAGATATTCCTACAGCAGTTATGATAGCTGAATTATGGAACAGAGCGTTGTACCACTTTAAAGAAAACTCTGTCCAAACTGTAACCATCTTGGATGCATTGAATGAGTATACAACCAGTGTCATGATTGGCAGATATAAAAATATCAGTGTTAAAGTCAGAATGATGACTCTAGCAAGCAGAGACTTGGTATCTTTCTTAAAATGAAACATTATCTTATATCTCCCTTGCGCTGATTCTTAAAGAACCAGATGATTGGTATTGCCATAACTGTCAGCATAGTAATTGCTACAGCAGAAGCCAGTGGCCAGTCTCTGTTGTTGAAGAATTCCTGCCATAGAATTCTACCGATAAGAATTGAATCTTTACCGCCTAGAAGTTCAGGAATTACGTACTCACCGATTGCAGGAATGAATACAAGCATTGAGCCTGCAATAATACCGCTCTTAGTCTGTGGTACAAGAGCCTGGAAAAATGTCTTTACTGGTTTGCAGCCTAAGTCCTGTGCAGCTTCAATAAGTGAGTAGTCAACCTTCATTAAAGCAGAGAATAAAGGAAGAACCATATATGGAAGATAGCAGTAGACAATACCTATATAAACAGCCAGATCTGTTTGAAGAAGCTGTATTGGAGTGTCAATAACGCCAATTGTCATGAGAATATCGTTGATGATGCCATCACGCTTTAAGATGGTCATCCATGCATAGATTCTTACAACAAATGATGTCCAGCTTGGCATGATTACAAGAATAAACAGAATGTTTCTTGTAGCACTTTTTGCACTTGCAAGAGCCCATGCAATAGGATAGCCGATTACAAGACACAGTATTGTTGAGAATGCTGCAACCTGAATGGATTTGAGATATGATCTCATATAGGTTCCATCAGGATCTGTAAAGATATTTGTATAGTTTTCAAGATGCAGAATAATCTGCATTGCACCTTCTTCAAATGTAATAATTGGAGAATATGGTGGAATCGCAATCTCAGTAACACTAAAAGAGATCTTGAAAATAATTAAAAATGGAATTAGGAAAAACAGAATCATCCATACATAAGGTACGAAGATGATTGCTCTTTCTCTAAAGTTCATCTTTTTGTCTGGAACAAATCTTGGTGGTGGACGATGTCCCTTTGAACCAGGTCTTTTTATTGCATTTAAACTAACAACAGCCATTTTTATCTCTTAGAATGTAAGTGCGATACAGGACTCTGGATCCCAGCTTAAATAAACCTGATCATCCCAGGTTGGGAAACCAACATTGAAACGGTCTACATTAGGTAGAGTTGCTGTAATGATTCTTCCTGATGGAAGACGTACATAATAGATTGAAATATCACCAAGATAAGCAATATTCTCAACAATACCTGAACACCAGTTTGATTCCTGTTTTGGCTCTTCGTGAGAGATATAAACCTTTTCAGGTCTCATAGCGATAGACAGAGGCATACCGTCTGCAATATCGATATCGTGCTGAAGTTCGATTGGTAGTGGGAAGTCCTGACATGAAATAACTGAATGCTTTAGGTTTGATGAAGTCAAGGTACAGTCGAACATATTTACAGAGCCAATGAATTCTGCTGAGAATCTGCAGTTTGGATTCTCATAGATTTCACGTGGTCCACCAATCTGAACAAATTCACCTCTGTCCATGATTGCAATTCTGTCAGCCATTGTCATGGCCTCTTCTTGATCATGGGTAACCATTAAGCATGTAACACCAACAGAATTGATGATGTCTACAAGCTCAAGTCTCATCTGTTCACGAAGCTTCTTATCAAGTGCTCCCATAGGCTCGTCTAATAAAAGAAGTCTTGGCTCTTTTGCCAGCGATCTTGCAAGAGCAACACGCTGACGCTGACCACCTGACAACTGATATGGCTTTCTGTCCTCATACTCTTCCATATGAACAAGTTTTAACATTTTCTCAACTCGTTCATTGATAACATCACGTGACAGATGTTCTTGCTTTAGACCAAAAGCGATATTCTGTCTTACAGTCATATATGGGAAAAGAGCATAGGACTGGAACATCATATTGAGTGTTCTCTTGTAAGGAGGCAGATCAACAATGTTCTCGCCATCAAGAATGATCTGACCGTCAGATGGATGCTCAAATCCTGCCAACATTCTAAGCAAGGTTGACTTTCCGCAACCTGAAGAGCCTAAAAGAGCGAAAATCTCACCTTCATATATTGTTAAATCAACATTATTAACTGCTGTGAAATTTGAGAAGTTCTTTGTTAATCCCTTAATTTCAAGAATTGGTTTTTTGTTCTGCTCAACAGGAGATGCCTTCTGACCTGGTCTTTCACCTGGCAGATGAGTCTGTTTTGCATAAATATTTTCACCAGGTACATTTCTGTAACCTTGAGATACTGTGGTAGATGCGTTATTTGAAATTGAATCGTTCACGCTGCAATCTCCAATTGACAAAAATCAAAACAAAATTTTTTTTGCTATCTTAAAGGAAATATTTCAAAAAACAATACATAAATCAATAAGATTTTGTAAAAATATTTGCCTGTGTTTTCTACATGTTTCAAATACCTTGACAGATAAGGTTTCTTGAATGTTTGGAGATTAAAAAAAAATATGTAGTTTGTCACATACAGATCTATTGAAGAACAATATGAATTGTCTTTGAAAAAATGATTATTGCTATTTTCATTTTTGCTGATATATTTCTAAACTAGTAACTGTTTGTGTACTTTAAGATATTATACTCAGAGCAAGTTTATGGACCACTACAACAATCTTATAAAAACCAATATTCTTTTCGGTGACAATGAGGAAAATGGCGTTGGCAGACTGATTAAGTATCAGGGTGGTTCAAAAGTACTTCTATATTATTCAAAGACATCAGTTAAGATCTCAAACCTTATTGATAAGGTAAAGCGTTCTTTAAAGAATTCTGGTCTTGAGGTTGTAGAGCATTTATTCAATGACAGTGATCTTATAAACTGTATATCAGATGGTATTAAGCTCTGTACAAATGAGCATGTGGATTATGTTCTTATAGTCGGAGGAGCAAAGTTATTTTCATCAGGTAAGATAATTGCGGCTGCAAGTGCACATTCAAAGAACCTGTTTGAACTTTTCAAATCAGATTCCGATGTTGAGATTTCTTTGCCTGTAGGTATTATTTCAACAACTATCTGTGGCGGTCTTGCTCTTGATAACTATGTAAGTATTCAAAGAAAACTTGATGATAGTACATGCGTCTATCATGAGTGCCGTTCAAATATCTTCTATCCTGAATTTGTTGTCTAGTCTCCTGAACTTTGTCAGTATGACAGTGTAAGCCTGGAGTGTTCATTAGTCAGAATATTCTCAATTATGGCTGAAAGATTTTTTTCAAACAACAAAGCACAGCTTTTATCAGAAAAAACAGTTGTCGTCATGCTAAAGACTGTTCTTGCATCATATGAAAAATTAAAAGAGAAGACCAATGATGCACAGAGCCTTTCAAATCTGATTTTTGCAAGCATTAATGCTCATATAAATCCGATGTTCAATATTACAATTGATTCTGCTACAAGAACTCTTTCTAATGCTGTAGTGAGCGTATTTTCAATTCCACTAGAGCATGCTGCATCTTTAGTATTTCCTTCATGGTTTACCTTCATGAAAAACAAGAATGCAAGTAAACTTGCAACGTTTGGCAGAGGAGTTTTTGATTTACCTTCAGATCTTAATGATAATGAGGTTGCAATGATGACTATTCAAAGATTGAAAAAGTTCTTTTCAGATCTTTCACTTCCTGTAAAGTGGTCTCAGATAGGTGCCGATGCATCTGATATTGATAGGATCCTTTTTAAGGTAGGATTCCCTGAGATTAACTCTATTGGTACCTTTGAAAAGCTTTCAAAGCTTGACTGCGAGGTCCTCTTATCCTTTGCAATCTAAAACAAGAAAAATAAAGGTCTCGATACTGAGACCTTATGTTTTTAAATTCTTACAGGATCATCCTTTTTCTGATTCTCCTTTTTAAGATCTTCTTGTTTTGTTTTTGCTAAAGTATCAGCTTTTTCTTCTGCAGCCTGTTGTGCTTGAGTATTTACATTCTTTGATGAGTCTTTCTTATTCTCATCTTTTTGATCATCAGAAGTCTTTGATTTTTGATCAGTATTCTGAACCTTGAGTGCAGATAATGCCTCATCCTTTGTCTTATCAAGATAGGTCTGTGCATCGTCAGGTCCAATCTGAATCATAAGATTATGAATAAAGCAGAGCATATCTCCAAAGAAACGCTTGTCAACATGCTCAAGAGCTCTGTACAGATCACCACCTTTATATGTGAAGGTTATGCCAGGAGCTGATAGATTGTAGAATGTTGAAATAGGCATAGGGCATTCATCTTTTAATACCTTTAATGCTACATCAATACCTACAGGTCTAATAAAACAGTTGTCATTAGCAGGACATTCGTTTTCAATATTGATCTGCATGTCTCTAGTTTTATTAAAATCTTCAACTGCATGATTGATTCTAATGTAAAGCTCTCTGTCAGTAGCATTAGAACGTCTTAACTGCTGCTGAGGAATAAAGTCATTACCAAAGAAAACTACAATAGACGGTCTTGGAAGTCTTGCAAGCTCATTGAGTCGCTCGATAATTGTTTTAATGATGTCATGATTAGACAGATCTTCATTAGCACACTTTTGAATCAGGCCTTCGATAGCGGATTTTAGATTTCCCTTGTAATGCAATGAAGCTCTGTAGAAGAGATCGTTAAATGATAAAACCTCAGCTTCTCTTGCATCATCGATAATCTTCAGATCGTTGCTGATACAGAATTGTCTTTCTCTGTTTTCTGTATAGAGTGCTGTTTTTTCAATTGCATTTGCTGCAACCTGTTTTAAATTCTCAACAAGGTCAAGCAGGTTCAAGTTAATAAAAGGAAAATTGAAACTTAAATGTACTGCATCAGGTGTATTTGGAGAGCGGTTGTTATAGGTATGCAAATAGTTAAATGTAGGTGCAATAGCTCTGCTTGACAATGATGCTGTAATCTCTGGATTAAGCTCGATTTGCTCAATGATTTTTGATGCTACAAGAGTAGGTGAGAATCCTTTGAACGGCTGCTCTGAGTCTGTACCTTCACCAAAGATATAGAAACCAGCTTCAACCTTACCCATGTTAGCTGTATAAAGAGACAGTGACTGTGAATCTTTGAACATTGATTCTGGTTTGAATGTAAGAGCCAAACTAAGATCAATTTTCTGCTCATTTATAAGTTCATGGATATATGGAAGACATGTTCTTATACCCTCATGACCGTTTAATGACTCACTGTTGCAGATAAACAGAAGGTTTACAGGAAGCTCCCATAGTCTTTCTGTAAAATATTTAAGCAAAATCAGCATACCTGCGATAGGAGCTTTGTTTTCAAAACTTCCAAGACCGTAGATATTGTTTGGATCATTGATTTTTGCCAACTGTTCAGCGCTAAGCTGCAGTGTCTTTAATTTTTCCTTTAACTCATCTGATTTAAATGCATAAGATTTTAATGTACCGAAAACCTCGTTTGATGAGGTGTCAGTATTGCACATTACAACAAGAGTCTGTGTTGTCAGAATATCTCTTCTGACAAAAGCGGTAAAGGAGTGATTTTTCTGATCATCGTGAGTAATATAATTAAGATAGTCAGGATGATTCTTGAAATAGGTAAATTCTGCTACGGTATTGTAGATAGTATGATTGATGATTTCATCACCTGATGTTCTGGTGATAGATGGAATAGCAACAAGCCATTTTAAAACAGCAAGAGCCTCTTCTGTAAAGTCCTTTTCGCTAAGCACAGTTATTCCTTATTTTGTCAGTTTGCAAGTTCTTCTGTATGTTCTGCAAGTTCTTTTTTGTACAGTTCTGTTTTCAGAATAAATACAGTATTGTTAAATGAATCCTTTAAACGTCTTGCCATAGCAGGAGTACCTGATGGAAGATCTACCTTTAGAGGATCAACCACACGCCCGTTTACATGAACCTCATAATGCAGATGTGGTCCTGTTGAGATACCTGTGTTGCCAGATTTTGCAATCATCTGACCTATATGTACCTCATCGCCTTTCTTGACGTCAAACTTTGATAAATGCATATAAACAGTAGAGTAACCACCCTTGTGTGTAATCTTGACTGTATAGCCACCGCCTCTCATATAGCTTGCATATGTTACAACACCATCAGCAGGAGCATAGATTGGTGTACCGATAGACAGTTTGAAGTCAACACCGTAGTGAGGTCTTATTACCTTCTTTACAGGATGGAATCTGTTCAGATTGAAAGGTGAGCTTACCTTAACCTGACCCATAATTGGGAAACGTCTGAATACACCTGAGGTTGGATTGTATTCATTCTCCTGATAGAAAATATGATTTTGAGGATGACGGTAGAGCGGAATAACACCATATTCTCTTGAATCAATAACGATAGCGGTCATTGTTGACTTGTTACCGATACCGTTGAAAAGAACCCTGAAATTATCGCCGGCTCTTAATTTTCTTACATTAAGTTTTCCGTGATACTGGTTCTTTATAGAACGGATCTCAGAATTTGTAAGACCAACTCTCTTTGCAGCTCTGTCAAAGTTCTCATTCTTGTTGATTGTAGCAATTAACAGACGTGGTCTGTTTGTTGTTAAAAGAAGCTTCTGATGTTGCTGTTCGCGCTTTTTAGCTAAAGCTAACTCTTTTCTTTCTAAAGCTTCCTTCTGCTTCTGGATCTGAAGTTCTTTTCTTGCCTTTTCCTTTTCAAGAAGAGCTAAACGCTGTTTTTCCATCTGTTCTTTTTCTAGTTTTGCAGCCTGCTCTTCAAGTGCCTTGGTTTTTGCAAGTGCAACAGACGGCATATCTGAGGCATCTTTGATATCATTTGCAATCAGAGTATCCTGCTGTTCTGAGAGTCTGTCAATTTTCACCATTGTAAAATGATCTTTGTTTGTCTCAGAATCCCTTACAAAATGAAGCTGTTTTTGGTTCTCAACAGGAATGAAAATCTCAAGCAGAGTATTATCCTTGTCAATAAGGAACTGAAGCTTGTCACCGATTGTTAATGAAAGATTTTCTTTTCTGCCGGCAAAGGTGATTTTCTTATAATCTTCCTTTGACAGATTAAGATAAGAGAAGATCTTGTAAAGAGAGTCGCCTCTTCTGACAGTCTGTTCATACCAGTTTCCTCTTTTCTTCTGGGCACTGATCTTCTCAGGTGTTAAAACATTTTCGATAAATTCCTTAGACTGTGCCTTTGCTTCATCTGCAATAGCCTGTTCAGATTTTGCTGTAAATCTGTCTCTTAGAGGCTGAGCAACTTTTTCTCCATCCACAGATGAATCTTTGATTACAACATTGTCATCACTCTTATCTGCAATAAGAACTTCTGTTGCAATTTCATCATCATAGTTTTCCTCTGATCCTGCAGCCTCAGAGATAACAATATTCTTTTCTGCAAGTGCTTCATCATTTTTCAGATACTGCAGCTCTAGGACCTGATTTTTTTCTTTCTTTCCTGTTGAATAGGCGGTAAAAGGGGAAGAATCTGTAGGAATAAGTTGACCAAAAGGCAGTGCAAGAAAAACGGAAATTATGCCAACTGAGAATATACCGAACAGGTGCTTACTTGGTAGAGCAATGGCACCGGTTTCCCTCTCAATTGCAATATAGTCTTCTTTTTTTGTATTGGTGGTCACTTTTATGTTTATCATGATTTTTCTATTCTACCATATACAACAAAATTTGTCCTTTTAACTCAATTGTCTAAATTCTGTAAGGTTGCAAAATGCATTGTTTGTCACAAAAAAAACTCTGTCATATGTTTTCTTATCGGTAAAGATAATCATTTAAAGTTTGAAATACTTAACAAATAGTTGAAAAACAGATAGTTAGAATTAAATCCTTTGCTCAAACTCACAGAATATGCACAGTGATTGGATAAAATTAGATAAGACTTAGTAAAAAATTATGGTTAAAAGGATAAGGAGCAGTTAGTGGATTCAGCTGTTATTACATTACTGGTACTAGCTACAGTAGCTTTTCTTTTTGTTACCGAATATATACCTATTGCGGTATCAGCACTTATGGCTTCTGTTTCCTTAGGACTTTTGGGCATTTTAACTCCTCAGGAGTGTTTTTCCGGTTTTTCAAATTCAAACGTAATTTTATTTGGCGGTATGTTCGTTGTTGGTGCCGCTATGCTCGATTCTGGTCTTGCCCAGTCAATTGGTAATTTTGTTGTAAGAAATGTTGGTACCAATCAGGGGCCTTTAATTCTGTCCTTGATGACTCTTACTATCGTTATGTCTGCATTTGCATCTAATACAGGTACTGTAGCATGCCTTATGCCTATGGTAATAGGTGTATGTGTAAGTGCAAAGATTCCATCAGCTCCTATTCTTATGGCACTTGCTGTATCTGCAAATGTCGGCTGTATGCTTACAATGGTAGGTACTCCTCCTAATATGTTGGCTGTTGCCGAAATCACTGCCAATGGCTATGAGTCATACGGCTTTTTTGAATTCTCATATATAGGTCTTCCTATCTGTCTTAGTGCTGTTGCTTTTATGTACTTTGTAGGAAGAAGGATCCTGCCACAAAAGTCTGCTGACGGCGGCATTATCATGCAGTCAAAGGGCGTTGTAGGTTCAAGACGTCAGAGAATTTTAGCTGTCTGTATCCTGATTTTCGTAATTTTAGGTCTTATTGTTGGAATCCCTGGTCTTTCTCCTGCTATGGTAAGTCTTATTGCAGCTTTATTGTGCGTAGTTACAGGCTGTATTTCTGAAAAGCAGGCCTACAAGGGTATTGACTGGGTTACCATCTTCTTGTTTGCAGGTATGCTGCCGGTCGCAACAGCAATGCAGAAGACAGGTGCAGGTGAGCTAATTGCAAATACAGTAGTTTCAGTTGTAGGTGAGCACCCATCTGATATAAGCATCATTGCAGCTTTATTCTTGATTTCATGCTCATTAACACAGTTTATGCCAAATACCGCTACAGCAGCACTATTAATTCCTATTGCAATGAGTATTGCAAACAAGCTTGGCGTATCACCTTATGGCGTTTTGATTACCTGTGCAATTGGTGCATCATGTTCATTTGCAACTCCAATTGCAACACCTTGCAATACCCTGATTCTAAGTCCATCAGGTATGCATTTTAAAGACTATCTAAAAGTTGGTCTTCCACTAATTGTAATCAGTCTTATCCTGTGTATGCTGATAATACCTGTAGCATGGCCTTTTATTAAGATATAGGTTTTATAACAATAAATAAAAAAGAGAAAAGGAGTTTATTATGAATTCACTTGGCGTTATTAAGAATTTTGACAAGGATCTGTATGCATATTTTGTAAAAGAAATTGAGCGCCAGCATGGAAGCATCTCATTTATTCCTGATGAGAACTCAACTTCACCAATTTGTGCATCCATCATGGGAAGTATCCTTGTAAATTCTGTCAACACACTGACACTTGGCAAGGTTGATTCATTAGAGGCTCTCACAGTTAAAAGACTGTGTGAGGTTTTTGAAGCTCCTTTTGCTTCTGTTAAGACTGTTACTATTGAGGCTGCATCAAGAGTGGTATTCAATGCATTAACATCCAGAGGTGATGTTATCATGTCATTGGATCTTAGAAAGAAAGAGCATTGCAATACCGAGAATCTTGCATTCAGATTTGTAAACTTCGGTATCGATCCTGAAACTCAGGAACTTAACATGGATCATGTTGAGAAGCTTGCATTAGAGAACAGACCTAAGCTTATCATTATTTCACCTGTAAACTATTCACTACCAATAGACTTTTTACGCTTTTCAAAGATTGCAAAGGAAGTTGGTGCTCTTTTATGGTGTGACCTGTCTCAGACTGCATCATTAACTGCAGCAGGTGTAATTGACAATCCAATGAAATATGCTGATATCGTGACTTTCTCAACTCACGGTGCTATGCAGGGACCTCAAAGTGCTGTAATTCTCTGTAAGAAGGAATTATCCGGTGTTATTCAGAGAACTGAAAATCTGTTAGGTCATACAGGTTTATTATCACCTCAGTTATCATCTCTTGCTGCAAGATTACATGAAATGAAGACAGAAGGTTTTAAAAACTACTGTATGGATGTTCTTGAAAATGCAAAGGCACTTGCAAAGGGACTTGAAGCAGGTGGCATGAAGATTATCGGTTCAAAAACGCAGTCACATCTTGTTATGATTGATACAAGAAACTGTGCAATTTCAGCCAGAGGTGCGCAGGAGCTTTTGGCTGATCTTGGTATTCATGTTAGAATTGCTCAGGTTTTAACTGATAATCCTAATATCAAGTACGATGCTGTAAGATTCTCATCTTTGCCTGCTACTACACGTGGTATCAAGGCATCTCAGATGGAGAAACTTGGTATGCTGATAGGTCAGTTCCTATCAAAACCTGATGATGAGAATGGAAAGGCTCTTTTATCAAAAGTATCAGGCTATACATCAACACTGCCTGCACTTGAAAAGAAATACTTTGATCAGAGCGTGGCAAAACTTATATCAGGTGAGCTCGAAGACTAGTAATTTTTATAAGTCAAGGCGGGCTTTTGCCCGCCTTTTTATATGGATAAATATGAACAAATACCAGTTTACAGATGCTGACAGATTCTCTGTAGCACCAATGATTGATGTTACAAACAGAACTTTCAGAAAGTTTGCAAGACTTATGACAAAAAAGGCTATGCTGTATACAGAAATGATTGCAGCTGCAGCTTTAGTGCACAACAAGGAATATTTAATAGAGCATGATGAGAGTGAAAATCCATGCACACTTCAGTTAGGTGGCTCTGATCCCAAAACTCTTGCTAAAGCCTGTAAAATCGGTGAAAAATTTGGCTACAGTGCTATAAATCTAAATGCAGGATGTCCATCAGATAAGGTACAGCAGGGATCTTTTGGTGCTATTTTAATGAAAACACCAGATGTTATCACAGACTGTTTAAAGGCAATGCAGGATGCCGTATCTATACCTGTCACAGTCAAGACAAGAATCGGTGTTGATGATCTTGATTCAACTGAATATACAAGAAAAATTGTTGAATCTGTTTATAAGACTGGCTCTCGTCATATTATTCTTCATGCAAGAAAGGCATGGCTTAACGGCCTGTCTCCAAAGGAGAACAGAACAGTTCCTCCTTTGGATTATCAGCGTGTATATGATTTAAAACAGGAATTTTCTGATCTTAGCATTACAATTAATGGTGGAATACTAAATATTGATGATTGCAAAGAGCACCTAAATTACGTTGACGGCGTTATGCTTGGAAGGGCAATAATCGATAATCCATATCTTTTAGCATCTGTAGATTCCATGATTTACAATGATGGATCAGCAATACTTTCTCGAGAGCAGGTATTTGACAGTGTAATAAAAATGGCTCATGATTTTGTAAAGGATGGAAATCGTCTTCACCATCTTGGTATTCATACCATTAATCTTTTTAACGGATGTAAAGGTGCAAGACATTTTAGAAACTATTTAAGTTTGCATATGCATGAACTTGGAGCAGATGAATCTGTTCTTGTAAATGCCTATGAAAAAATGCAGAGGGTCTGATGGAACTTAGTATCAAATCTACTGTTACCTTAAACAATGATGTAAAAATGCCACTTTTAGGTCTTCGTGCCTATAGAATGAAATCTGGTGATGAAACCTATAATGCAGTTCGATGTGCCTTAGATAATGGCTATAGACTTATTGATACAGCCAAAATCTATAATAACGAAAAGACAATTGGCAGAGCACTTAGAGATTCAGGTATTACAAGAGATGATCTTTTTGTAACTACAAAGCTTTGGGTTACAGACTTTGATAATCCAAGAGCAGGCCTTTTAGATTCCTTAAAGCGACTTAAACTTGAATATGCTGATCTATACCTTATTCACTGGCCTAAAAAAGGTTTTGAAAAGGTGTATGAAGAGCTTGTAAAGTTGCAGCAGGAAGGTCTTTGCAGAGCAATTGGTGTTTGTAACTTCAATATAGAGCAGGTTCAGAAAATTTTAGATCTTGGTTATGAACTGCCACCACAGGTTAATCAGACTGAAATTCATCCTTTAAATACAGAAAAAGATCTAATAAATTTCTGTCGAAGAAATAAAATTACTATGGAGGCATATTCTCCTTTAGGTGCAGAAGGAAGACTTATTCTTGATGATCCAAGACTTATTGGCATGCGTGATTATTATAAGGCAACCTCAAGTCAGATCCTTTTAAGATGGTGCATTCAAAGAGGAATTGTTGCAATACCAAAAGCTGTCAGCGAAGACAAGATTGTTCAAAACTCTGATCTTTATTTTTTTGATATTACAACATCTGATATGGAAACAATATCTGATATGAACTGTAATGACAGAAGAAACTATGACCCTTCAAGAATTGATGAAAGAGCAGATTATCTTTATCCAAAATTCCTAGAAGAAATTTAAAAAGATTTTGAAATTTATGTATGCATCAGTGCTGATGCATACATATCAAATATAAATGCTAATCTGTTGCAAGATTCATATCTCTTGCAATTTTTTCTGGAAGATCATCATCCCATGTCAGCGGATCTTCGCTAACTAGATTTCCGTCAACATCTCTCATTACAACTCGTGCAATCTGTGCATTTAAAATAAGTCTCTGGCACATTGAGCATGGTCTCATCTGTTTTGTAGCATTGTTACTTGCCGCATCAGTACCAGCAAGATACAAGGTTGCGCCGACAACATCTAAAGGATTGCCGTTAACAATAGCGTTTGCCTCAGCATGAACAGCTCTGCAAAGCTCATAGTGAGTGCCTGGCTTAATCTTGCATTTTTCACGAAGGCATTCTTTTAAGTCAACGCAGTTAGCTCTGTTTCTTGGAGCTCCGTTGTAACCTGTAGATACGATTCTTCCGTCCTTTGATACGATAACAGCGCCATATCTTCTTCTAAGGCATGTTGATCTCATGGAAACAGCAACAGCAATTTCCATGAATGACTGATCTTTTGATGGTCTTATGTACTGTGTCATGTTTTATCTCTTATATTAAACTGATACTGCGTGGATTATATAGTAAATCATGTTATTCACATTTATTGCAACTCACAAAATTAAAACAGTCAGATAAAAAATCTCTTTAAATATAATAAGATCGCAGCGATTGTTTTAAATGCTTGAAAATTATTATTTTATCTGTATAATATTGCAGTCTGTGTTTATGGTCGCATTGCACAGTATATATTTTGTTTAACCAATTTTAGGAAATGTTGAAAATGGCAATTGTTTTAGATGCTACTTCACGTACTGACATGGGAAGAGGTGCGAGCCGCCGCCTACGTCGTGAGTTCAAGACCCCAGCTATCGTTATCGGCCAGGGCAAAGAAGCTGTTTCAGTAACTTTAGATGAGAAGAAAGTTATCACAGCTGCATTAAAGGAAGAGTTCTACACTGGTGTAGAATTAAACTTAGACGGCAAGTCAATCAAGGTAAAGCCTGTTGACATTCAGCGTCACCCAGTTTCAGAGCGTATTTTACACATCGACTTTATGCGCATTTAATCGATCGCTGTGTGAAATATAAGAAGCCATTCTTGAAATAAGAGTGGCTTTTTTCATATATTATGGCAGGGTACAAATTATTTAGGAAATTGCTATGTCTGATATGATTAAAATTGGCCATATGATTGAGCTTGAAGTGCTTGAAATAACCGATCAGGGGGCTTTTGTTGATGCTGATATTTTCGGCTCACTGTTCGTACCTAAATCTCAGCTTCCTGCATCTTTAAAAGTATCAGATATGTTAAGAGTATTCCTTTACAAGGATGGTAACAGAGTACTTGCAACAGCAAAACATCCATACCTTGAGTGCGGAATGGTCGGAAGACTTACTGTAAAGTCTATCGACTGTGGCACTGTTTATATGGATCTTGGTATTCCTAAAGATCTGATTGTTCCTGTATCAGAACAGCGCTCAGAATTTGAGGTTGGAAAGTCAGTGCTTGTTTTAGTTACAATAGATGAACAGGGCAGACTTTTCGGCACACAAAGATATAACCGCTATATCAAGGATGCAGCTAAAAAAGGTGAGTTTAAAAGAGGGCAAAGAGTAACTTGCGTTCCTGTATCTCATACACCTCTTGGCTTTAGAACTGTTGTAAACGACAGTGTATATGCCCTTATGTACAAATCAGAGCTTAAAGAGCCTGTTAGAATCGGAAAACGTTATGAAGGATACATCACTAATGTTCGTGATGATGGCAAGCTTGATGTATCTTTGCAGGAGCCTGGTGTAAAGGGAATTGAGCATGCTTCAAAGCTTTTATTATCCATTTTGAAACGTGCAGATGGTTTTATACCTCTTAATGACAAGTCAGATCCTCAGGAAATTGAAGATTATCTGCATATGTCAAAAGGTAAATTCAAAAAGGCTATTGGTGGTCTTTATAAACTTCAGTTAATTGAACTTTTAGATGACGGTATTAAACTGACACAAAAAGGTTTTACACAGTCTTCTTCTGTATTAAATAAGGAATAAATATGGATTTTCTGATCTCTTTAGGTCTGTTTACATCAAAATCTTTCATTCTTATTGCACTAATCAGTTTTGCATTTATCTTTGTTATTACTGCCATAAAACAGGTGAAGACTGAAGATAACTGTTTAGATGAAGACAATGAAAAGCTTGTATTCTCTGATTTAAAACAGATTTATGATGACAGAAAAGCTTCAATTGAAGATGCTATTGAAGAATTTGATTCATCTAAAGATGCTAATGAAAAGAAAAAAGACAAGAAACTAAAAGAAAAAAATTCAAAGATAAGAATTGAAGAGCTAAAAAAGCAAAAGTCCTTACTGATAAAGAAAAGAGAAGACGAAGGCTTATTCTGCCCAGAGAGAGTCTTTGTTATTGAGTTTACCGGTGATACTCATGCAAGTGAGGTTTCAACTCTTATCAAGAAGATTAATACTATTTTAGATGTAGCAACAGACAAGGATATGGTTATCCTGAATCTCAACTCTCCAGGCGGAGTTGTAAATACTTATGGTCTTTGCTCATCACAGCTTCAAAGATTACGTGATAAAAATGTAAAATTAACAGTCTGCATTGATAATGTTGCAGCTTCAGGCGGTTATCTGATGGCCTGTGTTGCAAATACTATCGTTGCAGCTCCTTTTGCATATGTAGGTTCAATCGGTGTTGTAGCTCAGATCCCAAACTTTAACAAAGTGCTTAAAAAGCATGATGTTGACTATGAGCAGGTTACAGCAGGCAAGTACAAGCGTACTCTTACTATGTTTGGTGAGAATACAAATGAAGCTCGTGAGAAGTTTAAAAATGAGCTTGAGCTTATTCATAATAACTTTAAGAATGTAGTTTCAAAGTACAGACCATCAATAAATCTTGATGAGGTTGCAACTGGTGAGTTCTGGCTTGCTTCTGATGCACAAAAGCTTGGGTTGGTTGACGAGATAGACACTTTTGATGCATATTTACAAAAAACACTAGCATATACAAAAGTATGTGCTATAAAGATCGTAGTGAAGAAAAAAGAAAAGAAATCTCTTCTTAATCGATTGTCAAAGTTCATGAGTGTTAAGGCATGGACAAGCTCTGTTGCAAATGAAGTTGAAAACAGAGTATTCAATAAAGATAATAATTTAAGATTTTAATAGGACAGAGTGTAGGTTTATATATGGGTAAGTCTTTAGTTATTGTGGAGTCGCCATCAAAGGCATCTATTATTAATAGATACTTGGGTGACAACTATATAGTTAAAGCAAGTGTTGGTCATATTAGAGATTTAGCCAGTGCAGCAGCACAGAAAGATTCCAAGACTGAAAAAAAGAAGCTGTCTAAAGAGGAATCTCTTGCACTGACAATGGGTGTTAACCCAAAGAATCACTGGAAGGCAAACTATGAAATCATGCCTGACAAGCACAAGGTTGTAGCTGAACTGAAAAAACTTGCTAAAGATGCTGACAAAATCTATCTTGCAACTGATTTGGATAGAGAAGGAGAAGCTATTGCATGGCACCTAAAGGAAGTTTTAGGTGGAAAGGATGAAAAGTATTTCAGAGTAAAATATCCTGAAATTACCAAAGCTGCAATTGATAAGGCTTTTGCAAATCCTGGCAAGATTAATATGGATCTTGTAAATGCTCAGCAGACAAGACGCTTTTTAGACAGAGTTGTAGGCTTTATGGTCTCTCCTTTACTCTGGAAAAAGGTGGCAAGAGGTTTATCTGCAGGTCGTGTTCAGTCAGTTGCAGTTGAACTAATTGTTGATAAGGAAAGAGAGATTAAATCATTTATTCCTGAAGAATACTGGAATATTGATGCAATGGTTTCAAATTCTGCAAACGAGCAGTTCAAGCTTTCTGTTACAAACAAGGGCAGCAAAAAGTTTAATGCTTCAAACAAGGATGAGGCATATTCAGCTGTTGAAACACTGAAGAGCTCAAAGTTCACTGTTGATAATATCGAGACTAAAAAAGGCAAACAGTCTCCTCTTCCTCCATTTACAACATCAACACTACAGCAGGCTGCTAACATAAGACTTGGTTTTTCTGTTAAAAAGACCATGATGGTTGCTCAGCATTTATACGAAATGGGTCTTATAACCTATATGAGAACCGATAGTGTAAATCTATCTGATGAAGCTATTGCAAATGCTAGAACCATTATTGAGAATGAGTGCGGCAAGAACTATCTTCCTGAAAAGCCAAATTACTACAAGTCAAAAGAATCTGCTCAGGAAGCTCATGAAGCTATAAGACCATCTCATCCACTCGATCCACTTCCTGCAAATGTTGACAGAGACGGACAAAGACTGTTCGCCTTAATCAAGGCAAGATATCTAGCTTCACAGATGGTAGCTCAGGAATATGAGACAACCAATGTAAGCGTTAAAGCTTCTGACTATACACTTAAAATCAGCGGTAAACATATTATCTTTGATGGTTTTAAGCGTATTTATAATCTCAATAAGAATGAAGAAGTTTTACTGCCAGAGTTAAAGGTTGGTGATGTTTTATGCCTTGATGAAATTATTCCATCACAGCATTTTACACAGCCACCTGCACGTTTCTCTGAAGCAACTTTGGTAAAAGAGCTTGAAAAGGATGGTATTGGCAGACCATCTACTTATGCTTCAATCATTTCAACCATTCAGGAAAGAGGCTATGTGAATATTGTTTCAGGTCGCTTCTATGCTATGAGAATGGGTGAAATTGTAACTGACCGTCTGAGATTCTCATTTAAAGATCTGATGGATAAGAATTTCACCGCTTCTATGGAAGATTCTTTAGATGAAATTGCAGATGGAAAAATTGACTGGATAAACAGTCTTGATAAATTCTATTCAAGCTTTGAAAAGGAATTAACTGAAGCTCAAAAACCATTTGATGATGGAGGTATGCCTGAGAATTCTCCTTTAGAGATTAAGAATTTCAAGTGCCCTGAGTGTAAGAAATTCAATATGGCTGTGCAGTCAGGTAAAACTGGTATGTTCCTGTCATGTCTTGGTTTTTATGATAAATCAGTTAAGAAAGTTCAGGACAGATGCCACAAGACACTCAATCTGCGTTCTTTGGATATCAGTTCTCTTAACAAGTCAAATCTTACAGATGAAGAAGAGGCAAATATTCTAAGAAGTCGTCCACGCTGTGAGAAATGTCATAGCGTAATGGATTCATATATCATTGATGAAAAGCATAAGCTCCATCTGTGTTCTACTCCTAACTGTGGTGGATATCTTATGGAAACAGGTGTTTTTGACTCTGAAATTGAGAAAGGCCCTGAGATCCCATGTGAAAAGTGCGGCTCAACAATGGTTTTAAAAGAAGGTCGTTTTGGAAAATATATGGCCTGCACAAACAAGGACTGTGGCAATACTCGAAAGATCTTAAAAAATGGTCAGGTAGCTCCACCAAAAGAAGATCCTGTTGATCTGCCTGAGCTTGAATGTAAGGCACCTGGTGCACATTATGTTCTAAGAGATGGAGCTTCAGGTCTTTTCCTTGCAGCTCATAATTTCCCAAAGGTCAGAGAGACAAGACCTCCTAAGGTATTAGAGCTATTACGCTTCAAAGACAGAATATCACCAAAATTTCATTATTTATGTGATGCACCTGCTTATGATGCTGATGGTAATGAGACTGAAGTGCGTTTTTCAAGAAAGAGTAAAAAGCAGTATGTCATGTCTCTTGATGCAAATGGAAAGAATACAAGCTTTGTAGCATTCTATAATGAGGATGAGAAGAAGTGGGAAATACAGGAGAGTGCTTCAAAAACAAGTACCAAAAAGACCACTAAAAGCTCAACTGCAAAAAAGAGTACAACAAAGAAAACTGCAGGTAAAAAAGCTGCAAAATAGATAGTAGGATAAAAAATCTGAGATTAAAAATCTCAGATTTTTTTTATAGATCATTTATGTAGCTGACAAGAGAATTGATTATCTTTACAGTCTTTTCATTCTTTCCATCATCGATAGAAATAAGAGAGTTAAGTTCACTGCTGTAGATCCTGGACTGCTTTCTAATTTCATTAATACAGATTTTATAGTACTGATTAAGCTCTGTATCTATAAGAGTCTTCTTAAAATTGTTTCCTCTGAATTTTAAAATGTACTGTCTAAAATCATGTGAACAATTAAGAGGTGCCTCATCAATAACAAACTTGTTCATTGTCTGGCATTGATTGAAAAACTGAATGTCAGATGGTGTATAAGCTTTATTTCTATTGATTAGTAAACTAAAAGGAGCAAAGTTATTATCTGCAGTAGCATTGTTAAGCAAACTTAAGATTGATGCTACATCTATGTTAATAAGCTTCTGTCTTTTTTCTGTTAGTACTTTTACAGGTGCAAAAAGATTGGCATTATTAAAAGAGTAGTATTTTTCAGTAACGCTGCCACCATCAAAATAATTTGCCTTTATGTAAACATCATTACATATGATTGGTTTTAAAATCTCAAGTTCATGATGTTTTGTTGAATAATTAACAAGACAGTTTCCTTTGCTTATTGCATCTTTTACTTCAGATATTTTGTTTGCTCTATCAGATAAGGTATATCTTAATAATTGAGGATTAACCTGTTCTAGATGCTTTACAAGATGCATTAGCGCATTAAGACGGTTTATATAGTCACTTTCATCTTTATTTGAAACAAAACCGTATTTTTGTGCACATACAATAAGATTATCTGATTTAGAGCACTCTCCTGTATCAAATATTTCGTGTACCTTTAAAACCTTGTTAATATCAGTAATATTACTGATACTGTCTAGCAGATTCTGATCTTGAAGTGTTCTATAGGCAATGCTTTCTATAATAGAAAGATTTCTAACGGACCATGTAAAAATCTTAAGATTAGGTGTTAGTAAAAGTTTTTCTAGTTTTGTATAGAAATCAAGCTCGCTATCACCCTTATCAGTTGTGTAAGGATCAATTTGTTGAGAGTACAGATAATTTGGTGATGGGAGAATGTAATCAGGTCTTTTACATCTTAACTGCTGCATTTTTGCAACTGTATTGTATGCTGCATCAGTAATAAAGTAGCTTACAGCTGCAAGAGCTGATTTATCTGTGCCAGGGGCACAGATAGGATGAGAAATAATAAACAGATAATGAGAATTAACAAAAGGTAGCATTATTTAAACTGATTTTGTGCCTCATCGTATTCAAAGCCAGCTTGCTTAAGTCTATCTTTTAGAGTATCCATATCAAGATCCAGACTTTTGCACAAATCAGTTAAAGATGAGTATTCATCTCTTAATTTCATATTCACACAAGAAAATAGGATAAAAACATCCATCTTCTGGTAATTTGATAAATCCATAGCTTACTGTGTAATCTCAATCTCAAGTAAAGAACGCATCTTCTTAACGTTGTCTACAGCGTCATTTACATTTTTTCCACGTGCAAGGCATACACCCAAACGTCTTTCACCATCAATATCAGGCTTTGCAAAGATTCTAAGCTGAGAGCTTGGTGTTACACCTAAAGCATCTGCAAGCTTTGAGAACTTGAAGTGAGTGCCTTTTCCATTTCCTAGAACAGCAGCTGATGCTGAAGGACCAAAGAAGGTGATTTTACCAATAGGAAGACCTAATAAAGCTCTTACATGAAGTGCAAATTCGCTCTGATCCTGAGAAATCATGGTTACCATGCCTGTATCATGTGGTCTTGGAGATAACTCAGAGAATATAACCTTGTTGCCACAGATAAACAGTTCAACACCGAAAATACCGTATCCGCCTAAAGCACTAACGATAGTAGAGGCAATACGCTTTGACTCCATTATAACTTCTTCTGAAAGTTCTTCTGGCTGCCATGACTCATGGTAATCACCGTTTACCTGGTGATGACCGATTGCATTACAAAAATGGATTCCATCTACAGCATTGATTGTCAGTAGAGTAATTTCCTTATCGAATTTTACAAAACCTTCAACAATTACGCGGTTGATACCACCACGGCCGTTTTCGCATGCATCCTTAAAAGCTTTTTCAATGTCAGCTTCTGATTTTAAAACTGACTGACCTTTACCAGATGAACTCATAATTGGCTTCATGATACATGGAAAACCAATTGATCTTATATGCTCATGTATTTCTTCAATACTTGACGCAAAGAAGAATGGTGATGTTGGTAAAGCAAGCTCATTTGCTGCAAGATTTCTGATTGATTCACGGTTCATTGTGATGTTAGCAGCATGAGCTGAAGGTACTACGTTATAGCCTTCTTCTTCAAGTTCAATTAAGGTTTCTGTAGCGATAGCTTCGATTTCTGGAATAATATAGTCAGGCTTTAAAGTTTCTATAAGATTTCTTAAAGCAGCACCATCACGCATATCGATAACAGCTTTGTGCTGTGCTACAGACATAGCAGGAGCATTGTCATATCTGTCACAGGCAGTAACATCAACACCATAACGAAGAAGTTCAAGTGCAACCTCTTTACCAAGCTCGCCTGAACCTAGTAATAATGCTTTTGTACTTGAATTTTTGTAATCTACTGTAATTTCAGATGACATATTAACCCCCAGAAAAAATTTGCTTAATTATACAATATTTATACAGCTTTGATGAATAATTATTCGACACAGAATTTTGTATAATATGTCTGCAAAGGAGAATTATATGAAAATTTTATGCGACGAGGCTCTGCCAAATTCTGTTGAGGTGTTTTCCCCATTCGGTCAGGTAGTTTTAAAAAACGGTCGTAATATTAACTGTGACGATCTTGAAGATACAGATGTACTTATTACAAGATCAATTACCAAAGTTAATGAAGAGCTTTTATCAAAGGCAAAAAAACTCAAGTTTGTTGGCACTGCAACAGCAGGTATGGATCACTTTGATACTGTACTTTTAGATTCTATGAAGATCCCTTATACCAACGCAAAAGGAAACAACTGTGAGTCAGTTGGAGACTATGTTCTGTCAGTTCTTTTAAATCTGTCAGTAAGATTTTCAATTCCCCTTGCAGGTAAAAGCATTGGTATTGTTGGCTGTGGCTGTGTTGGCTCACAGGTTTTAAATAAGGCTTTAGGTCTTGATATGAAACCTGTTGTTTGCGATCCCCCAAGATTTAAGGGGGGCGACTTGTCATGTGGTGCAAGTTTAGATGAGGTCTTAAACTGTGACGTTGTGACACTGCATGTGCCTTTAATTAAGGATGGTGAGTATAAAACTCATTATATGCTTTGCAAAGAGCAGTTGATGAAATTAAAACCAAACGCAATATTGATTAATGCTGCTAGAGGTGAGGTCATCAATAACAGTGATCTGCTTAATGTGCTAAAACAGCGCAGTGATTTAAAAGTATTTCTAGATGTATTTGAAGGTGAGCCTGAAATCAAGGAAAAAGAGCTTTTAAACTATGTTCAGGGAGCAACAGCTCACATTGCAGGATATTCATATGAATCAAAAAGAAGAGCAAATGTGATGCTTGCAAATGAACTTAAAAAGGTTCTTAACTCAGATATAAACATAAATTATCAGATGCCATCTGCTGAGATCACAAGAATAGTTCTTTCAGACAGTATAAAGTCATATGATACAAATCTTTTATACAGACTTGTAAACAGTATTTACAATGTTACTTATGATGCTGATCTTTTTAAGGCAAGTTTTACTGATGCTGCAAGTTTTGATCTGCTTAGAAAAAATTACAGAGAAAGGCATGAACTGCAGACTGTTACTCTTGAAGGCGTTCAGGATTGTTTTAAAGAAAAACTAAGATTGCTTGGATTTAATGTTGCATAAAAAAAATCCTGTTATCATTGATAACAGGATTAAATAATTCACTATATATTAGCCAAGAAGACTTAAAGCAATCTGTGGACGGCTGTTAGCCTGGGTCAGCATTGATGATGCAGCCTGCTGAACAATTGTCTGCTGTGATAAGTTTGCTGCTTCCTCTGCATAGTCTGTATCACGGATGCGTGAACGTGCATCTGACTCGTTTTCAGCAATATTTGACTGGTTTGCAATTGTTGACTCTAGTCTGTTCTGTACAGCACCTAACTCACCACGAGCCTTGTCAACATGAGCTATAAATTTATCAATAGTTGCTAAAGTTTTCTGAGCTTTTTCTGCTGTAGATACAGCAAATGCTCTCTTATCAGCATCCATTGCGTCTGCATCACCTGTTACAGCAGTGAACATTGAGCTAATATTAAATGCCTTACATAAATTTACAGAAATTGTATCATTAGCATTTGCACCAACCTGGAATGAAATCTGTCCTGTTGTTTTATCTACAAGACCTCTTCCTTTACCAGCTAATATTTCCTGACCTGCAAAGGTGGTCTTACTTGAAATACGGTTGATTTCATCACATAAAGATTTTACCTCAGCCTGAATAGCACCACGATCAGCTGTTGTATTAGTACCGTTTGCAGACTGCAGTGATAAGGTACGGATACGCTGTAACATGTTGGTTACTTCATCAAGTGCACCTTCAGCTGTCTGTGCAAGAGCAATACCGTCGTTAGCATTACGGTTACCCTGATTTAGACCGTTAATCTGAGATGTTAATCTATCTGAAATCTGTAAACCTGCAGCATCGTCTTTTGCTGAGTTAATTCTTAAACCTGATGATAAACGCTTATAGGTTGTATCAAGAGAATGAGTTGCTTTACCTAACTGTCTGTTAGAGTTTAAGCTTGAGACGTTTGTATTTACATAAATTGCCATTTTAAAACTCCCGCTCAATTTATGAGCAATTATCTTCTTGATTTAGTTATCGGCAATTAGTAATGATTTCTTTAATAAAAAATTTTTTTAAGAAAATTTGAGCCTATTTAATTGTTTTGTATAAAAAAAAGATCCCTAATACAAATCAGAGATCTTTCTTTTTCAGGAAATGTATTATTCATTCCACCACTTTGGCATTGCAAAGTTCTTGAATACAGGATCTGAATCTACACCTTTTTTAAACTCAGGATCTAAAACTGCATCTCTTAGGAATTTGCCAACTCCATTTACTCGGTGATTCTGAACTGCAATAACCAGTTTGATTGGCTCTGCAACAGATTCTTTACCGATAGCCTTTGCCAGATCAAGTTTTGCAGCATAAGCATAGTTGCCTGGTACAAAAGCTACTGCAACTGAATCAAGAGAGCGTGGTAGCTGTGCTGCTTCCATTACAACGAAGTTTAACTGCTTTGGATTCTTCTCGATATCTGCTAAAGATGCCTTCTGATCGTCTTTTTCTGCATTTAAAGTAATAAGCTTTAAATCACGGGCAACTCTTAAAGCTCTTGCAAGATTTACAGGATCGTTTGGTATACCAACAAGTGAACCTTTTTCAATAGAATCTAAAGAGTTGAACTTATCTGAGAATACATAAATACCAAGTGTAGGAAAATTTACAACTGAAGATAAGTGTAGTCCCTGATTTTTCACGATACCTTCAAGATATAACTGATGCTGGAACAGATTTGCATCAATATCACCTGATTCCAGTGAAGAGTCAGGTTGAACCCAGTCAGTGAATTCAACGAACTTTAGCTCATGACCTTTCTTTTTTACTATTGGGTTTAAATATGTATCCAGGATCTCTCTGTAAGGTCCTGGTACTACACCAACTTTAATAACCTTAGGTACACTTGAATCCTCTTTTGAAGTCGCGCTCTTGTCATCGCAAGCTGTAAGTGAGGTAAAAGCAAGTGTTGATACAACCGCGGATAAAAGTAATTTCTTAATATTCATAATGATTGTTTCCTTTTTTTATTTATTAGTTATTGTGTAATAAATCATATTAAAAACAATCAAAAAAAACTAATACTGTTTTTGGATACTTGGTTATAGTATGTTTTTATATCCTTAAGATACACAATTAAAAAAGGCTTTGATTTAGTCAAAGCCTTTATAGGAATAATTAGATTTTATCTGATATCTTGTCTAACAGGTTTTCATCATATTCAATAATGCCTTTTTGTTTGAGCATCTTTAAAAATCCTACACATCCTTGTTTGATTTCTTCAAATGTTCTTTCAAAATCTCTTGTATACCAGGGATCGTCAACATCCATTGGGGTTTCTGTATAGTCGAGCAGTTTGCTAACTTTTGTTTTGTCTATATCAGAGTGCAGGTAAAAAAGATTTCTAAGATTATTGTCATCCATAACAATAATATAGTCATATTCGCGACAGTCCGATTTTGTAATCTGTCTTGCTTTCTTGTTTTTGTAGTCAATATCAAGTCTATCAAGGATTTTTGCAATAGGTGGATAAACTGTATTTCCTATTTCCTCTGTACTTGTAGCAGCAGATCGGATCTTAGAAAATGAATCTGAAAGATCCATTTTCTCTACAAAATACTGTAAAACAAACTGTGCCATTGGTGAGCGACAGATGTTTCCATGACATACAAAAAGAACATTTACCATATTACACACGCTTCAAGATAAGAGATGTATTGATACCGCCAAAAGCAAAGTTATTTGACTGAATGAATTCTGTTTCAAGTTTTAAAGGTTCATCTTTGATGTAATTTAAAGCACCACATTCAGGATCAACAGTCTTTAAATTGAGATTTGGGGTAAACCAGCCTTCATTCATCATATATAGTCCACTGATAACTTCAATTGCACCACAAGCACCAAGAGTATGGCCAAAATAGCCTTTTAGTGTTGAAACATATGGAGAATCACCAAATACATTGAAAGTTGCATTAGTTTCAGCAACATCACCTCTTGAGGTTGCTGTACCGTGAGCAGAAATATATTTAATTAAAGATTTATCAATACCTGCATCCTTTACAGAGCTTTCAATACAGATCTGCATTGTCTGCATGTTAGGTGCTGTAATATGGGTTGCATCGCAGTTGGTTGCAAAGCCTATAATCTCACCTAGAATATTTGCACCACGTGCTTTAGCATGCTCATATTCTTCAAGTATTAGAGTACCTGCACCCTCACCAATGACAAGACCGTCACGATCCTTATCAAATGGAGCAGGAGTAAGTTTAGGTGCATCATTTTTTGAAGATGTTGCATACATTGTGTCAAATACACCTACATCACCAACAGTAAGCTCTTCAGCGCCACCGCAAAGCATAATATCCTGCTGTCCGAATTTGATTGCCTCATATCCGTAACCTATTGCCATAGAGCCTGAGGTACATGCTGTACAGGTTGGAATAATTCTTCCTGTAATACCAAAGAATAGAGCAATATTTACAGCTGTTGTATGTGGCATCAGTTTTACATATGAGTTTGCTGTAAGATCACCTGTACTCTTGTTTGTCAGAATTGATACGAAATCCAGTACAGCTTCAGAACTTCCAAATGAAGAGCCATATGCAATACCGCATCTTCCTGATTTTAATAGTGGATCGTCAGTTAGTCCTGCCATCATCAGTGCAAGTTCGCTTGCTCTTGTTGATAAAACTGAAACACGGCTCATAGAGCGGGTTTTCTTTCTTGTATAGTGTAAAGGGGCTTCAAAACTGTCACAGGGAGCTGCAAGACGGGAAACAAGACCATCTATATCATCCCATTCGTGCATATAACGGACAGCATTCTTGCAGTTGAGATAGCCTTTTTTGTTATCATCCCAGCTTTCTCCAAAAGGTGTTACCATTCCTGTTCCTACAATAACAACTCTTCTTGTCATATAAGGCCTCCGTTAACCGATAAAACCTGTCTTGTTATATAATTTGCGCTATCAGACATAAGGAATGATACAGCTGCAGCCACGTCTTCTGGTTTACCCATTCTGTTTGCAGGAATGGATTTTATTATTTCTTTTTTTACTGTTTCATTAAGATCAGCCATATTAGTATCAATAAGGCCAGGAGCTACTGCATTTACTGTAATATTTCTTTTTGCAAGTTCGATTGCAAGTGATTTTACAGCACCTATTAAACCTGCCTTTGATGCTGAATAGTTAACCTGTCCACGATTACCCATGATGCCTGATACTGATGAGATGGCAATGATTCTGCCACCTTTATGTGCTGCAATCATTGGCATAACAAGAGGCTTTAAAACATTGTAGAAACCATCAAGATTTGTATGAATAACCTTATCCCAGTCATCATCACTCATCATAGGAAATGCAGCATCAGCTGTAAGACCTGCATTACATACTACACCATAGTAGGCACCGTTTTTCTCAACATCATTTTCAAGAGTCTGTTTTACAGCATCTCTGTTTGTGATATCAAAACTGATAAGTGATCCTTCACCGCCTGCAGATTTTATGGTATCTAATGCCTCTTTTGCTCCATTTGAACTGTTTCTGTAGTGAAGTGTTATATTAAATCCCTGCTTTGCAAGGTCAATTGCTATTGCCTTTCCAAGACCGGTACCGGCTCCTGTTACTAATACGCGTCTCATTTTCTATCTCTTAAATAATTGTTTATACAGATCATCTGTTACCTTAACAACATTAACCCGGCCTGTAGAGACAGTCTTACCGTTCTCTTTTATGGATCCTTCAAAAGATCCGATTATCTCATCGTGCATAATCTTGACAACTTCAATTTCCAAAACAGATCCTTTTTTGAAAAATTCATTGTGATTTCTGATATCTCGTCCACCTATAACCATTCCAAGAGGACATTTTTTCTGTCCGTTTTTTATTGAAAAATATCCAGACCAGATGCCTACTGACTGAGCGAGCAGTTCAAGAGTAATAAATGAAGGTACACCGTCTTTTTCAATAAATGGTTTTAAGACATGCTCATCATCGATAATGCACTTTGTTCTTGTAGTATTCTCATCAATATGTAAAACCTCATCTATAAGTACCATAGGTTCATCGTGAGGCAGATATTCTTTTGGTTTAAGATAATTATTCATTATTCTCTCCGATGATTACGCAGGTATTGTTTCCGCCAAAGGCAAATGAGTTTGACATCATATTCATTTTTAAAGGATGAAAAGTATCTTTTACAAATTTAATACCGCTAAGCTCTTCATCTTTTTTGTTCTTTGAAAAATCCTGTGCTGGAAGTGGTAGTTTTCTGTCAATTAAAAGACATAAAATACATGCTTCAAGGATACCTGAAGCACCTAATGTATGACCTGTAAGATATTTAGTTGAACTGCATGGAACAGAATCTTTAAACATACTGTACACTGCTAAAGCTTCCATAGAGTCATTGAGCTTTGTTGCTGTACCATGCATATTTATATAGCCTATATCCGATGTCTCAAGATTTGCTTCTTTTAAGGCAAGAGTCATTGCTCTTATAGCGCCTTCACCTGTAGGATCAGGTGCTGATGGATGATATGCATCAGATGACTGTCCGACAGCTTTTAATACAAGGGATGATCTTTGTTTTGACAGTACCATAAGACCGCCACCCTCGCCGATATTAATGCCGTGTCTGTCTGCATTAAATGGTATGCATCTGTCATAGGATAGTACTGACATTGCATCAAAACCATTAATTGGCACAGAGCAAAGTGTATCAGCACCACCTGCAATAACAGCATCACAAAGTCCTGATTCAATAAGATTTTTTGCACTTAAAAGGGCTCTGGCTGATGATGAGCATGCTGTTGATATGGTATATGAAGGCCCCTTTACTGAAAGGTAGTCACTAAGAAAGTTAGAAGGAGATCCAAATTCCTGATAGGAGTATTTAAAATCATCTTTTTTAGAGCCGTCTTTCAGGTATGCTTTAAGTGCATCAGCAGTTTCTTCAAGACCTGACGTTGATGTTCCCATAACAACACCGATTCTGTCAGATCCATAACTGTGCTTTAGCTTTTCTATGACTGGTTTTACTCTGTCTGCAAGAGTTGCAAGAACGCGGTTGTTTCTTGAATTATGATCTTCAAATTCACATAGATCCTTAAGATCAGCATTTATAACGCCAAAATATGAGCTTTTCTCATCCTTAAGGTAGCAACTGCTTCTTGTAAGATACTCTTTTTGTGTATTTAAAAGAGCATTTGCTATCTCATCGTTATCTGAGCCAAGAGCGCATATTGCACTGTATGCGTTAATGTATATCATAGGTATTTTAAATATATCTTGTAGGAAAATTCTTGATTGTCTACTACAACTGGTAGTCTTTTATTATTAATGGATTTAAAGCTGATATTATAAATAATTTTTCCTTGTTTATCTGTAATTATTCTCTTATCAGTGCTGTCTTTTACAACGTAGTTCTCATTAAGCTCATTATCTAGATTTTCACTTTTACACAGCATTATATCAAGAAGCACCTGATTTACTGGTGGAAGCATCCTTTCTGGCAGTTTTGTCTGAAGCTTTATGCCATCCTTTGTATAAGTTAATGTAAAAAGATTTATATATGATGTTGTAACGCCTGTCAGAACAAGAGTGTTTTTTGTGTTTTCTGTAAGGACAATTAGTTTTCTTTTATCATTGTTGTAATCAGTTGTTAAAAGAACAGTGCTTTTGTCTGATTCTGAAAAATCTGGCTTTGGTATTGTAATTACATCAGTTTTTGTAATATTTGCCTTAAGATCAGGCTTTGAGATGCTAAGTGTGCATCCTTGTATAATAAAAAGTGACAGAAGAAAAAATACTAGTTTATTCATCAGCACAAAGTCCTGGAAGTAAGGTTGCAAGAATAAAGGATACTATGATGCCTACGTTTAATGTGATGGCAAAAGATGCTATTACGTTGACTGAGCTTAGGCACAAAAGTCCTACTGATATTACAGTTGTTAAAAGTGATGTGATAATTGCACTAATGGTAGTTCTTTTATCTCCTTTGTATGATGTAAAAAAGATTGTATAGTTCACACCGATTCCAAGAACAAGTATCAGGGCAAGTTCATTGAACAGATTTATACTGTAGTTAAAAACAGGCAGAGCACCAGTTGCACAAAGTACACAAAGTATACTGAAAAATGTTGTATATAAAGCTTTTTTAAGTCCTACACGAATTGAAGAAATCACAAAGATAGAAAAAATAAAACTTACAAGCACATAGACAATGTGTAATGAAAACTGTGTAAAGATCTTTACAAAGTCATCATGTCTGTCAATAAGCTTTGTATTTGAAAGTTTTTCAGATACTGTCTTTGCAAGTTCTTTTCTATCAATATTGCTCTGAACAATGATTAAGGTTGCAAAAACTTTTTTATCCTTATCAGCACACAATAAAGGGGCATAGCTCTGACCTACTTTTGATTTTATAAAATCATCAAGCTGTACTGGTAAAAGCTCTTTATTGTTCTCTGATACAAAAATTGAGTTTTTTAAAAGAGCATTCTTTACAGAATCTAATCTATTCTCAATTCTCTTGATATCCTCAATCTGAGTCTTTTGTGAATTAAGTGGTATAGCTTTGTATGAGCTGATAGTTGATTCTTTTATAAGACTATCAAAATATTTTCTTGCAACTTCATTTTGATATAAAAGCTCATCCACACTTTTTGCCTGCACTGCAAAATAAGCTGTATTCTCTGTCTGTTTTAAAATCAGAGAAATTTGTAAATCATCGCTTTTTAGTTTTTCATCCATACTCTGGAATGATTTTGGATCATTATTGAATGATGTGAATGGAACACAAAGAGCACAGATTAAAATGATTAGTAAAAGTACAGTAAGACAGTTTTTCTTTTTTGAAACAAAAGATAAATACTTTTCAATAATTGCAGTGTTTTTAAATTCCCGTCTTTTTATTTTTTCACAAAGATAAGGCTCAACTGTAAGTACAAAAAGACATGAAAACGTAATTGTCACCATGCAGAAAACAGACAGCTGCTTTAATGGTTCAATAGGTGATATAAGAATAATAAGATAAGCAACAGCATCAGTTGCAACGGCAAGCGACAGAGGTTTTTTTAGAATTCTTATAGTATCAAAGGCACTTTGATTACTCTGAGATCTGAGCCTTAATGTCATGTAGTAAATTGTATAGTCACAGACAATACCAATAATACTTAAAGCCATTGCAAGCAGGATTATATTCACGCTGTCAAAAAAGAGCAGTACAGCTGCAAATCCTGAGAGTACACCAGTAAATACTGATAGTATTGCAAGTACTACAGGTTTAAATGATCTGAATACAAAAAATATCAAAGAAAATACACCTATAAGACTTAATGATCCTATAAGCGATATGTCATTTTCAGACTCTTGTGATGCTTTTTGAGAATAAAAAAGAGTTCCTCTTTTTAGAATTGTTACTGAATAATCTTTTTCTAACCTATCAATAAGATTTGTAAGTTTAGTACTTAAGATCTTTGTGGTTTTAAGATTGAAAGCAGAGCTTTTTGTTGTGACATTCAAAAAATAATAGCCATCATCTTTATATTTTATGTATAAGAATCCGTCCTTTATTCTGATATTATTTCCCTTTGACAGTTCTTTTACTACATTTCTTGTAAGCAAAAGAGGATCGGATGCAATTTCATTGGATGAAACTCCTGCAAATCCAGAAAATAAAGATGACAGTACTTTTTTATCATAGCTGTCTTTTTCAAGAGACTTTCTTAATACATCAGATATGATTGCATGAGAGTTTTTATAGATATATTCATTGAACTGTTTTTGACTGTCTGAATCTGAATAACCTAATATATCAGATGTCATATCATCATTTATAAGTTCACTGTACAGTTCTTTTACAGCATCAAGAGCTTTTTTCTTATCATTGGTGTCTTTTACTAAAAAGACAATCTGAGAGTCGATTCGTTTTGTGTACTCATCAATGACTGATTTTTCAACACCGCTTTTTGTTTCCTTTGGAAGGCAAGATAGAATATCAGCTTCAAAGCGCACATGATCAATTCTAAAAGCGATAACAAGAGCACTTATAAAAATAAAAAGTAGAAATACAAGAGCATTAACCTTATGAACAGATCTACTTTGCACGGTACTTTAAAACTCCAGATACATCTTTTATATCTTTATATCTGTAATCAGACAGGAAAAGCTCTGTAAGATCACTGTTTGTGTCGTATATTTCAATTTTTAAAAGCTCTTTACCGCCTTTTAACAGAATTTTTGAAAAGATATTCTTCATTGTCTTATCAAGAGGGATAAGTGATACCTGCCAGTTATTAAGATCACCTGTTACATCGGTTGAAAAATAATCGCTATAGTTTCCCTGAAAACTGAAAATTTTCATTAAAAGAGATGATATCTCAAACACTTCACCGTTATTTTCTCTTGTAAGTACACTTACATCACCGTCGATTACTTCAAGAATTCTGTCAGTGCTTATAACCATACACTGTTCAAAAGGCTCTTTTTGTACATAAAAGAGCTCGTTTTTTGTCATAATTATGTAACCTTTTGACTCTAGAATTCTGTTTGCAGCGCTTAAATGCTTTTTTTGTATATATGAAACCTCAGTCTTACTTTGTTTGATGAGATTATTCTTTATCTCATCAGTAGTCAGTGCATATGTCTGTGAGCATAATGTTAGTAGAGTAAAAAGAAATATTTTAATAATTTCTGCCATTTTTCTTTTTATACTCCTCGATTGCCTTTACAAGTTTTAAAGGTGTGCAGATTTGCACTTGCATTGTCTGCACATCTACAGCTACCTGCTGAGTTTTACCATATGCACATAGTGTTTTGCTCTGTGCGCCATAAACCTCATAGTTTATTTCAATCTTGCCGTCGTATTCTGTGAGCATGCAAAGTACACTTATGGTTTTGTCTGTAACAAAAAGAGGCTTTCTGTATTTGCAGCTGCATTCAGTGATAGGATATATAATGTTTTCCTCTTTCATGTTTGAATAATCATAGCCAATGTCATAAAAGAAAGCTTCTCTTGCAAGTTCAAAAAACTTGATATAGTTGCCATGCCATACAACACCCATAGCATCAGTGTCATGGAATGAAATAGGAAAAACTGATTTGTGTGCAATTATATAATCTTTTCTTTTGTACATTTTTATTCTTTAAAAAAGTCAAAAAAGTTAAACCACTGATATGGATATTCAATAACTAGATCTTCAAGTTTTTTTGCATATCTTTGTATATGATTTTGTAAAGATACTTCCTTGTCCTTTCTGTCAAGAATGAGTTTTTCACCAAAATCTATACAGACAATATCAATAATCTCTGTATGAGGATTTTTAAGTCCGAATACCAGGACAACAGGGCATTTTAAGATTGATGCAAGAATAAATGGTCCTTGTGGAAACTTTGCTTTTCTTCCAAGAAATTCAACACAGCATGTGCGGTTGTTCTGATTGGAATTATAAGTTGTAGGTATTCTGTCTGCAGCAATAGCAACAATCTGTCTGTCATCTATCTTTTCCTTTAGCATTACAGCTGTATCAGGCCCCATAGATGTAGTTGTAATTATGTTGATATTTGAATTTGGTGATATTGTTTTTAAAAAACGGTTATAGTTTTTTGCATTATCAGTATAGAAAATTGAGTTGATTTTATAAGTTGAATTAATAGTGAAAATTGCTCTTAGAGCCTCAATGTCACCAAAATGGGAACAGATTAGCAAACGGCCATTATCATTATATTTTGTGATAGCTTGTTCGCTGTCACCTTTAAATACAATATCTTTACCTAAAATTAATTTGCCCTGCCAGCTTCTGAGCTTCTCTATGAGCATATTGCCAAATGACATGAAGTGAGCAAAGGTTGAAAGTTTTAGTTTCTTCAAACCTCTTTTTTCTCTTGTGCTGTTTACTGCATCTAGGAATTCTCTTGAATACTGTCTTTGTTTTTTTGCAATAAGATAATAAAAGAACATGACAACAATCAGAACAAAACTGAAGATATATCTGCCTCCATAGTTGTATATGAACAGCATAATCTTCAGACCGTAGTAACCGCCTTTGAATTCTTTTAGTTCGTTCCAGTTTTTATTATCTTGCATTTTTAAAGATCCTGACTGGCAGTGTTAAAAATGAATATGTACAGAGTTTTGTATGCATCCATGAAATTCTTAGCTGATCAATTGCTTTAAAATTTGAAATTCCATTTTTTGGATATTCTATCTTTGTATCAAAAAATATTGTTTTTACTCCAGCCCAGGCTAATCTTACAAGGATTTCAATGTCAAATGTCATTCTAGATTTAATATTATGCTTTGTAATTATCTTGTCAGTAATATTAACCGGATATGCTCTAAAGCCAATCATTGCATCTTTAATCATAAAAGAGAGTGTTTCTATATGAACAAAGAAATTGGTGATTTTTCTGCCTATGACTCTTGATCTTGGAGCATCGCTGCTATAAATGGGAGCTCCTGAAATAACACAGTCTGGATTTTCTTTACAAAGCTTTAGAAGTTTTATTATATCATCTGCATTATGCTGTCCGTCAGCATCAATCTGAATAGCATGGCTGTAGCCTTTTTCCTTTGCAAAATGTATTGCTTTTGCTAAACTGCCGCCTTTTCCTATGTTTATCTTATTAGTTAGTACAGTAACATTTGAAAACTGCTTTGCAATGGCATTTATATTATCTGCAACACTTTTTTCGTTGCCGTCATCAATCACTATGACATCAGTTACATTTTTTTGAACCTCTTTTATAACATTAAAAAGAGTTTTATCATGTCGATAGCATGGTATAACAGCAACTGTACTAATCATTGATTTTTACCTTGCCAGAGGATGCAACACTATCTAGGTTTTCAATAAAATATTCAAAGGTAAAATTCTTCTTTTCTGTGTTGAGCTTTAATCGAATTTCAATTTTATCCAAAGGCACAATAGGATGAGTGAATTTTACCTGAGGTATATTATTAGCTGTACTTATTGAAAACAGCTCTTTTGCAAAGTGAATAGCCCAACCTAGCTGTACAACGCCAGGAAGCAGAGGTTGTTCTTTGAAATGTCCTTTAAGATAGAAAAGTGTATCTTTCAAGGTAAAACAGATTTTTGCCTCGTTAGTATCAGTTTTTTCAATTAAATAGTTTTCCGGAAGTATCATTTAAACAGTTCCATTAGTTCTGCTACTACTTTCTTACCCATTGAGTTTACAGGTATCTGTTTTACAAAACGGATATAGCGTGGTATTGCAATCGGAATAATCTTTTCTTTTAGTGTTTCTCTGTATCTTTTTACAAAGTCGTGTCTTTTTGTTTCATCACTATTTAGTATGTCAGCACTCTTTGTTGCAAGAACGATACCAATATGAGTTCTGCAGTTCTTTTCAACCGGCATTGCAACAGCATCATCAATGTTTTCAAACTGACTTGACAGCTGTTCTATCTGAGTTAGAGAAACCCTGTTTTCTGAGAGTTTTACAACCTTATCCTTTCTGCTCTTTACAATGAACCTGTCACCTTCAAAAACGATGTTGTCATCAAGCAAAAATGGCTCTTTTAAAAGAGGTGAGTGTAAATATAGAGTATCATCCTGCTTTGTGAAATAAATTCCTTTAAATGGAGTGTACATTTGCTCATGTCCTGTGGCTTCACGATAGCCAATGAAGTTTGTTTCTGTTGAGCCATAGATTTCTGTTATAGGGCATGAGGTCCATTCATAGTATTCTTTAGCACTTTGATTGCTCAAACTTGCGCCAGCAGATAGAGTAAAGATTATATCTGGGCTCTTAAGTGATTTGTCAATCTTCTTTAAAATAGCTGGAGATGATACGAAAACAACCTTTTTGCCAATGCCGTTATCGCACAGCTCTTCATGATATTTAAAAAATCTTGTATCAAAAACAAATGATCTTAAAAATGGGAGCAGTACTCTGAATGTAAGACCGTAAAGATGGCATGGTGATACACTTGCCATGAAGATTAGATCCTTATGTTCATCTAGATCTTTTGTTAGATCTTCAAGATGAAAGATATCCTTCTCAAGCTGGCTTAAAGTCTTTTCAATTTTCTTTGATTTGCCTGTTGAACCTGATGTAAAAAAGGAAATCCTGCTTTCAGGATCAGGTTTTTTAGTAATCACTGCATCATGGTTTACTGCGGGGATCTCATCAGTAGAGCGAAGAGGAATTTCCTTTATAAGCTCTTTAATATTAAAATTGGGGATCTTTTCATTATCAAAGTTGCGATCGCTTATCAGTGCATCAAAGTACTCATTTTCGGTTGATAAATCCACATGCATTGAACCTAGAAGGATGACTTCTTTTTTTGCATAGATACAAGCTGAGAAGGCTACAAGAAATAAATAGGCATCATCTGTATAAATAGCTATTTTCTTTAAATCAGACATAGACAGATATACGCAAAAAGCTTTAACCGCTATCTGAAGATCGTATACATGATATGTCTTATCCTTGTCCACACATAAAACTTCTTTTGGGGAACGACGTAGAAAAACAGCCTGGTGAAAATTATTTGTTGTCATATTTTTTCTTTAAAAAGACTCTTAGTATAAATTCTGCTGTAAAGATAATACCTATAAGAACGTAAGAAATAAATCCGTTGTATAAGGTCCATACTTTAAGGTCATTTATTATTGCTGTATATAATGCAATCAATCCATTTATTACAAAGAATACAGCCCAGAAGATAGTCAGTCTTCTTGTATATGAAAGAGCAAAAGGTGAAAGCTCTTTTTCCTTTAGCATTGCAAAAACTGTTATTACAGGCCTTTTAGCCAGTATTGATGCAGTAAATACAATGAACAGTACCGCATTGACAATTACAGGATAAAAGAGCATAAGTTCAAGCTTTTTAAATACAAGAGAGAAAACACAAAGAAGACATGCCCCTGCAAGTGAGTACCTGCCAGCAGTTGCCATAATGCCGTTTACTTTTCTTGTACAAATAAATCTTATAAAAAATACAAATGCAATAAAAACAATCAGGTAGTTTAGTACCTGATATTTGAGCCCTGTATATATCAGCACAGGATAAGCTATGCTGATAATTGTAAATACTATGCCAAGCAGTAATCTTGGCATATTATGAATTGGAAATTCTATAAAGAACTTCAACTACATCGCCAATTGTACGAACCTGTTTGAAATCCTCAGGAGAAATTCTCTTACCGATTTCTTTTTGAATCTTAACGATTAGATCAACTGCATCAATGCTGTCTAAATCAAGATCTTCAAAAATTCTGCTTTCCATGCAAATATCATCTTCATCAAGTTCAAAAAGGGCAACAAGATCTTCTTTTATTTTGTTAAAAATCTCTTCTTTTGTTTTTAGAGCCATATCAAAATACCTTTTTTTTATCTGTTTGCGTTGATGTATTCAGCTAATGTCTTTACAGAGTAGAAGCTCTTTTTCATCTCTTCATTGTCAGATGAGAGAGTAAGTCCGTATTTCTGCTTGATAGCCATACCAAGCTCAAGTGCGTCAATTGAATCAAGTCCGAGACCATCAACGAATAATGGAGCTTCAGTTTCGATGTCATCTGTGCTTATGTCTTCAAGGTTTAAAGCTTCAATAATAAGCTCTTTGATTTGTGTATACAGTTTTTCCATTTTAGTTTTCCATTTTTGATTGAATAGTCTTCTGCAACATTTTTGAAAGAATTCTTGGAAGGGCGGTTCTTTCATGTCCAGGGTTGTTTTTTATAAATTCATTTATGCCAATTTTATCAAGAACTTCAATTCTGTATGTAAGAATTTTATGATAAGTGTGATAGAAGAGTTTTCCTTTTCTTAATGCAACACCATCAAATCTGAAAACAACTGGTCTTATATCACAATTGCAGTTAAGTGCGATACTTGCAAAACCATGACGGAATTTAATATTGTCAAAATCAACAGTTCTTGTACCTTCAGGGAAGATAATAATATTATCTCCATATGATAAGGACTTTCTGCAGTTTTCTATCATCATCTCAGGTGAGATTGAATTTAGAAGATAATCGTTGCAGTAAATGACACCTGAGAAGAAGAAATTATTCTTTAAACTTGCCTTTACAACGCAGTTTGCGTTGTTAACAAAAGAATCCATGATTACAACATCAAGAAGACTTGGATGATTTGCAATATACAAAACACCTTTATCATTCTTAATTTTTTCAAGACCTTTAATCTCAATATCAAAGATTTTTAAAAGGCATCCAAGATACAGATAGAATCTGAAAGAGTAAAGAGTAAATTTTCTTGAAAAATTACATCTCAAGTGGCGATCTCTTACACACAGTCTGATGATATTGAAGACTATAAAAGCGATAAAAAGAGCACCGATGCCAAAACCTCCGATCATCAGTGTTGAAATCAATGCTCTGTAAGGACCTGCTATAAGTTTCATGAGTTCTTAGTAAATCTGTAATTAAGTTTTCTGCCAGGAATTAAAAATTCCTTTGTTTTCTTTGCATATTCTTGCATGAATCTTACAGATGCAAATTCAGTGATCTTTGTACTTTGAGTCTTATCTTCAGTTTTTACTGTATATTCATCTCCTGAAGATATCAAAAGAGCAAGCGCATGTGGATATGATGGATATGTCTCATCAAGATAAATCTTAAAAAAATCAGGAATTGTCACATCATAGTCACAAACAAGAACGTTTTTATAACCTTTTTTTATCATTGTATAAGCATCTGTAAGAGCCATTACAAATGAATCAATACCAGCGCTAACGGAAGATGACGGGATCTTGCTTTTTGACAGAATTGTAAAATTTCCGACTGCTGCATTGTGAACAGACATTGAAAAATCAGTAGGTGAAACATCTGTATTTTGTACAGTAGATTTTAATACCTTGTAATTGTGCTCAATTTCTCCTGAAGCTGATGAGAAAATAACAGCATCAATGCTGTTATCAGATGCCAGTTCCATAGCTGCATCCACAGCAAGTTTACAGCCATCAGAGAGTCTTCTTGCTGTCATCATTGGAATGAACTTTGGCTTTTGGTTCCTGGAGTTTTTATCGACAGCATCAATATCGCAGTTAATTGCTAAAAGATCATCTAGCGCGCTTATTGACCGAAATCTTAATGCTATTGCATCAATATTGAATGAAAATTCCATACCTTGTGCTCTTGAGTTATAAACACTGAATTACATATATATTATGACAGCCGGTTTGCAATAAATAATCTGATCTTCTCTTGATTTACAGTGAAGTATCTATGATCTGACAAATCGTAAATAGTCAAAATCAAAAAAAAAGTAAATTTTATTACTGAACTCATTAATCGAGCAGTTTGATGCAATATTTTTCTGACTAACTACAGCTGGTTTCAGAATATATTCCACTGAATTCTTAATTATTTGCTAAGTATTATTTCAAGACAACTATAAACAGACTCATCAAAATGAAGCAAGCATTTAAATGAGTCACTCTTTTTTTATATTTTATAAAGTAGCTTATAACTTTGTATTTTCTAAAACACCGTCTACCTTATAAACAACAAGTCGTACAGTCTGGCAATTTGCCTTTGATACTGCATCAAAAAAAATGTTGTCCAGTTTGCTCAAGAAATTAGTCATAATATGTTTTTAACTTGAATTTTAATTATATTAATCAATTTATTAAGCTTGTTTATTATACAAAAATTTAATATTTGTCTGTAAATAAAATGTAAAAAAAATCCTCATTAGTAAACTAATGAGGAAAACTATCTAAAAGAGAAACCTTGAATATTTATTATCTGATGTTCATGATTGAATCCATTGCTGTATTCTGAGTCTGCAAGGCCTGAGCATTTGCCTGATAAGATCTCTGTGCAATGATTAGATCTACAAGCTCAGTTGCAAGCTCAACGTTTGACAGCTCAAGATTTGCGCCCTTGATTGCACCCATAAGACCGGTCTTTGCCTGACCTGCCTGAGCTTCGCCTGAGTGTAGAGATTCTTTCCACTGAGTATCACCAATCTTCTGTAAACCCTGATTGTTGTTGAAGTTTGCCATTGCAACCATTGCAATTGCCTCCTGGCGGCCATTTGAGTAACTTGCAAGGATTACACCGTACTCATTAACCTCAACATTTTCAAGTAAACCTGTTGAGTAACCATCATTAGTAACATTTGAGATAGAGAACTTTGAGCTACCATACTGTGTATAGTTAAGATCAAGGTTAACTTCCTGTGAATCATCAACACCGCCACCCATTGCAGCTGCAAGAGTATTTGCTGCTCGGGCACCACCGTTTTCAGGTGGATATGTAGCAGATCCATTGTTTGTAAAGTTAATTGCAATTTCACCTGCTTCACCTTTCTGAGAGATCAGTCGACCATCTGTACCAAACTCAAGCTGTACACCGTAATAAACCTGACCGTGATCTGATGAAGCTGAACCGTTGTCAACAGTGAATTTCTTACCGCCACTGATATCAACCTGTGTATCACCCATATAAGCTACTACATTCCAGATTGTGTGGCCGTCGTTTGGATAGTTACCACCTGCAGGATCCTGTGGGTTTGGTGAACCATCATTAACATGATCTTTTACAAAGTAGTAGGTAATTGTATGTGCGCCACCTAAGGAATCATATACAGTCTGTGATGTTGCATTTGTATATGTTGAAGAATCCTTGTGGTCAAAATCTGTCATACCATGCTTTAATGATTCAGCATTAGCAGGCAGATTAACTGTCATTCCCATCTTTGAGGTCTGCTTTGGAGCACCTGTATCTGAAGGAATCTGAATTGCATGAGTTGATGTAATATCAAGATTTGTAGCATTACCAGTTTTATCTACATCATATCCCTGTAGATAGTCGCCCATTGCTGTTACAATAAAGCCATCTTTATTGATCTGGAAAGCGCCGTTTCTTGTATAGCTTCTGCCACCATTTGCTGTTGCATTAGTGCCGTTTTCTGAACTTGACAGAACAAAGAAACCGTTACCGCTGATTGCCATATCAAGATTATTACCAGTATCACCTGATAATGAACCTTGTGAGAACTGCTGAGCAACATTGGTTGTTGTTGTACCCATACCAGTGTTGGTCTTTACAGATGAGAAAACTGAATTAGAATATAAGTCGGCAAATTCAGCACGTGAACGCTTAAAACCATATGAGTTGGCGTTAGAAATGTTGTTAGATGTTGTATCTAAGTATTTCTGTGAGCCGCGAATACCTGAGATAGATGTATTAAACATAGTGTTTCTCCAAATTGATAGATAGTTATAATATTTTCTCTCTTGAGCTTTTATTATTAGGGAACATCCCCTTGCCATATAACTTAAGCAAGTGGTGTGCCAAAATTATCAAAATTGTATAAAATATTGAAATATAAATTAAAAATATTTTATTTACTTTAAAATAGAGCCATATGTTATGGCAAACTTAGTGGCAAACTTTGCCACAACTTAGCAAAATAGGTGGCAAAATGAACAGAGCATTAGTCGTTTTTTCAGGTGGTCAAGACAGTTCAACATGTCTTTACTATGCACTTAGAAGATATGATGAGGTTTATACCATTGGATTTAACTACGGTCAGAGACACGCAGTAGAGCTTGAGTTTAGACAGAAGTTTTTAAATGAGCTTTCTACATTTGATCCGGTTGCTTTTAGTAAGTATAAAGGCGACAAGCTGATTGATATGACATCGTTCAAGGATCTTACTGATTCAGCTCTTACACGACAGGGGGATGCTTATGTTCTTGATAAGAGCAATAATCTTCCAACTAGCTTTGTTCCTGGCAGAAATCTTATCTTTTTAACATATGCAGCAGCTTTTGCCTATACAATCAAGGCTGATACTGTAATAACAGGTGTAGGACAGGCAGATTATTCTGGTTATCCTGACTGCAGAGAGGAAACTATTAAGGCTCTTGAGAAGAGTATCAATCTTGGAATGGAGAGCAATATAAAGATTGAAACTCCTTTAATGTTCAAGTCAAAAGCTCGTACCTTTATGATGGCTCATCAGCTTGGTGGATATGATTTTGTAAGGCTGATAGTTGAGAATACACTTACCTGCTATGAAGGTGATATATCAGAACTTCACAATTACGGATATGGTTGCGGAAAGTGCCCTTCATGTCAGCTTAGAAAGAAGGGCTATGAAGAGTATTTAAAAGAGCAGTTTTAGTTCTGAATTGATTTGATTTTAAAACTGTTCTCATATTTGTTGCGCTTGAAATCCTGAATATAGTTTTTAAGTGCAACTAAAAATGCCATGATAAAGAAACCACCAGGTGGCAAAATGGCAACCATTAAAGTGTAATCTGCACTGATTATAGTGCATTCAAGGCTCTTGCCAAAATCGCCAAACAGATAATAGGCACCTGCAAATAAGGTTCCCTGACCTAGAATTTCTCTAATAGCTCCTAATACAAATAGTACGATAAAGAAACCTATACCATTTCCAAGTGCATCAAATAATGATGGAAGAATTGAGTTTTTTCCTGCATATGCCTCAGCTCTTCCCATAATAATGCAGTTTGTAACAATAAGAGCAAGATAAATACCAAGCTGAGCATACAGTTCAGGAAAATATGCCTCTACATAGAATTTAACAGCAGTTACAAGGGTTGCAATAAAAAGCACATATACAGGTATTCTTATCTCCTTGAAAATAAGTTTTCTTATAGCAGAGATAATCAGTGAACTTAGTGTTAGTACTAAAAGTGTTGCAATACCAAGGCCAATAGCAGAGCATGCTGATGTTGTAACAGCAAGCAGAGGACAAAGACCTAGTAATTGGCAAAGTCCTGGATTATTTGACCAAAGACCTTTGAAAAAATCCTTTAGCATTGATTTAAAGTCATTGCCGTTTTTATTCATATCGCAAGGTTTCTTTGTTCCTTCTGTGTATTTAATTTCTTTGTTAGTTTCTGACATATTTACCTTAATTCATTCTGCATTTATTAAGTTTTACTGTATCTATTTTTTCAAGCTCTTTTAATGCATTGTAAGTTGCAAGTACAGTAGCTCTTGATGTAACGGTAGCACCTGTAAAGTAGTCAAAGTCACCACCATATTTCTTTACATCCCACTTTGTATCTTCAAGACCAAGATTATTAAACTGATCAAGATAGCTTCCATGAGCTCTGTCTACCTTGTCGCCAAGTCCTGGAGTTTCCTGTGAAAAGAAAATATCTGCTTTATAGACTTTTTTATCTTCTGTAAAACCAGCAATCATGACAAGCGGATCTGAATAACCAAGATTTGTCTTGTAAGTCATTACATAGCCTTTTATGTGGTTATCTAAAGCTGCAACATAAAGTTTGTTGTTTCTACCTATATACTTGCTTTCCTTCAAGCTGTAGCAGACAATTTTAGTTTTATTGTTCAATGCATCATTTGGTAGTAGTGATTTAACTTTGCCTTCAATAGAATTTGACTGATTCTGTGCAATAATTGTTGCAGTAGATTTATCAACAGCCAAAATACCACTGACACAGATAACACCTGTTAGAGTAAGACTTAAAGCACTTAAAAGTGATCTTTTTGTTTTTGAAAATCTGACTGTTTTTTCTTTACTGTCTGTATCTGACAGAAGAATTTTTTCAAGTTTCTTATTAGCCATACTAGTGTTTTCCTCTGTATTTAATGCCATAGGCTCTACGTTTAGTCAGAACGTCAATTAGCGGAGCACAGGCATTTGAAAGCATAACTGCAAATGCAACAGTATCATTGTATGAGCCAAAAGCTCTTAGAAAAACAATTAAAAAGGCTAAAAGGACTGCAAAGTAAATTCTTCCTTTAGATGTACCTGCATTTGTAACAGGATCTGTCATGATGTAGAAGGCACAGATCATGGTGCCACCAATTAAAAGACCGTCAGTTACGCTCATAAAGTAACCTGGGTACAGATTGTGCATTACAAACTGAATAAGAACGAATGCAGCAAAGAAAGCAACCACCATTCTGATGATAATTATTCTAAAGCTCATCAGTACGATGCCGCCAATGCAGTAAGCAATAAACAGAGCAAGATATGCCTGATATTTTGCTGATGTAAATTCATGACCGTCAAGACGGTTAAGCTCGCCTTGCTTTCTGTAGGATTTGATAGCATCAAGATATGTTGCGCCAGACATGACATCTACCTTATCAAGTAGCTTTGTTGCCATAGTCAAAGCATCATTTGACTCCTGATTATCATCGCTTATTGTCATTGCATCTATCTGATTTTGCACCAATTCCTTTGAAGCTCCCCTATAAATGATAGAGTAGCTTTCAGTGAGTGTTGCAGCCTTATATGCCTGAGGAGCTGGAGATACATAGCTTGAGCCTACAATGCCGGGACATGAAATCATAATGAATACAAATCCTGCCATAGCTGGATTGAATATATTCTGACCAAGACCGCCAAAGATAGCTTTAACTATAAGTATTGCAAATACTGTTGCAACAACAGAGTAGTAACATGGCAACATTGGTGGCAGTGTAAGGGCAAGAATTAAGGATGTGACAATAGCTGACAGATCGCCTACATTTCTTGATATTTTCTGATGCCTTAAAAGTGAAACTAAAGCTTCAAGAACAACTGCTGTAATGGTACAGTTTAAAAACTGAAAAATAATACCAAAACCGAAGTAGTAAATTTCAACTCCTACAGCAGGTATTAATGAGAGCAGTACAATAAGCATGATCCACTGTGTAGTCATGCGTGCTTTTAAATGTGGAGCTGTTTCAAGTCCTAACAGCTGCTTAACTCTTCCTTGTGACTGAGAGATATTCATAATTATTTTTTAGTACGTATTGTTTTCTTCTTTAATGCTTTTGGTAAAACGATTTCTTTCTCAACATTAAGATTATGAGACAAGAGAACCTGTGGAATTACTTTTTTAGGCTCAGGATTCTGAAGGGAATCATCAGGCTCTAAACCTACAAGTTTAGGTTTATTATCAGATGGAGGGATCTCATCATAGGTTTTTATGACAAAACCAATATCTTTTCTACCTGCTGATTTTCTTAAAGAGTCAGGCAATGAAACTATCTTTTCTTCCATATTATCAGTTTTTGTCTCTTCTGTAATAATATTACTTTCTGGGAGAATTGATTTTTCCTGGTGTCCTTGATGCATTGCAATTTCTTTTGCACGCATTTTTGATAATTTTAGTTTTTCAAGACGTTCCTTTTCAGAAGCGTTTGAAGACATTTCTTCTGTCTTCTTACCTGCAAGCATAGCTTCTTTTCGCTGTTTTGCAAGTAATTTTGCCTCTTCAAGAGCTTTTGCTTTGGCTTTTGCAAGCTCTTCTGGCGTCATCTTGGCTTCAGCTTCCTTTTGAGCCTTGATTTTTTCAAGCGCTTTTTGTTTTCTTAGCTGACGCTCTTCTTCCTCTTTCTTTAAGCGAAGCTCTTTGTCAAGCATTCTCTGTTTTGCTCTTGCATTACGAACTTCAGCATCATAAATATGCTTTTCAACAGCTTTTTCATACCTGAACTGTGCTGTCAGAGGAATGAACGATGGGCATACATAAGAACATGCTCCGCACAGTGAACAGTCAAAAATACCTGCCTTCTGGCATGCAGCATGGTTATGAGCCTTAGATTGAGAATACATCTGATATGGAACTAGTCTTGAAGGACAGACTCTTGCACAGCGACCGCATCTTATGCAGTTGGAACTTTCCTTTAATCTTGGAATCTGCTCTGTAGTAGGAGCAAGAACACAAGAATTTGACTTTGTAATAGGTACATCAATTGTTGGCAGAGTAAAGCCCATCATTGGTCCACCTAATATGATTCTTTGATGGTATTCTGGATTTAGTCCAAGATTAGATAAAAGGAATCTTACAGATGTTCCAAGACGAACTCTGATGTTTGCCTTTCGTCTTAGTGAATCACCTGTAACTGTTACAACTCTTGATGTAACAGGAATACCGTCAACAATAGCCTCTTTGATACTCAATACAGTTGCTACATTGTTGATTACAATACCTGCCTCTGAAGTATGTGCCTTGTAAGGAATTTCAATGCCCGTAACAGCTTTTATGACGTTTCTTGCTGCACCTGTTGGATATTTGGTTGGTAGAATTCTAATAGATGCAATATCTGAAAGTGCCTGGGTCATCGCTGCAATAGCTTTTTTCTTGTTGTCTTCAATTGCAACTATGGTGATTTTAGGATTGAGGATCTTCTTTAGGATCTTTATTCCAAGAGCAATATCAGTTGCTTTCTCCTGCATCAGTCTGTCATCACAGGTAATTGCAGGTTCACACTCACAACCATTGATAATAAGAATATTTGTACTTTCAGGATTTGCTCTTACTGCAGATGAGAGTTTTGCCTCGGTCTGGAACTGAGCTCCACCCATGCCTTCTACACCAAAGTCTTTAATTCTTGCTAAAAGCAGCTCTCTGTCCTGATTTTCCCAATCTGCTATTGGACTTGCATCAACAGCTTCATCAAATCCGTCAGGTTTTATGGTTATGCAAAGACCAGTATAGCCGCTTGGATGAGGCAGAATCTCCTTTGAAATAGAACTAACTGTACCTGAGGTAGATGCATGTACAGGAACAAGTCTTGATTTTTCATTCGGCTGTGTAAGTTTCTGACCTCTTTTTACATGGTCGCCGACATTAACCAAAAGCTCACCATCACCACCTAGATGTCTTTCAATTGGCAGACAGATAAGAGAAGGGATTTTAAGTTCTTCAATGATAGAATCTGTTGTATCCTTCATCTCCTTTGGTTTGATTCCGCCAAAGAATCTGAATATTTTTTCCTGTGCTATTTTTTTTAGCTGTTTTGATGACAGTATCATTTAGTTATTTCCGTTTTTTATCTGTACTGCATGAATATTCCAGTCAAAGTGGGATAGATTGTGCTCAAGGCGGATCATTTCAATACATTCTTCAGGGCATGCCTTTACACACTCATCACATCCTATGCATTCTTCTGTATCAACTACATGAGGCTGTTTTAAAATACCAGTGATTGCATCAACAGGACATTTTCTCTTGCATTTACCGCAACCGTTACACTTGTTATCATGAATATAGGCAACAGTTCTAGGAGAGAACAGCTCTGATTCATAATCCTCACCTGCGCAGAGTTTTGAACCAAGCATTGAGGCAAGCTGTTTTGCAACATCAGCACCTGCAGGCTTACATAGATTGCAGGCGCACTCCCCCTTAGACAGAGCATCTGCATATGCATTACATCCAGGATAACCACACTGACCGCAGTTGATTCCAGGAAGAAGAGTTAAAATTCTTTTTGTTTTAGAATTCTCATTGTTTGATCCAAGACCAGATAAAAAGGATAAAACAATACCGCAAACAAAGAGTGTTAAAGCAAGATAACAAATAAACTCATGTTCCATTATGCCGCACTCCCTGCAAATCCTGCAAAGCCCATGAAAGCAAGTGATAAAAGTCCTGCAGTCACCAGTGCAATTGCTGTATTCTTAAATGGTTCTGGAACATCTGAAATTGCAAGTCTTTCTCTTATAGCTGCAAATATTACAAGTACCAGTGTAAAACCAAGACCTGCACCTGTTGTAAATGCAAGACACTCGGACAGAGAAAACTGCAGTGACTGCTGAAGAAGAACAAGACCCAAAACAACACAGTTTGTTGTAATTAGAGGTAAGTAGATACCAAGAGCATTGTGCAGTTCATAAGATAGGTTATAAATTATGATTTCAACAAGCTGAACTGTTACTGCAATGACAACAATATCCATCAGAAGTTCTAGTGATTCTAAATGGTAGTATGCAAGTACGTAATGATTTACAAAATAACAGCTCATTGAGGTTATCAGTAAAACAAAAGTTGTTGCAAGGCCCATTCCTGCAGCAGATGAAATCTTATTAGATACACCAAGAAAAGGACACAATCCTAAAAATCGTACAAGAACAAAGTTATTGACTAAAGCTGCGCCAAAAAATAAAAACAGTAAATGTGTCATATGTACCAGTCAAATAATTTATATACAACTGAATATAATAACGCATCTTTTTCAAATTTAAACGAAAAATTTTGTATAAAAGTTGAGTATTATTTTTATCTATTACTTTCTTTTGAATAATAAGCTTTGATGACACTCCATTAAGTGTGAAGAGTAACTTAGAGCTATTGCTGTTTTGGATGGTAAAAACAGCTTATAAATAAGAAGATTGAAAGAAGAATGCCTTATGTGACAAAAAATTTTTTCACTAAGACTGAAGATGAGGTTACATTATTAGAAAAAAAAGGAATACCAGACAGTATTCCTTTTTCAGTGATATTCAATGATGTATGTACTAATAGGTACTATTTGCCAAGCATTTTTTTGAATTCACCATCAATGGTATTATAGGCCTTTTGATAGTCGGCAATCAGATCATGCTTTTCACGAATTGCTGTTTCTGCAAGTTTAGGATATGACATCTGATTTTTTAATGCTTTGTAGAAACTTATTCTTAAAAAGTTTGTTAAATGAGGTTGAACACTTCTTGTTGAGTATTTTAAATAGTGAGAACAATTCTTTGAATCAACTTCTCCCATATAATAAACAGTGTCATAATTTATATTGTTGTTCTTAAGTACTTCCTGTATAAGATCACCATAATCTTTACTCATTCTTTTTGAATATCCTGAAGGTATCAGCATACATACTTTTGAAATCTCAGCAGCGTCACCTGAATTCATTGAGCGAGTTTTGATACCTGCACATCCTGTAAGAACTAATGGTAATGAAATAAAAAGAGCTAACGCAGTTTTTTTTAACATCATAATAAACTCCAATATAAAAATTTTTTGATGTACTTATAAGTTAATACTTGGCTAAAGATTATAATTATTTTATAAAACAAAGGACTAAATAATCGTTTATCATGTGATTGATATCAAAGACTTTTTATGAATAAATTAAATAAAGATTCTATTGAAATACTTTTTGACAGACTTTCAGATAAGTTTAAAAATCCAAAATCAGAACTTGATTTTAATAATAATTTTGAGCTTCTTTGTGCTGTAATGCTATCAGCACAGACAACAGATAAAGCTGTTAACAGTGTAACTCCATCTCTTTTTAAAATAGCTCCAAATGCCAAAGCCATGTCATTACTTGATACGCAGGTAATTGAAAACTGCATTAAAAGACTTGGGCTTTATAAGAATAAGGCGTTGAATCTCAAAAAAATGTCAAACGAGCTTGTTACAAGATTCAATGGATTAGTTCCTGATAACTATGACTCTCTTGTATCATTGCCTGGAGTTGGCTCTAAAACTGCAAAAGTTGTATTAAATGTTGGTTTTAAACAGAATACTCTTGCTGTTGATACACATATATTCCGTGTCTGTAACAGGACAGGTCTTTGTATTGGAAAAACTGTAAAAGATGTTGAAAAAAACGTAGTTTTAAAGGTTCCAAAAGATCATCTTTACAATGCTCATCATTATCTCTTGCTGCATGGTAGATATGTTTGTACAGCAAGAAAACCTGATTGTGAAAACTGCTGCATTAAAGACATATGTAAAAAAAATCTAGACTGATATTTGAAATTTCAGTTCATATCTATTAGATGTTTTTCAAAAATAAAAAAATTGTGTTGATTAGATAATTTATTTGACTTTTTAATCATAGGGTTATGTTTATTTGGCTCATAATTTTTGAAAAATAATTGGGTCATTAATCACACAAAGTGATTTGTTTTTGATAAAATATGCCCGCAAATTTTTAAGGTATATATTCATAAAATGACTTATTTGGTTGATTCACACTGCCATCTTACAGGTTTATCTCTGAATTCAAAGGCAGCAGACAGCATAGAGCAGATTATCAAAAGAGCAAATCTTTGCAATGTCAGTCATTTTTTGAATGTATCATGCACAAATGCAGAATTTAAGAAGGGGATGGAGCTTTTAGGCTCATACGACAACATTTATCATGCTGTTGGAATTCACCCACTGAATCTTGATGAAGAGCCTAACTTTAGTGAAGAAGAGCTTGAAAAGAATCTTTTAAGCTCAGATAAGGTTATTGCATTAGGCGAAACAGGTCTTGACTACTTTTATTCTGAAGAAACAAAGGATGCTCAGATAGAGTCTTTTGCAAAACAGCTTCAGGTTGCACTAAAGGTTAAAAAGCCACTTGTTATACATGCCAGATGTGCTCATAAAGATACAGTAGCTTTACTTAAATCTGAAAATGCAAGAGATGTTGGTGGTGTGATCCACTGCTTTACAGATTCTGTGCAGATGGCAAGAGAATGCCTCGATCTTGGCTTTTATATTTCTTTTACAGGTATTTCTACCTTTAAGGCATCAGATAATGTAAGAGAGGTTATAAAATATGTTCCTCTTGACAGAATGCTTGTTGAAACAGACTGTCCTTATCTTGCGCCTATTCCTGTCAGAGGAATTGAGAATGAGCCTGCATTTGTACGATATACACTAGATTTTATTGCAAAGTTTAAAAATGTTAGTGAAGATTATTTAGCTTCAGTTACATCTGAGAATTTTGAGAATTTGTATAATTTAAAATTAAAAGACATTACGGTCAGTGATGTTGAGGTAAGTGATTACAAACTCGATGCTATTTTAAGAAAGCCTTTTTCTAAATAATAAAGAATTCCCAACTTGGCAATAGCGGAATAGCCGTATATGAATGTAAAAGTTCATATACGGCTTTAATTTTTTAGCTCTTTAATAGAGCAGAAATGAAAGGTAGATCGTTTGCTGCAAAGGTAAGATCAAGCATTAAAAGAATGAGTGTTATCAGCTTTACTGCACATACGTTAGCGATACCCGCATTTAAGTCTTTTATGTACATGTACTGTCCTATTGATACTCTTACAAAAAGACATATTCCTATCATTGATAGAGCGATTTGCCAATCAAGAACTACAAATGTAACAGCAAGAACGATAACAGAGTTGATAGCAAGACCTCTTAAAGATAATGAACCGTAGGTGCTTACAGGATCATCCTTGTGACCGTAGTTCAATGTTGCTGCAGTAAAAGCTGCAAGCATAGTCATAACAGCAAATCCAAGCGCAAACAAAGTGTCAATCTTATAAATTTCTAGGAATCTGTCAAAGCATGCAATAAAGATCTGCATTGTTACAAGAACAATCACTGCTTTTGCATAGAAATCAATTTTTCTAAGACTCATTGTAGAAATGAGTGTTCCTATTCCACTAAATCCATTACATCCTGTAATCAGTACATAAATTGTAAAAGCTACGCTTGAGCTTAAAAGAGGATTTGCAATTTTTGCAAAGATCATTGCCCCTACTGTACAGATAAAACCGGCAAAGAAATAAGGAACAATCATGAATGATGGTGATGATGGACCAAAAAACTTCATAGAAGAGCTGGTAAATACAGCTCCAAGATTTGTGTAGGTAAACAATGATGCAAAAAGTTTTCTGAAAAACAGAACCGTAAGTAGGGGAAAGCCTAAAGTCTTTTTGTTCTCAGTTGCATTTTTATCATTATTATGTGCAATATTTTCCTCAAAAGAATTTTTTAAAACAGTATTTTGAGAATTTAACTGATTTGCACCAAATACTGATTCAGTCTCATAGTTCTGACTGTCAGTATTTTCATTAAAAAGATTATTCTGTGTATCAACTGTTTTCTCAAAGCGAGGAGCTCTGTCAATAAGCTCTCGTTCAAAAGAATTTGTCAAATTCTGTTTATCATTACTGAATAAGAACGGATCATCTTCTTTTGCTGAAGGCTCTTTGATATTTTCAACATTTCCTTGAACAGCTGTGTTTTCAGATAGATTTAATGGATTTGCCTTATCCTCAGTCTGTGGTTTTGTATCTTCAGCTTGCTGTTCAACTTTTCTTCTTTTTGGTGTTAATGGTTCACCAGGTCCAATATACAGATGATCGTTGTCTCTACCTTCTTCGTTTAAATAAGACTCATCACCTGCATATGTATAGTACTTTGATCGGATTGAATCGTCTTCTTGATTAGGGGCAAGAGCAGAATAAGGATCTGTATTTGAATTCTGTTCTATTTTAGGATCGGTTATATCCTGGTTGAAGCTTATGTCAGCACTCATGTTTTCCTGCTGAAAATTAAGATTGTCATTTAAGTGGACATTAGCAAATAGATCTTTGTTTGATGGAACTGAAAAACTGTTTTCATCATCAAAATCATGAACCAGACTGCTGTTTGGCTTTGATGCTGACTGAGTTGTCAGCTTATTTAAAAAAGAAAATGTGCCCTTCTGTTTTTCAGTATCGCTTTTTCTGTTTGAGAATAATCCGAAAGCCATTAGATTAACCGCCGTATTAAAAAATGCCTTATGCTTTATTATAATTTTGTATTAAGATATATCCATTGTAACAAATATATGAAAAAAATTTACTTTTAGTATAAAATTTTCCTGATAAATCGCATAGCATATGCGATTGTTATTTGAGAATACTTAGGCAATGATAAAATTAGAAAATCTTCACAAGATTTATCAGCTTGATAAAAATACTTCTCTTCATGCTTTAAAAGGTGTATCCCTTAATATCAAAAAAGGTGAAATCTTTGGTGTAATAGGACTTTCAGGTGCAGGTAAGTCTACACTTATTAGACTTATCAATATGCTTGAAACACCATCTAGCGGAAAGGTTATTATAGACGGTGAGGATATTACATCCTATTCAGAGGCAAACTTAAGAAAGGTTAGACAGTCTATTGGCATGATATTCCAGCAGTTTAACCTTTTATCCAGTGCCACTGTTTTTGACAATGTTGCTTTTCCTCTGAAAATAGCAGGATTTAAAAAAGACGAGATTAAAAAAAGGGTATTAGAGCTCTTATCTTTAGTAGGTCTTGATGATAAGGCAAATGTATATCCAGCTCAATTATCAGGCGGTCAGAAGCAGCGTGTAGGTATAGCAAGAGCTCTTGCAACAAATCCAAAGATTCTTTTGTGTGATGAAGCTACATCTGCACTTGATCCAAAAACAACAAGTTCAATTTTAAAGCTTTTGTGCTCACTTAGAGATCGCCTTGGGTTAACTATTGTCATCATCACTCATCAGCTTGAGGTTATAAAGGAGTGCTGTGACAGAGTTGCTGTAATTGACGGTGGTGTAATCTCTGAAATGGGAGATACCATTGAGGTTTTTGCATCTCCACAAAAAGATTTAACAAAACACCTTGTTGCAACTGTTGTAAGACGTGATCTTGATGATCTTCTGTCATATACAAAACTTTATTCTGAATATAAAGAAAACAGCAGAGCATGGTTCTTGTTAACCTTCCTAGGTGACAGAGCAAATGATCCTGTAATTGTTGATGTTGCTATAAAGACAAATGCAAAGATTTCTATTATGGCAGGTCAGATTAATCATATTCAGAATCAGCCTTTAGGCTTTCTTGTAATAGCAGTAGATGGATCAAAGGATGCTATTGATACAGCCTTAAAGGAGCTTACAGACAGAGTATATAAGGTTGAACTATTAGGTTATGAAGTTGAATAGAGGTGGGGTGTGATTGAATTTTTAACAGAGCTTGGTTTTTCATCCTATGCTGCAAAAATTACAGTTCTTCTGTTCAACGGAACTGTTGATACAGCATATATGGTACTTCTTGCAACATTAGTATCAATTGTTCTTGGAGTGCCATTAGGCGTGGTTCTTCTTGTAACATCAAAAGGATATTTTTATTATTCAAAGCATTTTTATACTGCGCTTGGAACTGTTGTCAATGCACTTCGTTCTGTACCATTCATTATTTTGATGGTTGCAATTATTCCTATTACAAAGTTTTTTGTTGGCACATCTATTGGAACTACTGCAGCAGTCGTACCTCTTACTGTTTCAACAATTCCATTTTTAGCAAGACTTGTTGAAACATCATTAAAAACTGTTCCTTATGGTCTTATTGAGGCTGCTCAATCTATGGGTGCAAGTCCATTTAGAATAATTGTAAGAGTGCTCATACCTGAGGCAATGCCTGAACTTATTGCAAACTTTACTCTTACAGTAATTGTTATTATTGGCTGTTCAGCTATGGCAGGCACTATCGGTGGCGGTGGTCTTGGAGATATTGCAATTCGCTATGGCTATATGCGTTTTCAGTTACCGGTTATGGTTATGACTGTTCTTATTCTTATCGTTATGGTGCAGTTAACTCAGCTTTTAGGTGATTTTCTTGCAAAACGGGTTGATCATAGATAAGTTATAGTTGTTTTCTATAAAGATATATTAAAAAATAGTATTATCTTTTTATTGATATTTTTTTAGATAAATTGCATCATAGCTTCAACAGATAAATTAACGAATTTTGGAGATAAAAATGAAAAAATTATTACTTTCAGTCGCTGCTTTAGTATTATCTTTCTCATCAAATGCAGCTGAAACTTTAACCATCGGTGCATCACCTGTTCCTCACGTTGAGATCCTAGAGGTTGTAAAGCCAGATCTAAAGGCTCAGGGTATTGATTTAAAGATTGTTGAATTTAATGATTATGTTCAGCCAAATACCTCTGTATCTGACAAATTATTAGATTTAAACTTCTTCCAGCACCGTCCATATCTTGATTCATTTATCAAGGATCATGGTTCTGATTTAGTTGAGGTTGGTGGTATTCACATTGAGCCTATCGGTTTCTACTCACACAAGTTAAAGGATTTAAAGGATTTAAAAAAGGGTGCAACCATTGCAATTCCTAATGATCCAACCAACGGCGGTCGTGCATTACTTCTTTTACAGACTGCAGGTTTAATTACTCTTGAAGATCCAAAGGCAATTTCTGCAACTCCATTAGATATCAAAGAGAACAAGCTTAACTTAAACATCAAGGAATTAGAGGCTCCACAGTTACCTCGCTCATTAGATGATGTTGATGGTGCAATCATTAATACTAACTATGCTATCGATGCTGGTTTAAATCCATTAAAGGATGCATTATTCATCGAAAATGCTGATTCTCCATATGTAAACGTAGTTGTTGGTAATTCAGTGTCTGTAAAGAAAGATAGCGTAAAGGCTCTTTTAAAGGCTTTACAGTCAGACAAGGTTAAGAAGTTCATCAACGACAAGTACAATGGTGCAGTTGTTGCTGCTTTCTAAATACTAGATAAATAATTTTAAAGGGCTGAAAGTTATTTTCAGCCTTTTTTATTTGTGTTGTTTTATAAGACACTTATTTTTACTTTTAGATGTTAAAATAGACTTAAATTAACAATTTTTGGTTCTATATGGCTGCATCTATTAGTTTTGATTACCGCTCATTTTTAAAGACTGTTCCTAACCGTCCTGGCTCATATCAGATGTATTCTGATGAGAATACTGTTATCTATGTCGGTAAGGCAAAAGATCTGAAAAAAAGACTTTCATCCTATTTTCTAAAGGATGTAAACAAAAAGACTCTTGCCTTAATAAGCCATATTCATCATATTGAATTTACTATTACATTTTCAGAAGCTGAAGCTTTAATCCTTGAGAATAATCTTATAAAAAAGTATCAGCCTCACTACAATATTCTTTTACGTGACGATAAGTCATATCCTTATCTTATTCTGACAAAGGGAAAGCATCCTGCGCTTCATTACTACAGAGGTAAAAAGAGAATAGACTGCGAGTATTTTGGTCCTTATCCTGATGCAAAGGCAGCAAAAGAAAGCTTAAAGCTATTACAGAACCTTTTTCCTATAAGACAGTGTACTGATACTGTTTATAAACATCGTTCAAGACCTTGTCTTATGGCTCAGATTGGCAAATGCTTAGCTCCATGTGTTCAAATGAGTGATGAGCAGTACGAAAACTATCTAAGTCAGGTAAATTATGTCCGTATGTTTTTAAAAGGACAGAATCAGGATGTTTTAAATTCTCTGACACAAAGAATGGAGATTCATTCTAATGCTTTAGAATTTGAAATGGCAGCTAAGCTTAGAGATCAGTTATTAGCATTAAGAAGAGTACAGGAGAGCCAGTCTGTAAGCTCTGAGTGCGACATTGATGCTGATGTTATTGCAACACAGAGTGCTCAGGATATTATCTGTAATCATGTACTTTATATAAGACAGGGCAGAATCATAGCTTCGCGCTCTTATTTAATGACAAAAAATTCAGTTGATACTGATACAGATGAATTTACTGCATTTATTGAGCAGTATTATCTATCATCTTCACGTGTCGGTATTCTGCCAAAGGAAATTATTACCGATGCAAAGATAAATTCTCCTGAGGTTATTATTGAAGCTGTAAAAGAGCAGTTTAATCATTCATTAACAATCTCAAATTCAGTAAGACTTGATAGGGCAAAATACTTAAAACTTGCAAAGGAAAATGCAAATTCAGCTCTGCTTATCAAACTTGCAGACAGTACAACTGCCAAAAGAAGAATTGATTCACTTGAAAAGCTTCTTAATATGACAGGAATACAGCATATGGAGTGCTATGATATTTCTCATACTCAAGGTGAGCTTACTGTAGCATCATGCGTATCCTTTAATAGAGAAGGTCCTGATACTGCAAATTACAGACGTTTTAATATTGATGGAATTACGCCTGGCGATGATTTTGCTGCTATGGATCAGGTATTAAACAGAAGATTTAAAAATATTAAGGAAGGCATTATTCCTGATATTATTTTCATTGACGGTGGTAAAGGTCAGTTGAGTCAGGCAGAAAATGTCATTTCAAAACTGTTTACCGATCCTGATGTTAAAAAGCCTCTTTTACTTGCTGTTACAAAAGGTGAAGGCAGAAAGGAAGGTCTTGAAACATTCGTTGTTGGATATACAAGAGAGACTATCAATCTTTCTCTTGATGATCCTGCTATGCAGATAGTTCTGCACATTAGAGATGAGTCCCATCGTTTTGCTATAACTGGTCACAGAAACAGAAGAGCAAAGGCAAGAGTACACTCAGCTCTTGAGAATATTGAAGGAATAGGACCAAAGAGACGTCAGGCCTTATTAAAACATCTTGGTGGCATAAGAGAAGTTATGAACGCAAGTGTTCAGGAACTGTCCAAGGTACCTTCAATAAGTAAAGAAATGGCTGAGCTTATCTATGAGCATTTCCATTCACTTTAAAAGCTCTATTATCTTATCTGAACTCATTACAGTACAGTAAATATGGTTGAGAACAGTAAGCTCTGCATTGTGAAGCTCCATAGTGCCTGCAGCAGTTGCATCATGTGGTACTATCACCTCAAAGCTTTCATCGCTTAACGATCTGACTGTAGAGGATACACACTGATCGGTAAAGATACCAGCGCATACAACAGTCTTTATGGACAGATTATTTAAATAAGTCTTAACTTTGTTCCTGTAAGAGCACTATCAGTTGTTTTAGTAAGTACAATCTCTTCATTTTGTGGTGCAATACTATCAATGATCTGACTGTCATAGTCATCTTTAAAAAGAAGAGTACTGTTCCAGCCTTCAAGTTTTTGCGATAGCGATCGGTCATTACCATTTTTAAGAAGGCTTGCAATTCTGCAGTAAATTATCTGCATCTTTCTTTTTCTAAACTCAAAAAGAAGCTTTTTGGTATTTGGAATAACGACATTTTCAAGTCTTTACTGAAATTAGAGAATCTTTTTGTATCTTTGGTTTTTCCAAGTTTTGTATATGTATTTTGCAGATCGATAATTAAAAGAGCAGTTGATGATTTTGATACTTCAAAAACCTTGTGATATTTCTGATCTTCATAATAAACTGAAAGAAACTGTAATCTGTCATATGTGTACCTCAAATTCAATTTAACATGACGGATAAACTGTTTTAACTGATGCACCTTTTCAATGCTAATTTTTTTAGTTTGCACAGATAAGTACAATAAAAAAGGCCAGATAAAAATCTGACCTTAATTGAGTGAATTGAATCTTATATCTTGATCTTTGATAGAGAATCAACAAGATGCTTTAGAAGATCAATTGACTTGTCAACTTCAGCTCTTGCCTGTGAACATTCTGTTGATAGATCTTCTGATGAATGGGTGATATCCTGCATATTAGTTGAGATTTCAGCAGTTGCTGTTGTCTGCTCTTCAGCTGCAGTTGCAATCTGACCAATCTGAGCATTAACCTGGCTTACCTGCATTGAAATATCATTGAGCAGGCTCTCAATGGTAGCAGTTTCAACTGCAAGCTCATCCATGTTCTTAACAGATGATTGCATAGATTCGTTTGCTGTGTTTGCATTTGTCTGAATCTGTGTAACCATCTTTGTGATTTCCTGAGTTGATGATGATGTTCTTGATGCAAGGGCACGAACTTCATCTGCTACAACAGCGAATCCCTTACCTGCTTCACCAGCTCTTGCAGCCTCAATTGCAGCATTTAATGCAAGCAGGTTAGTCTGAGATGCAATATCATCAATGGTCTGAACGATAGTGCCAATCTTCTGAGCCTGATCTACAAGAGACTGAACATTGTCAGCATCCTGCTTTGATTTTTGAACCTGGCTTTGAATTCCCTCAATAGTCATCTGAACCTTACGTACACCATCTTGTGTAGTAGTGTTTGACTGATTTGAGTTTGCTGCAGCGGTTTCACAGTTCTTTGCAATATCTGATGTTGTAGATACCATCTGATCTGCTGCAGCTGCAACTGTAATAGAGCGTGACTGAGATTCCTGAGCCTTGTCATTCATAGTATTTGCAGCTACATCGATATTCTCAAAGCTCTTTTCTACATTTGATACAGCTGACTTGATAACCTTTATGTTATCCTGCCATTCAGCACGCATAGCTTCTAAAGAATCGATAAGTTCACCAAACTCATCTTTTCTGCCTCTGGCATGTAGTGGCTGTGACAGATCACCACGTGAAATAACAGCTGCCTGATTTACTGCATAATGTAAAATTCCGACAAATGCTCTTGGAAGCTTGTATGCAATAATACCTGATAAAAGAATAGCAATGATAGAGATTGTGATCATCAGGTAGGTAGGAGTTGATGATGTAAGTTCGGTAACGTTTTGATTTACTCGAGAAAGATATGTACTTACAAGTTCGTTTAAGTGCTCAATAGCTTCATTGATGGTAGGATAGAATTCATCGTTGTAACAATTTCTAACGTCAACAGAATAGCCTCTGTCGATCATTCTTTCCATTTTATTCTTATATACATCAATAGCCTTTGAGATGTGCTCTTTAATATCGTTAATAATCTCTGTATCTGCATTATCCATAATCTGGAGTTTTGAAATTGCAGCTTGTAGCTTTTCTATATCGCTGTTAGTCTTTTCTGCTGTTTCTTTATTGTATGAAGATACAGAGTTGTTAAAGAGAGTAACATCATCGTGGAATGCATTTGTAGAATTAGATACCTGAATTATTACTGAATAATGATCTTCAATAACATTCTTGGCATATAAAGCTGCATTTCTTGACACAGTGTTTGTAGCTATACCAATGATTGCAATAATGATAGTAAAAAATATTACTGTTGCTAAAGCAAGCAAAAGCTTTGCCTGTACACCTAATGAAGATAAAAAATTCATACTCAATTCACTTTCTTAATGTTAATAATAATATTATGCCAGGAGCTAGGCTCTAGCAGTCTTTTTCATTATAGGAAAATAATAAAAAAAAAGAGTTACTTTTGTTGTAACTCTTTCATTTTTTACAAATATTTTTATTAAAATTTTTTAAAGCTCACATTTTAAATTGCAAAATTAGCAATGATTATTATTTATTGAGCTCAAATATGCCATCTTCAGCGCGTGTTATACTGCTATTCATTCTATCCTGTAAGCGTTTTAGGTTCTCTCCTTCAAATGAACGGTCATTTTCTTTATGGTAAAGATGAAGTAAACCTGTTGCATACCGACCAGATTTTAGCATTACACCTGAATTTAGAAGTCTGATTGCAAATTCACTGTCCTCATATCCCCATCCAGAGAATGAATTATCAAAACCGTTTACGTTAAGATAATCTTCCTTGAATAGAGCAAGATTACAGCCACGAGCCTTTTTCCAGTTTTTAATTGGTTTTCTAAATGTATTGATTGGGAGTGTAATCAGAGGATGAAGACGGTTTACACCACCTGTAAAATAGGTTTTAAGCCAATTAAAGAAATTATAGTTCCAGACTTTTATCTGCTTAGATTCTATTTCTTTTGTAAATTTTTCTGACAACAGGATCCTGTTTCCGCAGACAAGAGTTTTCTTTGCAGCAAGTTTTCTGTGGTTTTTAATAAAAGAAGGCCTTGGAATGCAGTCACCATCAATAAAAATCAGATAGTCTCCTGATGCTTTGGATGCAGCAAGATTTCTAGCTCTTGAAAGTCTGAAGCCTTTATCTTCCTGATAGGCATGAGTTATAGGATATACACAGTTTATAGTCATCTGAGCAATGAGTTTTCTTGTCTCATCAGATGATCCGTCATCAGCGATAATAACTTCAAAGTCCTTATCAGTCTGATAATTTAAAGCCTGCAGTACAAGCGATAAAGCTGCAGGTCTGTTATATGTTGAAATAATGAGTGAAATTAGCATTATATGCGTCCGTTATGTTTGTTTAGGCTGTGCAGTTTTAAATATTTTTCAAAAGTATAGAAATAGTGCAGTAAACAGAATTCAAGACCTAGTTTTCCATCTAAAAAACCACCATGAATTATGTACATTTTAAAGAATGCAAATGCAGGTTTAATAAGAATATCCCTTACAAAGTAGCATTTCTTTCCTTTTTCATGATACTTTTTAGCAAGTAGCGTAGTATATTTATTCAGCTTGTTAAGGTGTGATTCAAAATCATAGTATGGATAATGAATCAGTCGGCCCCTGAGTTTTTTGAGTCTGTATGGTGTCTTCAGTCTTTCATGAATGATACCCTCATAACAGGAGCCATTTTTTTTGAATAGTCTCTCCACATAATCAGGCCTTAAAGTACCATGAAGACACTTGCCCTGAATAAAGTGGTTCTCTCTTGAAACTCTATATGTTTCATCAAGATTGTTTTCTACACAGGATGTAATTTCCTGTGCAAGTTCTTTTGTGATCCTTTCATCTGCATCCAACATGAAAATCCAGTCATTAGATGCATTTTCAATTCCGAAATTTCTTTGTGATGCATAATCATTGTTTAGTTCATGAAAAAGAACTTTTGCTCCAAGCCTTGTTGCAATATCCGCTGTCAGATCTTTTGATCCACCATCTATAACAAGAATTTCTTCAGCAAATGCAGCACTTTTGAGACATTCTTCAATATTGTTCTGCTCGTTATAAGTTAAAACTACTACAGTTAAAGGGATCTTTTTCATAAACTAAAAGGGCAGCTTTCGCTGCCTTGTATTCAAATAATAATTAGTGAGACATTACATATTTTACAAACTTAAGCTTTGTTGCATCATCAGCCTGGTTGTAAAGTCTTATCATTTCATTGTAAACATCAGCATTCACTTTAGAGCCAGGTGCTGATGAAGTTGTCATCGCACTAGAGTTGTTTGCTAAAGGCTTGAGTGTAATTCCCTGTTGACCATTTACCTGATAGTTTGCATTTCGCTCAGAGCCGGCTCTAATTGTAGGTGCTCCGTTTTCTGTAAGAGTCATTTCTCTTTGTGCATTTGGAACATAGCTTGGAGCATATAGACGATTCAGGCTCATAAGCTCATTTTTGTAATCACGCATCAGAGCAAAACCGCTGTCTGATGTCAGGATAAAATATGTTGCCTCATCTTTTGTCAGTTCACGACCAGAGTTATTGTCGATAAGAACAATCTTCTGATTGTGAGCATATGTTTTAGCCTGTTCTTCATTTGCAGGACGCTTATAGTTAAAAGAGATAACCTCATCATTTTTCAGGTTCTCAATATCTATAACCAATGGATCGATAGATTGAACCATTCTGGAGTCGGTGCCTGATTTGAAGGTATCCTTAAAGGTTAAAACAACCTGATGCTTGCCTGGTGTTAAAGTAAGAATTCTGTTGAATCTTGAATAGTTGTCAGTGTCATCAGAACCGTCAACTAGTTCAATATTATAGTGAACAGGAACCTTAAAACCTGTTGCAGCATAAGTATTCAAAGCAAAAAAAGCAGATGATACTGCAAGTGCAATTTTATGAATTTTCATATGATTTTTCCTCAATTTTTCTAATCATAGCACATCAGTATGAATATTGAGCACCAATCAATATTTTATTTTCCCCAAGTGCTATGTTTCTTATCTGTTCATGTGAATAGTAACGTTCAGGCTTTGAATTTACATCAAAGCTTGCCTCTGTGTAAATCTTAAATGTCGGTGCTATCTGATAGCTTGCTGACAGCACAGCATTGGAAATGATGTTAGCACCATTAAATCTCTTGATTCCGTAGTAGGAGCAAAGAGTTATACCAATGTCAAATGTATAGCTTAATAATGCTTCATATGAGTACAGACGATTTGTAAAACCATCATATTTTGTAACTGTGCCTACTAATGCTGCATATAAGCCTTCATACATATTTCCATAGGTTAGAGCAATGCCCTTGTCAATCTTCCAGGAAGGTCTTAGCATATATGCAAAGCCAAGATCATCCGTGTTGCTGTTGTTATGCATTACATTTATGTTTTCTGCAAAATATGAAACCTTTGTTAAGTCGTTTTCATACTGAAAATCTGTATAGTTAATACCGTAGCTAAAACCAAAGCCACTGTTAGTTCTAGTTGCCACACTAAATGCAGCACCGTTGTGAATATCAACGTTTTTTGAATCTACATCAGATGTAGCTGTCTGTACTGATAATCTTACATCCCAGCCAAGTGAAGATACTGAATACATAAACTGTGATGGTTTTTCACTGCCAAGTGTATAGTAGTCATTAACTATCTGATCAAGCTGATTAAAAACATCAGTTGTACCTGCAACAGTATAAAAAGCTGTATCACCGCGACCGAATGTTAAAATTCCATACTGACAGGCATCTAATCCCACGTACTGAGCTCTTGCTTTTATCTTATCAATACCGTGATTGCCAGTTGGCATATCCCACATGGAGTAGCCAATAGCACTTAGTGAATCATTAACCTTTGTTCTTCCTGCAATACCTAGTTTGACTCTGGTTAAAAGAGCATTGTCATTATTATTTTTGCCATTAAATGCACTGATATCTCTTGATGCATGATCATTCATTAGTACAGCATCAATACTTCCGAATGCATCAAAGCTTGTTCCACCCTTGTCATAGACAGCAGCAGAAAATGATGCACATGGAGTTACAGCCATTAGTACAAGTAAACTTAACTTTTTCATATTCTTTTAAAGCCTGTGATTCTTTTTATATATCTTAGCAAAAAATGATTGAAAATATATCTTTTACATCTTTTGCAATATAGGTAGCGCCCCAGTTTGATACATCATCACACTCATTCGTGCCGTATCCCCATAAAGCTGCAATACTGTCTGTATTTGCAGCATTTGAGGCTGTTATATCATTCTTGTGATCACCTATATATACTGCTTGATCTGAGCTTAATCCCATTTTTTCAAGTGTCTTTAAAATTGGCTCTGGATGAGGTTTTGAATGAGAAAGTGAATCGCATCCAAGGATCAGTGTAAGATTTTTTGAAAACTCATATTTTGACAGTAGCTTTTTGGCCATAGCTTCATACTTGTTTGTAATGACAGCTGTTTTTATTCCTTTATTTGCAAGCTTTGCCATAAGTTCATTTATTCCATCAAAAGGAACAGTCCTGTCATTGATGTGCTCAGTATAATAGTTTGCAAAACAGTCTCTCATTACTGTTTCAACACCGGCACTGTCCCATTTATCTTTGGGTACAGACAGTTTCATCATCTCTCTCATACCGGCTGTAATCTTTGTTCTTAAAATACTTTCATCAAGTTTACTAAATCCGAATTTTTCAAGTGTGTAATTGCAAGCCTGCATAATATCTCTTGCAGTATCCAGCAAAGTTCCATCAAGATCGAATAGTACAGCTTTATATTTCATATCAGTTTGTTTATAACTCATTACTATTATTTTTATAAGCTGTAAGATTATCATAAAATTTTTGATAAAATGATGTAAAAATTTACTAGGGATCTAAAAATGACAGATACATCAAAGGTTAAGGATTTTGATAAAAGAGTTGAAATTTTAGGTAAATCCATTGCCTCAGTACAGGATTTTCCAAAAGAGGGTATTCTGTTTAGAGATATAACAACACTTCTTGAAAATGCAGATGCATTTAAAGAATCAATTGATCTTCTTTATGACATCTATAAGGATACAAAAGCTGACTGCATAGTTGCAGCTGATGCTAGAGGTTTTATATTTGGAAGTGTTCTTGCATATAAACTTGGTATTGGCCTTGTTCTTGTAAGAAAGAAAGGTAAATTACCAAGAAAGACTCGATCAGTTGAGTACAGTCTTGAATATGGAAAAAGCGTTCTTGAAATCAGTGAGAATGCTATAAAGGAAGGTCAAAGAGCAATTTTAATTGACGATCTGCTTGCAACAGGCGGTACAGCTAAGGCTATGGTTGAACTTGTAAACCAGGCAAAAGCAAAGATCGTTTCTTTTGCCTTTATTATTGAGTTATTTGACTTAGGTGGCAAAAAAGTGCTCAATGATCTTGGAGTTGATGTACTATCTTTAGTAAAATTCCCAGGTCATTAGTAAAAAAGATATAAACATGATTGAATCAAACTCACAGTATCAGGCTCTTGCAAGAAAATACAGACCACAGTGTTTTGAAGACGTTGTAGGTCAGGAACATGTTATCAATACTCTTATCAATTCTATTGAACAAAATAGAATTCATCATGCATACCTTTTAACAGGTACAAGAGGTATTGGTAAAACAACTATTGCAAGAATTATTGCAAAATGCCTTGAGTGTGAGAATGGTATCAGCGCTCATCCTCATATGGATGGATCTGAAAAATGCTCAAACTGCATCAGCATCCAAAACGGTGTGTTCCCTGATGTGATTGAAATTGACGGTGCATCTCAGACTAAGGTTGATGATACCAGGGCTCTGCTTGAAAATACACAGTATCCACCTATGCAGGGAAGATTCAAAATATATATTATTGACGAGGTTCATATGCTCTCAAACAGCAGCTTTAATGCGCTGTTAAAGACATTGGAGGAGCCTCCTGCATATGTTAAATTTATTCTTGCAACAACAGATCCACATAAGATCCCTACAACTGTTTTATCACGTTGCCTGAAGTTCCAGTTAAAAGCTTTAACAATAGAGCAGATTGCCTATCAGATTGACAATATCTGTAAAAAAGAAGGTATTGCTCTTGAAAATGAAGCATCCTACCTGCTTGCAAGAGCAGCAAAAGGCTCAATGCGAGATGCTCTTTCTTTATGCGATCAGGCTTTAGCACTTGGTAATGGCAACATTACAAAAGATACTGTACTGTCTATGCTGTCTACAGCAGGTGACAGCTTTGTAGTTCAGATTTTAGAGCTTTTAAAGACTAATTCACAAACTGATCTTGCAACTGTTCTTGATAATATCAGAGCAATTAGTCCTAATTACAAGAATCTTTTAGACGATCTTGTAACTGCTTTTCATGATCTTGCACTTTATCAGATGATGGGCAATAGAAACTCACTTAGAATCTATTCTCTTGATAATGCAATTTTGGATAATTATGCAAAATCATTCACAGCTGAAGCTGTTCAACTTTACTATCAGATCTGTCTTGCAGGTATTGAGGAGTGCAAGAATGCACCTGATCAGTCTACTGCCTTTGAAATGGCAGTTTTAAGACTGCTTGCATTTTCAGCTCAAAAAAAAAAGATTGGATAGGTGAAGACAACACTGTTATTATCACTGAGCCACTGTGTGATGATTCATTAACCCCGCTTGATTTATATCAGTCCTTCATTGCAGGTTCATATAATAAAAAAGCAGATGAAGAAACTGAAAATAATAACCTTATAGCCGATAGTGAGCAAAAGTCAGAGTCTAATTTAGAGACAAAAGTATCAGCTGATGATAAAACACAACTCAACAGTGAGCCTTTAATTGATAATTCTTTACAGACAACATCTGAACAATCAGTTTTAACTAACAATTCAGATAATGATAAGACATCTGTAAAATCAATAGTCCAGGAGAATATCGATGAAGCAAATGCTGTTGATGAGCCATCACAAATAACCATTGATGATATTATTGAAACTAAGATCCCAGAGAGTATTGATATTAATCAGGAAAATCATAATGTATCTGGTAAGGGTGATGAACTAAACGATCTTATTTCAGCTCTTAAGGCACAGTCTGATAGTACAGTTAAAGGCGGCAGCAAGAATAATGGTAAATTTACATCATTATTAAAAGAGGTATTAAATCCCCAGATTGATGTAGGTACTACTGCTGTTAAATCAAATATTCTTCCAAAATCAGCTCCAATTACAGCTCTTGATCTTAACGATGATCCATTCATAACATTAGTAAACTCTGTTGCAGACTATATAAAAGAGCTTATAGATTCTAAAAACAAATTTATAGAAAACAATAAATCAAAATCAGTAGGACAAACAAGTCACATTGAAAGTATTTCATCTTTAATATCAGACTTGTCACATAAGAATTCATCACAAACAGATAACAAGATTGCTGATGAACAAAATAGTTCTGATCCAAAAGATTTTACACTTACAGAACAAAAGGAAAGTGAAGAGCTTTCAATAGATGAGCAGTTAAGACAGGCTCAACTTGCAGCTTTAGGTCTTGATGAACAGCAAAAAGAACTAAATGAAAACCTAAAGGCTGAAGCAAAGCTTCTTAATGAAAAAGTTGATGCTTTGCAAGTTATAAATGAAGCAGAACAGAGTCTTAATGATTTCAAAAAGAATGATTCAGAGCAGTTTGTCTCATCAGATGATAGTCTCATTGAATTTGATTCATCCGTATCTGAAGAGAACAGCTCTGATAAAGATCTATTGGATAACTGTTATTCTGTTATCGATGTTTCTGATATTTTTGATGAAAAATCAGAACAGAATACTGTAATGATAAGAAAGGATATTCCTGATCTTTACAGTGTAATTGCAACAGTTAATTCAAATCTTTCAAATAATGAGAACAGCTCAGACAATACTTCAGTGAAAAACTATTCTGATGGTCTCTTGAAGGCTGTAAATGACAGTCTTTCAGGAATATTCGGAACTAACAGAAATATTGTAGATTCTTCTGTAAAAAGCGAAGATACAAATAAGAGTGTTACTGTCTCAACTGCACTTAATGATAGCATCGCTGATATACAGACAACTGATAATACACAACATAGTGCTGAGTATATAGATGACGATGACACAGATGAGTCTTACGATTCATATGATGGAGAATCAACAAGTACAACTGCTAGTATAGAGCTTCCTGTAGCAATCGATATTCCTCAATCAAGTCAAATAAATGCGGCGCTACCTGATGGCAATCCTATGAGTTTAAAAGCAGGGAATCTTGAGCTTATAGAGCAGGAGCAAAACTATGAGAACAGAGCCTTAGGAAGAAAACTTGAGACAAAGGATTTCTATCCTGATCTTTTAAAAGAAGATGACTGGTACAAAGACATTATAAACGCAGGATACACCTCAGGCCCAACCTATAGTGCACTTTGCTATTCAAACAGAATAAAGAATAGTGAATATGACTGGACTATTCAGATGTCATCAGATATGAATCTGTTATTACAGGCACCTGATTTTCATCATAATCTAAGAACAAAATTCTCTATATATATAGGTCATCCAATAGAGTTGAAACTTGAATCATACAAGGGAATTCCTCCAAACTGTCCTGAAGATAAAGCAAGACAGTGTTACCTAAATACAATAGATAAAGAAAGAAAAAATATGCTTTCAAACAGTAAATTAAAACTGTTTGTAGAGCATCTTGGAGACGATCTGTCTACTGTAAATCTTGGATTGTATACACAGCTGGACAAGAGCTGAAAGTAGCTGAATTATTAAACTTTAGGTGTGAAACAACATAGTTTTAATAGTTTGAAAAATTTTGATTAAAACACAGAATACTCCTGGTATTGATAGAGTATTTTGTGATTTTTTTTATGACTCATAAACAAAAAACTCTAGAAATTCATATCTCTCTTCTTAAAAAAATAATCGTATTTAATTCAAAATTAATGGTCATAGCAAATGTTTTTAAAATGGGTTTATTAACAAGGTTTAAATACTATTTGCTAACATACTGTATTATAAAGAAAAAATATTATTAAGAATTATTCTTAATTTAATTATTCTTTTTTTCTTTGTTATTCATATTTATATAGATATAATGCACTCGCAAATTAGAGATTAGTTCTCTTTAAAGATTAAATAAACTTAAGGCAATATACGTCTTACATTATTTCGGAGTTAAAGCATGATAGAGCAATGGCGCGGTTTTACCGGTTCACACTGGGTAGATGACGTTAATGTACGTGATTTTATTCAAAACAACTATACCCCTTATGATGGCGACGAATCATTCTTAGCAAAACCAACAGAAGCTACAGACAAGCTATGGGGCAAGTTACAGGAGCTTCAGCATCAGGAACGCGCTAAGGGCGGCGTACTTGATATGGAAACTGAGGTTGTTTCAGGTATCAATGCTTATGGTCCAGGCTACATCTCTGAAGAATTAAAGGATTTAGAAGCTGTTGTTGGTTTACAGACTGATAAGCCTTTAAAGCGTGCTTTCATGCCATACGGTGGTATCAAGATGGCTCAGGAAGCTTGCACCACCTACGGTTATACTCCAAATCCAAAGTTTGACCAGATCTTCAACGAGTACCACAAGACTCACAACCAGGCAGTTTTCGATGCATATACTCCTGAGATGAGACTTGCTCGTAAGAACAAGATCATTACTGGTCTTCCAGATACCTATGGTCGTGGCCGTATCGTTGGTGACTACCGTCGTGTAGCTTTATACGGTATCGACTTCTTAGTTGCTCAGAAGAAAGCTGATTTAGCTAACTGCGGTTGTGGCACCATGACTGACGACATCATCCGTCAGCGTGAAGAGTTAGCAGACCAGATCAAGGCTTTAAATGCTATGAAGGTTATGGCTGCAAGCTATGGCTTTGACATTTCTAAGCCAGCTAACAATGCTCGTGAAGCAGTTCAGTGGTTATACTTCGGCTACTTAGCTGCTATCAAGACTCAGAACGGTGCTGCTATGTCAGTTGGCCGTGTTTCAACATTCCTTGATATTTATATCCAGCGTGATATCAACGAGGGTACCTTAACTGAGGCTCAGGCTCAGGAGTTAATTGACCATTTAGTAATGAAGTTACGTATGGTTAAGTTTGCTCGTATCCCTTCATACAACCAGTTATTCTCAGGCGACCCAGTATGGGCTACCTTAGAGGTTGCAGGTTTCGGTATGGATGGTCGTCACATGGTTACTAAGAACGATTTCCGTTTCTTACACACCTTAGAGAACATGGGTCCATCACCAGAGCCTAACTTAACTGTTCTTTATACTTCAAAGTTACCAGAGAACTTCCGTAAGTATGCTGCTAAGATCTCTATCAACACCTCATCAATTCAGTACGAGAACGATGACGTAATGCGTGTTGAGTGGGGCGATGATTACTCAATCTGCTGCTGCGTATCAGCAACTCAGACTGGTAAGGAAATGCAGTTCTTCGGTGCTCGCGCAAACTTAGCAAAGGCTATGTTATACGCTATCAACGGTGGTATCGACTGCAAGACCGGTATGCAGGTTGGACCTAAGTTACCAAAGATCACTTCAGAGTACTTAAACTACGATGAAGTTATGGCTAACTATGACATCGTTCTTGAGTGGTTATCAAATCTATATGTAAATGTTCTGAACCTGATTCAGTACATGCACGACAAGTACTACTACGAAGCTGCTGAGATGGCTTTAATCGATACTGATGTTCGTCGTACTTTCGCAACTGGTATTGCTGGTTTCTCACACGTTGTAGACTCAATCTCAGCTATCAAGTATGCAAAGGTTAAGCCAATCCGTGATGAAAACGGCATTGCTGTTGACTTCGAAATCGAAGGTGATTTCCCACGTTACGGTAACGATGATGATCGTGCTGATAAGATTGCAGTATGGTTATTAAAGACCTTCTTAACCAAGTTAAAGAAGCGTCACACATACCGTGATTCAGAGGCTACAACCTCAATTCTTACCATTACTTCAAACGTTGTATACGGTAAGGCAACTGGTTCAACCCCTGATGGACGTAAGGCAGGTCAGCCTTTAGCTCCTGGTGCTAACCCATCATACGGTGCAGAGCAGTCTGGTTTATTAGCTTCATTAAACTCAGTTGCTAAGCTTCCATATGAGTATGCATTAGATGGTATTTCTAACACCCAGACCATCAGCCCAGATGCTTTAGGTCACTCTGAGGATGAGCGTATCAACAACCTGGTTAACGTTTTAGACGGCTACTTCGATCAGGGCCCTCACCACTTAAATGTTAACGTATTCGGTACTGAGAAGCTTTTAGATGCAATGGAGCACCCAGAGAAGCCTGAGTATGCAAACTTCACCATCCGTGTTTCAGGTTATGCTGTTAAGTTCATCGACTTAACCAAGGAACAGCAGATGGACGTTATCTCAAGAACTTGCCACAAGGCTATGTAATTTAGATAACTTATGATATCTTTAAAGGGCGCTTACGGCGCCCTTTTGAGTTTATACAGGATACAAAATGAAAGAAGGCTACATTCATTCTTTTGAGACTTTTGGTTCAGTTGATGGACCTGGAGTTCGTTTTATTATTTTTATGCAGGGATGTCCTCTGCGCTGCAAATACTGCCACAATCCTGATACATGGAAAATGAATGTCGGACAAAAGTTCGATGTTGATACAGTCGTAAAAAAAGCTTTACGCTATAAAAACTACTGGTCTAAAGGCGGTGGTGTAACAGTTAGTGGTGGTGAGGCATTATCTCAGATTGAATTTGTAACAGAGCTTTTCAAGGAATTTAAAAAGAATAATGTTCATACATGCCTTGATACCTCTGGTGGTACATATAGAGATGATGAAGAGTATCGATCACTTTTAGATGATCTCCTAAAGTATACAGATCTTATTTTACTTGATATAAAACATGCTGACAGTAAATGTCACAAGGATCTTACTGGTATCTCAAACGAGAATATTCTAAAATTTGCTCATTATCTTGATGAAAAGAAGATCCCTGTTTGGATAAGACATGTACTTATTCCAACAGTAACAGACAGCGATGAGCAGTTAACAGCTGTCAGAAAAATTATTGATTCTCTTTCTAATGTTCAGAAAGTTGAAATTCTTCCATATCATGGACTTGGTATTCATAAATACGAATCTTTGAATATAGAATACAAGTTTAAAGATATAGTTGAGCCATCAGCAGAGCAGATTGCTCACGCAAAGAAAATTATTGGTGCAAAATAAAGGATTACAGATGTTATCAATCATTATTCCAACAATGCAAAAGGATCTTGATGTTCTAAACAAACTTTTAACTCAGCTTGATGAGGATGATTCTGTTGGAGAGATCCTTGTTCTTGATAATTCATGCAAAGGTTTTTCACATAATTATAAGAAAGTTACTGTGCATGTTCAAAAAGAGAATCTTTTTGTAAATCCAGCCTGGAATCTTGGAATTAAGTTAAGTTCAGATAAATACAGATTCTTTGGAATACTGAATGATGACATTATTTTTCCAAAAAACATGTTTAAAGCCGTTTTATCATTTCTTGAAAAATCAGATGATTCTGTTGGTTTAGCAGGTATTGACTGTGCTACAAACACACCAAAGGCTCAGTTTGATACTTATCCAGAGCAAACAGATATTCAATTTGTTAAAGCTGATAAAATGAGGGGCTTCTTTGGTTCTGCATACTTTGGAAGAAAGGATCATTACTTTGAAATTCCTGAAGAAATGAAGGTTTTCTATGGTGATCATTTCCTTTTCACAAGAAATGTACAGGCTAACAGACAGAATTATTACATTACAAATTTAAAGGTGAAACACTTAGAATCATTAACTTCACACAGTTCAAAGTTCATTGCAAATCTGTTCAAAAAAGACAGAAAATACTGTATTAAGCATAATGGGGTAGAGTATCTTCACAGAACATTCTTACAGAGAATTTTCTCATTTACTTATTATCATGAACATTATGTTCTATGTCTTTTAGGTTTAAAGCTTAAGTTTAAGTGCAAGAAAAAAGAGTAGTAGATGAATTCAAAATAACCTGGCAAATGCCAGGTTTATTCATATATATTTCTTATATATTGCAGACTGCATAAATCAAAAACAGATAAGCAAAAGAATAATTTGAATGAGCTGTTAAACAAAATGATTAAGCTAAATTGGAAGGTTTTAAAAGATCTGATAAAAATCAAATGAGCTAAATCAGATCTTTTTCAGTGGGCTGTGACATCTATAAATAAATAACATTTATGATTCTGAAGTTATTTATAACATCAAAACAAACTTTTGGTATATATTTCATTTAATGAATACTTATACAGTTAGGTTCTTATATGGTTCTTTCTATATAATTAATTTAACATAATATAAATTATGCGAAGTTGAGTAAATACTGATATACATTCATTACTAATATTCCTCTTTATTTAAGAAATCCGTTTTGCTGGTATTTTTAGAAAAAACGCCTGAATATATGTTCAGACGTTTAAATGATAATTAGATATTCTCAAGTAATGATGAATAACCATCATTAAGTAATGGGAACAAAAATCCTGATTTTGCATTCAGATCAGTTGCTTCAATATGGAATGTGGTTGCAGATCTTTCTCTCTTCCACTGATTCTGAGCAAATTTCTTAAAGTATCTGATTACAAAGGTCTTAAGTTCTTCTCTTGAAAACTCCTTATATTCATTTGTTAGTTCATCAAGAATATATTTTGGCTGCATCAATTCAGACTGATGAAGCACATGAATTCTATCAAGAATTACATATGGCATCAGATCTCTTTCATCTGTCTGACCACCTGCACGAAGCTCTGCTGTAGGAGCCTGAGCTGAGATATATGACATATCTGGACAGTCAAGTTTTAAGCCATTCTTTTCAATTTCAAGACCATTATCTGCAATATGCTGATTAATCTTTAGAATTCTGCTCTTTGAAATATCACCGATTGGAGCTACACCACCACAGGTATCGCCATCCATTGTACAGTATCCTACAGCATCTTCTGATGCATTGCAGGTTGTAACAAGTAACTTGTTGTAACGGTTGGCCATCATCCAGATACCAGGACCTCTTGAACGAGCCTGAATATTCTGAAGTGTTAAATCATCGCGATCCCAGTTTAATGGATCACCTGGAGTTGTCTCATTTATTAAAGAAACATACTTCTCAACAAGATCTGCAATAGACCACTCAAAGTGTTTAGCACCAAGATTTGCAGAAACCTTTGATGCTGCTGTTCTTGTAACTGAGCCTGAAATTGCTGAGCCCTGGTAAACTGTTGTAAGAATCTGTGGCATCATATGCTGTTTAATAAAGGACTGCTCCTCTCCAGTATATGCAGGCACTGTAAATTTGAGTGACTCCATAAGAGCCTTATACTCATCATAACCAAGCTCTTTTAGTGCTGCAATCTGACCATAACAGATACATGTTGCACATAGACCAGAATCAGCACCACCTGACATTGATAAAGCAAAACCGTGTGAATGAGTTTTCTTCATCCAGTCAAATAAGCCTAGTGATACTGCTCTAACAATTGTGTCATACTCACCTAAATATTCATAAATACCGCTGTCTGCAGTTACTAATGATGCATCAGCAAAACTTAAGAATGAACCTCTTGCAACAAGATTACCCTTGTTTGCAATGATTGCATGTGAGTCGAATATATCAGAGCCACTTTCACAGCCAGACAGGTTTGTTGATAAAAGAACACAATCGTATGCTCTTGAAATTTCAAGAAGTTTTGCTTCTCTATCACCTACTGTATTTAGCTCATATCTTGTAGCTTCAGGACATACAATAACATCAGGATTTTCAAGAGTATCAAGATTACCATCATTGAATACTACAGCAATCTTATTTTCATTCACATAAATTTCAGATGCTGCATAGAATGAATCAGCACCAATGATAAATGTAAGTTCATCATCAAAAGGTGTGCAGAAATATCTAAGTCTCTGATCTTTTGCATTGTAGAAAGAAACTGGAGTACTTACACCCAGGATCTTACCTTTTTGTAAGATTACATAAGCATCATATACTCTACCGTCTGTTCCTACTAATGGCAGACCAACACCGACACTTATGCCCTCTGGAAGTTCATATTTGAGATTAAACAGGGAATTTAGAGCTGCTTTTGTAAGTTCTTGGTGATTAAACAGGTCACCGCAGTTATATCCGGTTAAACTTAATTCAGGAAAAGCGACGAAAGTAATACCTTTTGCTTTTGCCTGATTTGTAATTTTTAAAATCTTGTTATAATTGCCAGTGATATCTAGAGGAATTGTATTGATGCGACCTAGTGCAAAGCAATTTATATTTGACATGTTAAAATAATCCTCATAAAAATGATATATGCAAAAATAGCACAAAATTATTATAAAAACTTAATCACGCTCCAAAAAAGAGCAACTAATTGAATATAAGGATCCTTTTGTGAACAAAAACAATTATGTTATTTCTGTTGGTCACTGCAGAGAACTTGGTGCAACAATTGAAAAAGATGGTGTAAACTTCGCTTTATGGTGCCCTGATGCTGCAGAAATTGAACTACTTCTTTTTAAAAATAAAGACGACGATTCACCAGAAATTATTAACCTTTCATCAACTGTATTCAAATCAACATATTTCTGGCATGTAAAGGTTTTAGGTCTTAAGGCTGGACAGATATACGCATGGCGTGTAAAAAAAGCAGTAACAGAAAATAGTAAATCTGTTGAACTAAACAAGGTTCTGCTCGATCCATACTCAAAAAGAGTTATTTTTCCGACAGAATATAAAAGATTCCAGCATGATGATGAAAAAGAGAATTTCAGATGCTCTCTAAAGAGTGCCGTCATTGATATTGATGATTATGACTGGGGTATTGAGACATTCCCACACCATTCTCTTGAAAATACCATCATCTATGAAATGCATGTAAAGGGATTTACTGCCGATAAATCTTCAAATATCAGTGATGATATCAAAGGTACATACAGAGGCCTTATTGAAAAGATCCCTTATTTAGTAGAACTTGGTGTAACAACCGTTGAACTGATGCCTATTTTCCAGTTCGATGAAAATGATGCAAGACCTGGACACAAGAACTATTGGGGATATTCTCCAATGGCATTTTTTGCTCCTCATGACTGTTTTAGTTCAGATAAGTCTATTATGGGACCTATCAATGAATTTAGAGATATGGTCAAGGCTCTTCATAAAAATGGTATCGAGGTTATTCTTGATGTGGTTTATAACCATACGTCTGAAGGAGACGAGCAAGGTCCTACATACTGTTTTAAAGGACTTGATAAAAACGGTTATTACATCATTAATAACGGTTTTCACCAGAACTTCTCAGGTTGTGGTAACTCATTAAATGCAAATCAGCCTGTTGTCAGAAATATGATCTTAGATTCTCTTATTTTCTGGCATCAGAAGATGCATGTTGATGGTTTCAGATTTGATTTGGCATCTATTCTTACAAGAGATAAGACCGGTGCTCCAATGAATGACAACTCTACTCTGCTCACCATTGATGCTCATGCAAGTCTGGCTGATGCAAAAATCATTGCAGAACCTTGGGATGCTGGTGGACTTTATCAGCTAGGTGCAATATCAGGCAGCAAGTGGCGTGAGTGGAATGGTCAATTCCGTGATGATGTAAGATCATTTATGCGTGGTGACTCAGGCATGGTCAAGAAGTTTGTTTTACGACTTTTAGGATCTCCTGATATTTACAACGAACATAACGTTGATCCACAAAAATCAATCAACTTTATTACCTGTCATGACGGCTTCACACTGTATGATCTGGTGTCTTATGCTGAAAAGCATAATGATGCTAACGGTGAGCACAATAACGACGGTAATAACAACAATTATTCTGCTAATTATGGTTATGAAGGTGAATGTGATGACAAGAATCTTAATGCATTAAGACTTCGTCAGGCTAAAAACTTTATGGCAATTACAATGTTATCCTTTGGTACTCCTATGATCTGTATGGGAGATGAAGTTTTAAGAACACAGAAAGGTAACAATAATGCATATTGTCAGGATAATGAGTTAAGCTACATGAAATGGGATCTTGATGAAAGACAAAAGGAAATGTTTAATTTCACCAAATCTTTAATCAGATTATCCCGTTACGGTCAGATTAAACATAAATCTGACAGTCCTCATAACAAGCTAGATTCAGCTCTCAAGAATGCGAAAGTACAGTGGCATGGTACAAAACCATTCCAGCCTGACTGGTCTGATATGTCACACTCTGTCGGTTTCCTATACTTCTATCCAAAGCTTGATCTGTATGCTTACGTATTTGTTAACGCTTACTGGAAAGATCTGACAATTGAAGTTCCATGTATTCCTGGCCATCTTGAGAAGAACTGGTATCAGTTTATAAATACCTCATTAGGACCTGGTGAGGATGTAACTTCATACTATATGTCAAAGCATTATGGTCCAGGTAAGAGACTCAAGGTTAAGAGCCGATCTATAGTAATGCTACTTTGTCCTAGTGCTTAAATAATGTTAAAAAGCCCGTTTTTTACGGGCTTTAAAATTTCTTAAAACTAATTTTTTGCATGTAATGAATGACCTTGCTACAGCAATGATGTTAGCTCAGGCTCGTCGTCAGCGTAATATGCAATGGTCTTCTGAAGGCACAATGTTCCAAAAGACAATGCGTCCTATCATGACCTTTATGGAAGGCTTTACCTACGCTATTACTCCTTTTTGTGGTTTCTTAATCCTTATGGGAATGTTTGGTCTAAAACTTTCCTTAAAGTATTTCATGCTTGTTGCTTGGGTCCAGTCTTGGCTTCCTTGCATTGCTATTGCAAACAGCTATCTAAATACAACAATGCAGAGAGCTATTCTTAACTTTGCTGGTGCAGGAAATTACAAAGGATATAACTTTGACTCACTTCACGGCGTAAAGATTCTAGCTGATACTACTGAGGATTTTATTGCTACAGGTGGTATGTTTTTAGGTGCAATTCCTGTTATTACACTGTTTATCTTCTCTGGCTCTGTATATGCTCTAAATTCATTAGCTACACGTATGAATGGACAGGATTTTATCAACGAAAAGATTGCTACTCCAGATATTATAAATCCTGCTGCTGTAATGCAAGGAACATCTCAATTAACATCTCAGTTTGGTGTATCTTCAGCAACAGGTTTTGATAATGTTCTTGGCTCTATAACTTACAGAACTGGTGGTACACACATGACCACAAGTTCATTATCAAATATGGCAACTGCTGGTTTTAATGCTCTTACTGGTACTGGTATAACAAATACAGAAGCAAACCAAAGTGGTCTTAATAGTAATATTATGTGTCACAGCCCACTGAAAAAGATCTGATTTAGCTCATTTGATTTTTATCAGATCTTTTAAAACCTTCCAATTTAGCTTAATCATTTTGTTTAACAGCTCATTCAAATTATTCTTTTGCTTATCTGTTTTTGATTATTGCTTAGTCATTTTTGCTAGAAGCTCGGTCATTTTGTAATAGAGCTCACTAGATTTTGATTTTGTTGGTCTTTTTGTGAAGAATTTTTGATAGGATGGGCTTATCTATAGGTTTTATTAAGGGAAACAGACTCTCCCTGGAAAGTTGCGTCTGTCTCCCACACGTAAGTGCATGAATATATTACCACAGTCTTACTTTAACGAAGCTCTTTCTTTATTCTTTCTTGCAAAAAATCTACATGCTTGCAGGAGAGTTCTTGAAATCATTGATTCCTCCGCTCCTTTTACTCAGCTAATTACGTCCTTAGGAGTTGAATTTACCACCTTTAAGTTTGTTTTTCAGAATAACGAAATCTCCCCACTTGAGCACCTACAGGAGCTTAATGCTGATGACCTAATTGAGATTGAATTGAGAAGATATCAAAAAGTCATTCAAACACTGTAATTTATATTGCTTCTGTGAAAGAATTATGAAGAAAATATATGGTGAGTTCGAAATGGTAGATGATAATCCTTCAGCAAAAGAAGGTGATGGTTCAAAATTCAACCTTCTTAACAATTAAAAATTAACTTCAAAATCCTAGAAAGACCGATTATAGATCGGACTTTTTGCATGTTTATCATTAGGTTCATTTTTCATATAACTACTCTATTTTTCAAATATTCGTTTATCCAATCTTTATCAATATCATTGTTGCAATATATAATAAACGACAATATAGGAGATTGATGGATGAAAACAATCAGTAACTCATGGTCTTTTACTGATTTTTTAGATGATAATTACATCTATATAGATAAAACAGAAAACATTTATAACCTGTTAAAAAATGAAAAGAAAGTTTTCATCTCAAGACCTCGTAGATTTGGAAAATCCTTAACACTAGATACCATAGGAACTTTGTTTGAAAATGGTGTAAATCCATATTTTAAGGATACCTGGATCTATGATAAATGGACTGAACCTACATATCCTGTTCTTAGACTTGATTTTTTAAAATGCTCTGTCACAGATGTTGATGATTTTAAAAATCAATTTGCCCTTATTCTTAACAGATTTGCATTAAAACACAAAATATCTGAATATGTACAAAATTCAGATCCTGCAACTGCTTTGGATAACCTATTAGAAGGTCTAAAAGCAGAAGATAAAAAAGTTGTTATTCTTATTGATGAATACGATAGACAGCTAACAGCAAACATATCCAAACCAGATTTATATAATAAATTCTCTGAAATATTGCACAGAATCTATGCAGTTTTAAATAATAATACTTCAATTAAATTCCTTGCAGTTACTGGTGTTACAAGACTAAAAGATGATGCTATATTTTCAGTTGGAACTGACATAAAAGACATTTCATATTACAGCGAATACTCACAGCTTATTGGTTTTACAAGAGATGAAATCAAGCATTTTTATTTTGAATATTTAAAGCTTGCAACTGCATACGAAAATAGGATCTGTGTAGATGAAGTAAATGATTCATTGTTAAACTCAATGCTAGATAAGATAGCCTATTACTATGATGGATATTGTTTTGATGAAATGTGTAATAAAACGGTATTATCTACCTGGTCTGTAAACAACTTTTTCCAGGAGGTTAAATCATCTGGCGAAGTTACTTTTGGAGATTATTGGTTTGAAAATGGTGGAATACCATCCATACTTGCAAACTATCTAAAGGATCACGAATTAAAAGCTTTTGATTATCTTGATGAAAATAGCGCAGTTACTGTTTCTACAAATAGCTTTTTAAATCCAACATCACTACTAAACATTGATCAGAATGTTCTGATGTGCCAGACTGGTTATTTGACATTACGCTCATCTTTATCATCAGGTGAATCTAAAATCGACCTAGGTATTCCAAACAGAGAAATATATAAAGCGCTATTGCAGCTTATTTCTTTAAATTTCTTTTGTGATAACGTATCAATCAGAAATGATAAAAGAGAGAATATTCTAGATTGTGGTAATGCTAGAGATATTATCGAGTTATTCAATAAAGCAATAAATACTATTGCCTATGATAAATTTCCGATTAAATCTGAACATGCACTTGAATCATTAATAATGCTCTACCTTTTAGGTGCTGGTGTTGATGTATGTTCCGAATCACATTCATCAAAAGGAAGATCTGATTTAAAAATCGAAAGAGAAAATAGAAGAATTGTCATTGAGTTTAAATTTGCGAAAAATGAAAAAGAAGCAAAAAATAAACTTAAAGAGGCTGTAGAACAGATTAGAAATCGAGACTATGGTAATACGCTGCCATTAAAGAGTGATCTTTTAAGAATTGCAGCTGTTTACAATTCTGATCCAACTGTCAGAAAAATCAGTGATTTTGAACTTGTTTAATCATATAAAAAGAGCGTGAGTTTATCACGCCCTTGTTTTTGAAAGCTGAATATTATTCAGGCTTTGAAGTTCTCTCGTCAATAATACGCTTTGACTTATGCTCAGAACGTGTATTCAGATCGCCGTCCTTGTGAACAACAACTGAATATGGCTTAACACCGATTCTTGCCTTTAGTGACTTAGAAACTAAATCTGCTACATTCTCATCAGAATCTAAGTTGTCAAACTTCTTCTCAACCTCAACTGAGTACTTGCAGGTAAAGTCCTTCTCAAAGATTCTGATTAGATACTCGCCTGTAATACCAGAAATTGAACGGATACCTGCTTCAACGTCTGATGGGAATACGTTAACAGCTGATACAATGAACATATCATCCTTACGGCCTAAAACATGGATTCTGCCATGAGTTCTACCGCACTTACACTTACTTGTATCAATCCAGCCAATATCACCGGTACGGAATCTGATTAGAGGACGAGCATGCTTTCTTAAAGTTGTAAACACAAACTCACCCTTTGAACCTGGAGGTAATACCTTACCAGTTGCAGGATCAACAGTTTCAACAAGAATGTGGTTTTCAGCAATGTGAAGACCATCTTTGTATTCACACATTGCAGCACATGCACCGAAAATATCTGACAGACCGTAGAAGTCAAATACCTGTGCGCCCCATAACTCTTCAATTGCATTTCTTGTTGCAGAAATTGAGCCACCAAGCTCACCTGCTACGATGATGGTCTTGATATTCAGATCTTTCTTAGGATCGATACCGCTCTTAAGAGCCTTCTCACCTAACTGCCATGCATATGATGGAGAAGTCCAGATTACTGATGGCTGATATGTCTTTAATACCCATAATAATCTTTCTGATGGTAAGGTACCGCCCCAGATACATAGAGCACCTGTTCTCTGAGCACCGATTACGTCAGGACCACCAACATATAATGAGAAATTTAAAGCATGAACATAACGATCTGTAGGTCTCATGCCAACCTGCCAGAACCAGCGAGCTTCTGTATCCTGGAATTCATCAAAATCCTTCTGAGTAAATGGAGAAATTGTTGGAACACCAGTTGAACCTGATGATGTTGAAATAAACACAACATCCTTCTCATCTACAGCACAAAGCTCACCTAAGAATGAGCCTACGCCCTGAGTATCACGCTGAGTCTTCTTGTTGATGAATGGGAACTTCTCGATATCCTTTAAAGTCTTAATATCAGATGGTTTAACACCAGCTTCATCAAATGAGCGCTTGTAGTATGGAGAATTGTCATAAGCAAACTGAACAATCTCTTTTAGATCCTTAAGCTGATTTGCCTCAAGCTCTTCTCTTGGCATACATTCTAAGTGTTCGTCCCAATATTTTGAATCATTGATTGGCATTTGTAGCTAACCTCTTTTCGTTTTCCTAGTTAAAGTACTTGTTTAAATAATCCCATTTCTTATTGCGTGAAGCTTCAATCAGTTGAATATCCTCATCAGTTAGATGCTTGAAACGCCCCTGTTTTTTGATGTATGTTGCTACATCAGAAAATTCTTTTATCTTGCGGTTAAGCTTATATTCACCGTTTTCAAATTCAGCAAGATACCATAAACCGCAATCAACAACTTCCTTTGCAATGTCCACACAATCTTCAGTCTTGATACCCCAGCCAGTTGGGCATGGTGCAATAATATGAATATATTTTGTGCCCCTGATAGAAGCTGCCTTTTCAACCTTTTTCATAAAATCAGGAAGGTAACCTATTGATGCTGTAGCTGCATATGTAATACCGTGAGCTGCAACAATCTCGAACATATTCTTCTTGTTGTGAAGATTGCCTTTTATTACACTTCCAACTGGTGTTGTAGTTGTACGTGCGCCAAATGGTGTAAGTGAGCTTTTCTGAATACCTGTATTCATATAAGCTTCGTTGTCATAGCAGATATACAGAATGTCATCATTTCTATCTATCGCACCTGACAGAGCCTGGATACCGATATCAGCAGTGCCACCGTCACCTGCAAAGCCTACAACTTGAAAATCTTTTTTACCTAGTGCCTTAAGACCAGCCTGAATACCTGTCATCATTGATGCTGTGCCTGCAAAAGTTGAAATAATCGCATTATTTGCAAAGCTAAGCTGAGGAAAATTAAAACCAACAGCTGACATACAGCCTGCAGGAAGAACAGCAACTGAGCGTCTACCTAAAATCTTAAGAGCAATTCTAACTGCAAGAGAACCACCACATCCTGCGCATGCTTTATGGCCGTAAAATAACTCATCATCGCTAATTGTTTTTACATTTACTGCCATGGTTATTCTCCAAGTCCCACGAACTTAACAACACTTTGTTCGTTCTTTAAATCTTCAAAAATTTCATCAATCTGTTTTGGCTCGATGTTTCTTCCGCCAAGACCGGCAATATAGTTTGATGAAGCAATATTCAATCTAGCTTTTTGTAATGCTGAGTTTACATTTGTATAAACAGTTCCCTCATTACCAAAAGAGATATCCTTTTCAAGAACGCCAATAGCCTTTACTGACTTTAAGATCTGAACAATCTGTTCATTTGGGAATGGTCTTACATATCTGATACGTAAAAGACCAACTTTCTGACCTTTTTCTCTTAGAGCATCTACTCTATCTTTTACAAGACCGGCAATAGTGCCTAAGGTTACAATTACGTAGTCAGCATCGTCACATAAATATGACTCAACAAGACCTGAATAACGGCGATTGAAGAGCTTTGCAAATTTATCTTCACACTCGTCAATTACTCTTTTTGCATTGAGCATTCCGATATGCTCTTTGAACTTGAATTCAGTATTGGTATCAGGACCTGCTGAAAATCCCATATTTACAGGATTATCAAGATCCATCTTGTTTTCAGTCTGATAAGCTGGCAGGAAGCTGTCAACTGTTGACTGCTCTGGAATATCAACTACCTCATATGTATGAGTAAGTGTAAAACCATCCAGGTTTGCCATAAATGGGGTTGATACATCCTTGTGTTCAGCTATATAAAAACTCATTAGTGCAAGATCTAAAGCTTCCTGAGCGCTTCCTGCATATGCCTGAATCCAGCCTGTATCAAGTAAAGATAAAGAATCTCTCTGATCACCGTAGATATTCCAAGGCAGCGCGGTTGAACGGTTTGCGTTCATCATAACGATTGGGAATCTTCCGCCTGCAGCATATGTTAAGCACTCGGCCATATATAAAAGGCCCTGTGATGATGTTGCAGTAAAGGTTCTTGCACCAACAGATGAAGCTCCCATTGCAGCAGAAAGAGCTGAATGCTCAGATTCAACATGAATGAATTCAGAATTTAATTTACCTGATGCCACAAACTCAGATAACTTTTCTACAACAGTAGTCTGAGGAGTAATAGGATAAGCTGAAATCACATGAGGTCTTGCAAGAGCAACACCGCGAGCGAAAGCATCGTTACCTGATAAGAACTCTCTTGTCATTATTTTTCGCTCTCCATTGTTATTGCACCTTGTTTACATATCTTTTTACAGATTCCGCATCCTTTGCAAAAATCATAGTCAATTCCAACTGACTTACCCTTCTTGAAAATTGTTCCATCAGGACAGTACAGATAACATAAATTGCAGCCGTTGCACTTTGACTCATCAACAACAGGTTTTTCATTTCTCCATCCTGAATTAACTGCTACAAGACCGGGTTTATAGCAAGGAGCAAAAGGAATTTCATCAAGAGTGAATGTTTTTTTATCTCTCAACACAACTTTCATACACGCTCCTTAATTGTGTCATAAGCCTTCTGTATTACCTTGCAGTTAACTTCACGAAGTTTTGCACTCATACTCTGATTTACAGCATTGAATAAGTCTTCAAGTTCTACGCTGTCGCAAACTGCTGCAATTGCACCCAGGATAACTGTATTTGTAATTGGAAGTTTTAGTATTTCAAGGGCGATTGAAACACCATCAATACAGATAACTCTTTCATCTTCGATTTTGTTTTTGGTGCATACAATAATCTTTCCACCTTCTTTTAATTCATTGAAGGCTGACTGTGAAAATAAGGTATCATCAAGAAAAACTACATAATCAGCTTTACTGATTTCAGAACGATCTCCAATAAATCTATCTGACAGTTTTGTAAAAGAGCGTATTGGTGCGCCTCTTCTCTCTGGACCAAATGATGGAAATGCCAGAGCATAGCTGTTGCTGTTCTTTAGTGAATAGGCAGCACCTAAAAGTCTTGCTGCTGTAAAGGCACCCTGTCCACCTCTACCGTGCCATAAAAATTCAAGCATTTTGATACCCTAAAAAAAAATCTAGGCATAGTATGCCTAAATTTTGTATATAACACTAATACTTAATTTTGATAATGAAATATAGTTATTTGTTATAACTTAAGCTGATCTTCAAGACCAAGTTCCTTAAAATAATTTTTAATTTGTTCAATGTACATCTTTCCCATTGAGCTTAATACCTGGTTCTTTTTGCAGATATAGCAAATCTCCATGTTATCGTCTTCATCATTGTCACCTGGCTTAAATGGCACAGCAACTGAATCAGAGCCGTTTAACTCATCACAGATGATTCCTGAACACAAAGTAAATCCGTTAAGTCCTTTCATAAGATTTAACATGGTAGCTCTGTCATTAACCTTTACAGCTCTTGTATATTCCTTGGTTGAATAGATTTCTTCTGCAAAATAGAAAGATGAATTATCGCCCTGCTCAAAAGACAGTGATGGATAATTTTCAAGATCAGAAAATGTAATAAGATCTTTATTTGCCAAAGGATGATCCTTGTAAAGATATACATATACCTGGCAGTTGATGATAGGATGGAACTCAAGATCTGATGCATTAAGAAGCTTCATGATCAGGTTTCTATTGAAATTAGACAGATAAAGAATACCGATTTCACTCTTTAATGTGCTTACATCGGTAATTACCTCTCTTGTTTTTGTCTCTCTTATGGCAAAGTCATACTCAGAGGTATCAAACTTTTTGACCATTTCCACAAATGACTTAATTGCAAAGGAATAATGCTGAGTAGAAATTCCAAATTTTTTCTTTAATGAGCTGTTTTTACCGAATTTATCAAGTAATGACTCATACTGATGATATACCTGCCTTGCATAGGTAATAAAATCGACACCTTCATTAGTCAGGGAAACACCTCTGCCAGATCTGTAAAAGATCTTTATTGAAAATTCATCTTCAAGATCATGAATTGCGTTTGAAAGGCTTGGCTGTGATACATACAGGATCTGAGCTGCCTTATTAAATGAGCCTGTTTCTGATATTGCTATTGCATAGCGCAATTGAGTTAAAGTCATAAGCTATCCTGACATTTATTTGTATATTCTATTGAAATTATACACTATTCCTATTAAAATAGTAAGTATTAAGATAATTGTTTATTAAAGGCGTGTCAATGAAAATTTCAACTAAAGGGCGTTACGCTTTAAGACTAATGCTTGATCTTGCAGAACATCAGAATGGATCTTATATAACTTTAAAAGAAATTGCAGCAAGACAGGAAATTTCTAAAAAATACCTGGAACAAATTATTCCTGTATTAAACAAATCAGGTTTTTTAAAAACATCAAGAGGCTTTCAGGGCGGTTATCAGCTAAACAAAGAGCCAAAAGAATACACTATTGGTGATATATTAAGAGTTACAGAGGGAAATTTAGCTCCTGTATCATGTCTTGAGTGTTCACCTAACACTTGTCCAAGGGCTGCAACATGTATTACTCTACCTGTATGGGAGGGATTACACAAGGTTGTAAATGATTATCTGGATTCTGTTACACTTGCAGATCTTCTTGAAAGAAAACAGTCTTTCTATGCAAATGATTATGTGATCTGATTTTAAGCCAGCACTGCTGGCTTATTAGATATTAACTAGAACAGAATTGAAATCGACAGATTTGAATGAACCAAATCCGTAGGTAATTTCGCTTTTTTTCTGCTTTAAAGTAAGTGTGCAGATAAAGTTTCTGTCAATCTTAAAGAGCTCTTCTCTATCAAAAGTCAGCAAAAGCTCACCTTCCTTAACATTATCTCCTTCTTTAATATTCAGATTGAAGGCTGATAATGGATACTTATCTCTTAAAAGGCCAAAGTTTAGAATCACAAAAAAGGTTTCATTAGAAATGGTAAGACCATTGTGATATCGTGAAATCTTTTTTATCTGTCCTGTTATAGGAGCATGTACCTCATTTGAGGTTGGAATAACACCTATGGAAATTCCGATTACATTATGAGATATATTCACATTATTAATAAGTTTTGATGGAATGAGCGTTCCTGCAAAAGGAGACAGAACTCTGCTTTGGCCATTGAATGTTAGATAATCAATAAGTGCAATGAGTTTTTTGAACATACAAACCTTTATTTATACTTTTTTATGGATAATAAAGTATTCTGCAGATTTTGCATTAACTTTTGACTGGTATTATGCTCTATTTCACATACATACTTGTTTAAAGATGATGCTTTTGTTGAACATTGGTATATCTATCTTTATAATTATGCCGTTGTTTTTTCCTTTTTCTGGAGTTTCTCATGTTAAGTTATAAGCATGGATTTCATAGCGGAAATCACGCTGATATTATCAAACATATTACCTTATGTCTTTTACTAAGATCTCTTAATAAAAAGGATAAACCTTATACTCTAGTTGATACACACTCAGGATCTGGCATATACAGTCTTGATGGCTTTATGGCATCAAAAAATCAGGAATATAAAACAGGTATTAGTAAGATTGAAAACAATAAGATTTTAAAAAACCTTGTTCCTGAGTTTTATGAAGTCTTGGACAAGTGCCGTGAAGGACTTTCAAATTCATATCCAGGATCTCCATTTTTTGAGCAGCATCTTACAAGACAGGATGACAGACTTGTATTTATTGATCTGCATCCTAATGAGTATGAAAATTTAAAAAACAATTTTAAAAAAGATAAAAGAATCACTATTCAGAACACTGATGGTCTTAAAGCTACTAATGCACTATTACCGCCTAATCCAAGAAGAGGACTTGTTCTAATTGATCCTGCCTATGAAGAAAAGAATGAATACATAGAGCTTGTAAAGACCATTAAGAATGCTCTTCATAAATGGCCTCAGGGTATTTTTGCCATCTGGTATCCCGTGCTTGGAAAAATGCGTGATCATTCCAAGAATCTTACTAATGATTTAAGACGTCTTAATGCTCCGCTCATGCAGGTTGAACTGTGTATCGAAGAGCAAGAGGAGGTATTTGGAATGTGTGGCTCTGGAATGCTTATTCTAAATTATCCTTATATGCTTGATACTGAACTTGAACCTGTTTTAGATGAGCTTTATAAGGCTTTGGGTAAAAAAGGCGCAAGTGCAAGACTTAAAGTAATAAATCCACAGCCTTAATCAAACAAAAAACAGGTGCAAATGCACCTGTTTTTTGTTTTTGAAATTGAAATTTTGATTTAATTTCCTATCATAAAAAATAAAGAGAAAGGATTTATTATGAAATATATAATGATGCTTCTATTGGCACTGTGTGCTCAGGCTCAAAGCTTTGAGCTTGATGAGTCTGCCGTAAATGATGGTAGAAAGGCTATGTCAACTCAAAAGGATATATCTACCATGTCTTTATCAAATGATGAAAACTCTGTAGTTATTGAGCATGACAGAAAAAAAGGCAAAATAGAAAATGACAGTGATGGATTGAAGCTTGAAGGTGTAAGTAGAAAAGATATCGAGACTATTGAGAAAGCAACAAATATCTTCAAACCTTAAACACTACTTGATCATCAGCTGATATTTCTTCTGATTGATGAAGCTTTCAAGAGATGCAAGCCACATAAGTGCATTCTCATATGCAAACAAGATTTCATGGCGTGTTAAAAATTCAGAAGCCATAATACCATCAACATATTCAAGATCTAAGCATTCCATAGATGCTACAACCTTCATGATCATTGAAAAATCAGGCTGCTCTGCATATATTGCACCTAGTCTTGCATCCATACTTTCAATATATGAATTGATATTGTTTGTTGTATATGAGTATAAAAGCTCAATATTTGAACAAAGACCGATAGTAAATGCATATGTCACATCTAAAGTCTGAAGCTTTGATGTTACAAGCTCATCTACAAATTTTGCTCTTAGAAGAACCTGACGGATTGGTTCGAATTTAATGTATTTATCCTTATCAACTGGTTTTTTAAAGAATAATTCAAATTTGATCATCATAATGATACAGATAAGTCTGTGTAGGATCTCAGGATCAAGATCATACAAAGATGTTTCCATATCAATAAAAAAGCTGTCATTCTCAATGCCAACATTCAGAAAATCAAGAAGCATTATTGCTAAGGAATTGTACTCCTTGTTTCTGTTTAGGAAATCTAAAAACAGCTGATAGTTTGGTCTTGGTTGTAAAAGCTCTGAGAGTATTGCACTTATCTGCTCGTAATCTTCTCTGTTATTCTTAAAATAAAGAGAATTGAAGTTCTGTTTCAAGACTTCTTTTGGGAATGTTGGACAGCAGACGTAATCAGCTCCTGCCTCAAATGCAATCTGAGCCTTATTTATGTTGTCACAGCGATCGCAGATAATTTTGATATTTGGATATTTCTTGACAATATTCTTTGCAAGGAAGAACTGCTCTTCAATATCCTTTGACATATCAATAACAGCATAGGAGATGGTATAAATCTCTTTATACCAGTTTGTATAGACAATAGTATATACATCAGCGGCAATTGTCATTGCCTCACGGCGTAACTGATTTACCTGATGCTGAAAGGTAGGAGTTGCTTCTTGTTTTTCCTGAAGATGCAAGAAGAATCTGTTTGCAGGAAGTGGTTTTGAAAACTTTGTAATATCCTGAGTTAAAGGCAGTGATGTCATTCCAAATGCATTTTCAAATGAAAACTGCTCCAGATGACGTCTTACGTAAAAACCAATAATAATGTGTTTTACGTGTTTTTTCTGCACTTCATCAGGTCTGAAACTCTCTTCACCTGCTGTATATCTGAAATTGTAAGTAAGAACACTACCGCTTTTATTGTATACAGGAGTTCTTGTCATAATATGACATCTATCCTTAGAGCGAACGAACATAGGAGTCTTGACATTTGTTCTATTCTTCTCTACGGGGCTTATAGAAGCTGCTCCAGTTAAGCTGTTAGAATTATTTTCAGTCATGTTCTTATAATTGTGCTTTCAAGAAATATTTTTTATATCAGAATATAATACGAAAAATTTAATAAAAAACAAGTTAAGAATTAGTACTGATATCATATTTTTTTTTCTTTATATATGTATTTTCAGTACTTTGTTTTAGGTGCTAGAATATTTTTATTTAAATAATCAAACCAACATCACATAAATTTATGTTTACATTAAGGCAATACTTTCTACTTTTTCTGACAGCTACAATCTGGGGATCTGGATTTATTGGTCAGAAAATAGGAATGAACTATATTTCACCTTTTGCATTTACTTTTATAAGAACACTTATTGGTGCTCTTAGCCTTCTTTTCTTTTTAAAAACTGTTGAAACTGTTTTAAAAAAGAAGATTACGAGGCAATCCAACAGACATAAGCTTGTTTTAGGCTCTATTTTATGTGGTTTATGTCTTTTTGTATCTGAAATCCTTCAGCAGTATGGTATTGCTCAGACAGATGTTAATAAAACAAGTTTTATTACATCTCTTTATATGGTGTTTGTACCTATAATCGGTATTTTTTTAGGACAGAAACTGTCAGTTAAGATAATTATCGCAGTTGTTATTAGTGTAATTGGCCTTTACTTTTTCTCAATAAAGGACGGATTTTATTTAAGCACAGGCGATTTTCTTGTTTTACTGTGCGCCATTGGTTTTGCAATTCATATTCTTGTAATTGCATATTTCATTAAATCTGTTGATGGTGTGCTGCTCTCCTGTGGACAGTTTTTTGTAGCATCCTTTTTAGGCTTCATATTCATGTTTACAGAAACTCTGCCAACTGCATCATCTTTAGTTGATGCAGCTCCTGCTTTGCTTTATGTCGGCATCATGTCAAACGCTATTGCCTACACACTTCAGATTGTAGGCCAAAGAGGTGTAAATCCAACTATCGCATCACTAATTCTGTCACTAGAATCTGTTATGGGGGCTTTCTTTGGAGTAATGCTGCTTGATGAGAGTTTGACTTGCAGAGAAATTATAGGTGCAGCACTGATGTTTACAGCATTTGTGATTACTCAGATAAACATCAGCTTTAAAAAGAAAATATCAGTAAAACAGTCAGATTAGTTATTTGACTGTAAGCAGTCTGTACAGTGTTGAGACTGGTCTTGTATATTTGTACAGCTTTTTAAGATATTTTAGTGTATCGGAGGCTTGTGACTGTGTGAAGCCTTCTTTTTTATCTGCATAAAGAGAATAGGATGTATAAAGATATTCATCTTTTCTGTCTTTATCAGGTCTTGAAATCCATCTTTCATAATAGAATCTGTCATCAGACTGAACAGGCTCTTGAAGCGATGCTACAAAGGATGATCTTACCCAGAAGAAATTAAACCACATGATAAGGCCTTTGTTCTCCTCTTTACCATCCTCTTTGTTAGGCATGAATCCGATTTTCTGAATATCACTGTCCTTTTCAAAAAGCTCTATGGTCTTTTTGTACTTTCTGAATGTGTAATAGGTAAGAATAATCTCTCTAAATGATCTGATCCTTTCAGGATTGAATATTGAGTGTGGATTGTAGCTCATACCCTTTGTATGAAGGTATACAAGATATGGATAATCACCACTTTTTGCAAGTTCATATAGTTTGTGTATACCATAGTATTCAAACTTGTTTTCAAAGTGATATTCAATCTGCTTTATATCATATGGCAATGATTCAAAGAATGATACAACCTTATCTTTTAGCTCATTTTTCATTGAAACCTGAATGTACAGATCGGCATCATTGAAAACACCTGAGCGGGCAATGTCTCTTAGCTGACCTTCAATAAGTTTTTTATAATTCTTTTTTTCGTTGATATAAACAAAATAAACGATTGCTATTTTTTTCATAAAATCATGCCATAAAAAAGTAAACTTTAATTATTATACAAAAATCGAACATCTTTTACTCTTTAAAGAGATCTTTTAGGTTATCTTACGTGTTTTTCTGGCTACTATTTTCTATAAAGGATCAAAAAAGCTTAATTCAGGCATGACAATAGTGTAAAATACAGAGCAATTATTTGTTTTAAAAAAGAGTTTTACCATGTCAGATAACAAAACAATTTTAGTTACAAATGCACTTCCATATTCAAACGGCCCTATTCATTTAGGCCATATGCTTGAGCATATTCAGTCTGATATCTATGTTAGATTTAACAGAGCTATCGGCAATAAGGTTTTCTATGTATGTGGTGATGACTGCCACGGTACACCTGTTATGATCAAGGCAAACTCCCTCGGTATTACTCCAGAGCAGATGATCGAAATTACCTCAAAGGATCATGATGAGGACTTAAAGGGGTTCCTTGTTAAGTACGACAACTATTACCGTACTCATTCAAAAGAGAATGAGGAAATCTCTGCTTATATGTACAACAAGGCTAAAGAGAATGGTTATATTCTGACAAAGACCATCTCACAGCTTTTTGATCCTGAAAAGAATATGTTCCTTCCTGATCGTTTTGTAAAAGGCACATGTCCAAAATGCGGTGCAAAGGATCAGTACGGTGACAACTGCGAGGTTTGCGGTGCAACATATTCACCTACCGAGCTTAAGGATGCATATTCAGTTATTTCAGGTGCAAAACCAGTATTAAAGGACTCACTGCATTACTTCTTTGACCTGCCAAAGGCAAAAGATTTCCTTCATGAGTATATTAAAAACTCAGGATGCATCCAGTCAGAGATGGCAAATAAACTTGAAGAGTGGTTTGAGCAGGGCTTAAAGCCATGGGATATCTCAAGAGATGCTCCTTACTTTGGCTTTAAAATTCCAGGAACTGAAGATAAATACTTCTATGTATGGATGGATGCTCCTATAGGTTATTTTGCATCATTAAAGAATCTTTGTGAAAAAACAGGAGATAACTTTGATGATTTTGTAAAAGAAGGCTCTGATGTAAAGATGGTTCACTTTATCGGCAAGGACATTCTTTATTTCCATTCACTGTTCTGGCCTGCAACATTAAAGGCTGCACAGTTAAGATTGCCTGACAATATCTTCGTTCACGGTTATGTAACTGTAAACGGTGCAAAGATGTCAAAGTCCAAGGGCACTTTCATCAAGGCAAAGACCTTCTTGAAATTCTTAAAGCCAGAGACTCTTCGTTACTACTTTGCATCAAAGATGAATTCATCTGCTGTTGATATCGATCTGTCACTTGATGACTTCATGGCAAAGGTAAATTCTGATATCGTAGGCAAGGTTGTAAATCTTGCATCAAGAACCGCAGGTTTCATTGCAAAGAGATTTGATTCAAAACTCTCTGACAAGCCAAATAACAAAGAGCTTTTAGACAAGGCTGCATCAATTAAGGATAGCGTTATCAAGAGCTATTCTGAAAGAAACTATGCAGATGCAATTCGTACAATCATGGCACTTGCTGATGAGGCAAACCGTTATATTGATGCTATGGCTCCTTGGGTTATTGCAAAAGAAGAAGGCAAAGATGAGCTGCTTCAGGCTGTTTGTTCTGATGGTATCAACCTGTTCAGAGCTTTAATTACTTATCTGTCACCTGTGTTACCTGAGGTTGCAAAGAATGCTGAAGAGTTCTTAAACAGCACCCTTTCATTTGATTCACTTGCAACTCCTCTTTGCAACCATTCAATCAATAAGTTCAAGCCTCTATTCACAAGAATTGAAAAGACTCAGATTGATGCAATGATTGAATGCTCAAAAGAAGATCTAAAAGAAGCTAAAAAAGCTGAACAGAAAGTTGAGAATAAAACTTCTGAGTATGAGCCTTTAGCAGATCAGATCACTATTGATGATTTTGCAAAGGTTGACTTAAGAGTAGGTACTATTATTGAGGCTCAGGAAGTTGCTGAGGCAAAGAAACTGTTAAAGTTAACTGTTGATATCGGTTTTGAGAAGAGACAGGTATTTGCAGGTATCAAGCAGGCTTATACCGATGTAAACTCTCTGATTGGTCGTAAGGTTGTTCTTGTTGCAAATCTAAAGCCACGTCAGATGAAGTTTGGCTTATCTGAGGGTATGGTTACTGCAGCAGGTCCCGGTGCATCTGAGGTTTATCTGCTTTCAGTAGATTCAGGCGCAAAAAACGGTGACAGAATACATTAAAAACCAGTTATTATCAAAGGAGCTGGTTTTTACCAGCTCTTTTTTTATCTGTACACTATTATGAATATAAAAAATTATCAAACTTATAAAAAGGAAATAAAGAATCAGTTAAAACTGTTTGTTCCTTTTCTCCTGGGACAACTTTCAAACTGTGCTATGGGAACTGTTGATACAGTAATGGCTGGTCTTTATGGAACAGTTGATATATCAGGTGTTGCAATAGCATGCTCTTTTTACTGGCCTGCTTATTTATGTCTTGCAGGTGTGGCATCTGCTCTTACACCTACAGTATCACATCTTTTAGGAGCAAGAAGAGATAAGGAAATTCCTGATGCTTTTTACAATGCATTTATAGTTTGCATAATTTGCTCTTTGCTAATCATGCTGGCACTTTCACAATGCTACAGGATCTTTAATTTTATAGATGCAGATGCCGCTATGATAAAGGTTGCTACAGATTATCTTTTCTATGTGATGCTATCTATACCTGCAACTGTTGTCTTCAATCTTGTAAGAGCACTGTTTGACGGTCATTCATATATCAAACCATCTCTTGTTATATGTGTAATCATGCTGCTTTTAAATATTCCATTTAACTATATTTTCATTTTCGGAAAATTTGGAATACCTGCTTTTGGCGGTGTTGGATGTGGAATAACAAGCTGTGTCATCAACTTTATTGCTGCACTGATGTTCTATGTCTATATGAAAAAGTCAGCACTTATGCGTAATTACTTTGTTAATTACCATTTTACTTTGGATTATGTCTTTATAAAGAAATTTTTAAAGCTCTGTATCCCAATTGGTGTTTCAAGAACAATGGAAGTTGCTTGTTTTTCTCTTGCATCTGTAATTATCGCTTCATTTGGACCTATAATTGTTGCAGCTCATTCTATCTGCATCAATATTTCAAGTCTTGTATTCATGATACCTTTCTCTCTTTGCCTTACAGCAACTATTAGAACAGCTTATGCAATGGGAGAAAAAAGTTTTGAAAAGGCTCTTGTTAGCGTAAAGAGTGTCTGCTTTTTGAATATGAGTTTTCTTTTAATCTATATGAGCGCGACTTTCATTTTCAGAGAGTTTTTCGCATCCTTATATACAAATGATCCGTATGTGATTGAGCTTGCCTCATCACTGCTTGTAATTAACTGCATTTTTATGCTTCCTGACAGTATTCAGATTGTGTTTATGGGCGTTGTGCAGGGGTTCAAGGATTCAAAAACAGTTTTCCTAACTACTCTTTTTGCATACTGGATGATAGGACTTCCTCTATCATATGCTCTATCTCATGGTATCTTTATTGAGCCATTAAAGGCACATGGAATCTGGATTTCATTTACAGTAACATTGCTTATCTGTTCAATAATATATGCTCTAAGAGTAAGTTATATTTTCAGACATAAAGCAATGCCAAAACTGCTTTTAGAGTCATAATAAAAAATGCCCCAGTAAGTTATTTCTGGGGCGACTTCATATGAGAGCTTAACTTTTAAATAGCTTCTTCATTTTCTTCACTGGTTCTGATTCTGATAACTCTCTGTACATCTGATACGAAGATCTTACCATCACCTATCTTACCAGTATGAGCTGCATTGATGATTGCCTGAATTGATTTTTCCTCATCCTCATCTGCAACTACGATTTCAAGTTTGCACTTTGGAAGGAAGTCTACAACATACTCGGCTCCACGATATAACTCAGTATGTCCTTTCTGTCTGCCAAAACCTTTTACATCAGATACTGTCATACCTGAGATGCCTACTGCTGCCAGAGCCTCACGAACATCATCTACTTTAAAAGGTTTGATAATTGCAACGATTCTTTTCATAATATCTACTCCTTCGATTATAAGTTGTAACCACGCTCGCAGTGAGATGCAAGGTCAAGACCTTCTGACTCTTCATCGGTGCTTACTCTTAGACCAACTAGAACCTTAGCAAGCTTGAAGGCGATTACTGATACTACGAATGACCATACGATTGCAACTAATAAGGATACTGTCTGACCGTAAACCTGACCTGCAATTGAAGTCCATTCACCCTTGAAACCTGTACCACCTAATGATGGGTCACAGAATACACCAGTTAAGATACCACCAACGATTGCACCGATACCGTGAACACCGAATACGTCCATTGAATCGTCAATCTTTGTTAACTTCTTGAAGCCGTGAACACCCCATAAGCAAGCTAATGCTGCTACAAAGCCGATTACGATTGAACCCATAGGGCCAACGAAAGCACATGCAGGTGTGATAGCAACTAAACCTGCTAATACACCAGATGCTGTACCTAAAGTTGATGGCTTCTTGAAGATAATCCACTCAGCTGACATCCAGGTTAATGCTGCAGTTGCAGGACATAATACAGTGTTAATGAATGCAAGTGATGATACACCGTCAGCTACTAACTCTGAACCTGCGTTGAAACCCAACCAGCCAATCCACAGCAGGCAAGCACCAACATATGTTAAGCCAAGGTTATGTGGAGCCATTGCTACACGGCCTAAGTCATGACGACGGCCCAGGATATATGCACCAGTTAAACCACATACAGCAGCATTTACGTGAACAACGGTACCACCTGCAAAGTCATATGACATGAAGGTTGAATCGATGAAACCACCGCCCCAAACCTGATGAGCTAAAGGAGCATATGACAGTACGATCCAGATACCAACAGCTAATAGTAAAGCTGAGAACTTGATACGGCCTGGAGTTGCACCAATGATTAAACATGCAGAAATTGCACAGAATGCACCCTGGAAGATTACCCAAGTATACTCAGATAAGGTACCTGATAGAGAATCTAATGTGATGCCATTTAAGAACATAGTGCCAAAGCCACCGAAGAAGGCACCTAAAGCACCATCGGTTGGACCGAAAGCAAAGCTATAGCCTATGATTACCCATAAAATAACAGCAAGACAGAATACAGCCAGTGTCTGCTCTATTGTTGAAAGAACATTCTTTGAACGTGCAAGACCGCCATAGAACAGACCGATGCCTGGAATTGACATTAAAAGAACGAGCATTGCTGACATCAGAATAAATCCGTTGTCTGCTCTATCAAGTACTGCTGGTGCCTCATCAGCAAATGCTGAAGTTGCAGTCAGTGCCATTGCAGCTATTGCACTTTTACAAACTTTCATAAATATATCTCCTAAAAACAAGTCATTTTGACTATGTGTAAAAGATACGATTATGATTGTTTTTGCTCAATATTAAGGTTGTCATTTGCTCAGTTATGGTGATAAAAGGGTGCAAATGATATTTTATGGAGAGTATCCTGATTTGTTTTGGTGCACAAAAAATGGACAATTTAGGAGCACTTATAAAAAAAGAACAGTAAAAACTGCTCTTTTTATTCAACTCTATTTAGTTGTTTCTTCCTGTAGCAGAGAGTTGATTTCTTCCTTTTCCTTATAGCCTTTACCTTTTACAAGAATCACTTCTTCAAGATCTTTTACAATCTGAACTATTTCAAAAACTTCTTCTGCGGTGAAATTTGAACAGCTTTTTATAAGATAAGAATCAACTTCCATTTCAAGTAACTTAGTTTCATCCTCATTTGCATCAGCAGCTCTGATAAGTACCTTACCAGAATCATCTAAAGTTGCTGTCTGTTCAATCTTAAAATCCTGATTTTCAAATAATGGATAAAACATATAAACTCCTTGAAATGACCTGTGCAATTATACACAAATATCAATTATCAGCAACAAAGGTTTTAACGAAAGACGGCAATTTTTTATTCCGAATTTATTCATATTGAAAACAGATAGTAATTATTAATTTTGCACAAAAATCATTTATATTATGTTGTTATCTAAATATAAGTTTGCACATTTGTTCAATATGAGCTGTGATATCCTTTTGATGAGTCATAACATTGCAAGTACACTGTATTATAAAAAAGAACAGGCAAGGAATGACCTATTAAGTGCAATTGGTTTATCTGAGTATTCACAATCTGTTCTTAATTGGAAGAAAGTCTCATATAGTTCCACAGAGGCACTCACAGACTCATCATTACAACCAGTTACTTCAGTAAGCTCTCATGATAGCTCAAAGATACTTTCTGACAAACAAAGAATTGATGAAGTATCAGATGAGATTAAACGCAATATCCGTATGGCAATGATTGCTAACAGTATAGGAGCACTATCAATGATTGGCAGTGATAATGATATCAATGATGACGGTTCAGATAGGACTGTATCAGATGATACTATTCTTGCTTTAAGAAATAATCTTCTAAATGCCATTGATAATGAAATGATGCTACAAGGCAATGATGCAGGTAAGTGTTATTTACAGCTTGTTGACTGTTATACATCTGTATATAACTACATGACATCAAAGCTTAATGGTGAAAACGGCATAGATACAGTAACACTAAAACAAAGTGAGCCTGCTTTTGTTCTAGCCCATGACAGATATGGTGATTCTACAAGAGCAGATGAAATTGCACAGCGTAATGATGTAATCAATCCTCTTTTTATGCCAGTAGGTGATTTTATACTGTCAAGAAAGTGATTTTTGTATAGTAACAAATACCTCTGTAAGACTTATACTTAAAGTAAGGAATAAGAGAGTTTTTTTGTACTATGAAAAAGTTATTTATCACTTTATTTGCCGTATTTTTGAGTTTGTTTAGTATTCCTTCGTATGCTATTGCTGATGATTACTATACCTTGCCTTCGTGGGATGATGTTCCTCATGAAGATGTAATGGAAAGAAATACTAGAATTTTAAAAGAAAGTGCTAAATCTGATTGGAAACGCATTATTAGATCTCAACCAGAAGTGTTTGATATGACCATTGATGGTAAGACAAGAGAATGTTACTACGAAGGTAAAAATATAATTTGTGAGTAGATATGAATGACAATGAAGTATCTTTAACTATTGGAGGTTCAGTTTTTGAAAATTGGACCTCTTTTAGTATTACATCAGAATTAAATACAATTAGCCCTGCCTTTTCTGTAGGGGGGGGACGATGTACAAGTCAAAATCGGAAACAACCTTGTACTTACAGTCATGATTAAAAATGACAGTATTTTGTACAACTCTTAAAATTTGACTATATTGTCGAAGTAACAGTTCTTCAATCTACAAATTCAAAAACTACTCTAATGCAATTTGACGAATAGAAAAACACAGATATTCAAAAAGAAAAGATTGTTTTGAAAACAAAAGATTTATGACAGCTTAAAATAAAGATCGGGCCTAAAGCCCGATCCTGGTGACAAATTAAGGAACCTTACTTGAATGGGTTTTCTGTTGGATACAGAACGTTTGCAGGCTGATTGTAATTGATTGTTTCAATACCTAACATTCTGAAGATATCAAACAGAGCCTTACCAACATGCTTGAAAGCTACTGCACCATGGTGAGGATAACGCTTTTCAATCAGTACATGTCTGTAGAATCTTCCCATTTCCTTGATAGCAAAGATACCGATACTACCAAATGATCTTGTACCTACAGGCAATACCTCACCTTCTGCAATATATGCCTGAAGCTTGGTATCTGGAGTTGTCTGCAGTCTGAAGAATGTTACAGGACCTGGAGTTAAATCACCCTCTAAGGTACCACGAGTAAAGTCAGGAGATGATCCTTCAGGCTCTAACAGACGGTGCTGAATGATCTGGTAATTGATTTTGCCAAGCTTCATGTTGCAGTCTGTGCAGGTTGAAAGCTTACAGAAAGGTGTGTTACCGCAGTGGAAGCCCATGAAGGTGTCAGTTAACTTGTACTGAGGATACTTAGGCTTGATATCCTGTTCAAACATATCTGCAGGAACTGAATTGTTAATATCAAGTAATGTAACTGCATCATAGGTTACACATGCACCTATATACTCAGATAAAGCACCAAAGATATCAACCTCACATGCTACAGGAATACCTCTTGTTGCAAGACGTGAGTTTACATAGCAAGGTTCAAAACCGAACTCTTCAGGGAATGCAGGCCAGCACTTGTCAGCAAATACTACATATTTTCTTGAGCCTTTGTGATTCTCTGCCCAGTCAGTCAATGTAAGCTCAAACTGAGCCATACGCTCTAACATATCAGGATATGTGTTACCAGCACCAAGCTCATTTTCCATATCCTTTACAATATCAGCAATTCGGCTGTCACCTGCGTGCTGTTTGTATGATACCAATAAATCAAGCTCTGAGTTTTCCTCTACCTCTACACCTAAATCATAAAGACCTTTAATTGGTGCGTTGCAGGCAAAGAAATCCTGTGGTCTTGGGCCGAATGTAATAATCTTCAACTGTGATAAACCAATTAAGGTACGAGCTACAGGAATATAATCGCCAATCATCTTGGCAATATCATCTGCAGTTCCTACAGGATACTCAGGAATGAAACCTTTTAGCTTACGTAAGCCAAGGTTGTATGAACAGTTGAGCATACCGCAGAAAGCATCGCCACGACCATCAACAAGATCGTTACCAGTCTCTTCTGCAGCGGCTACAAACATACAAGGTCCGTCAAAGAATTTCTTTATAAGAGTCTCTGGTGTTTCAGGACCAAAATTACCTAAAAATACAACTAAAGCATTGCATCCAAGGGATTTAGCCTCTTCAACTGCCTTTAGCGTATCCTTTTCATTTTCAACTGTAACTTTGATTTCACTAATTTCAATGCCAGCTTTTTTGCAGGCATTTACCACAGCTGCACGACGTCTTTCAGATAGTGATCTGATAAAACAGTCACGTGATACAGCAATAATACCTAGATGAACATTTGGAATATTCTCTAACATGTAATGCTCCTTGTTTTATTTGTTTGTAGTTTATTTATAGATTAATAAATAACAATTTGCAAAAGATTTTTGTAAACGTTTACGTAAAAAGAGAAAAAAGAAAACAGAATTTAATAGCAGATCACATTTTCCTTTATTTTTGAGTAGTTATTGATTGAATTAAGAAGAATAGAAAAACTTTTTTTTGGTATAACTGAAAATATTTTTCATAAAGAAAACCGGCATACTAAGCCGGCTTACTTTTTATAAAGATAATTAAAGATTTTTTATTAGATCTTTCATATTTTTCTTTGTGACAATCTTTGGTTCACAAAGATATGACGGTACAACGTATACTCCATTATCATATGTTGTTGTATCGTTAATTTGTGGTTCTTTACCTTCTGCAATAGCCTCAACCATCTCAACAACCACACTAGACAGATCGTCTGGATTTTTTAAGATTGTCATTCCCAACGCACCCGACTTTACAAGCTCTAAGCCTTCAGGGGATGCATCCTGTCCTGTGATAACAGGCATATTGCTATCTGTAAAACCTTCTCTTTTAAGAGCGGATACAATACCTAAAGCAATACAGTCAGCAGGGGCTAAAACAGCATCAAGTCTTTCACCACTTGGTCTGTAATTGTATTGTTCAATCAGTGATGACATACGCTTGGCAGCTTCCTGTGTACTCCATGCTGGAGTCTGGATCACTTTAGGATCAATTTGTTTAGATCTGATAACAAATTTTCCGCTGTCCAGATGAGGCTGAAGATACTTCATTGCTCCGTTAAAAAAGTATCTAGCATTGTTATCATCGATACTGCCATAGAAAAGCTCAATATACTTAACATCATCTGATGCATAAGGTTTTAATCTTCCGATAAGGAATCTTCCTTGCAGCTCACCTACTTTTGCATTATCAAAAGTTGCATAGTAACTTACAGCATCAGTACCTGTAATCAGTCTGTCATAACTGATAACCTTAATATTCTTTTGCTTGGCTTCTTTTAACACCTCTGTAAGAGCAGCACCATCTATACTGCCGATTACAAGTGCATTGCATCCTTCGTTAATAACTCTTGCAATCTGACGCTGCTGCAATGCTACATCAGCATCTCCGGCAAAAAACAGTTCTGCTTGAAAGCCTGCGTTTTTCATTTTCTGTTCAAGAACAAAACCATCGTTATACCACCGAGTCTCGTTCTGAGTCGGCATCAGAAGACCTACCTTATAGGCATATGATGTATTAAATGAAATAGAAAAAAGAAAAAATGCTAGTAAAAAGAATATCTTTTTCATAAGCGTTTTAAGTGTTCCAGGTGAATTTATAATCAAGCAATACAATTAAGATGACATCTATCTGTTTTTATCAGATAACTTATCTAATGTCTTCTGTCTTAACTGCTCTCTTTTAGTTAGTATAGTTTTAAGTTGCCCATTTTCAAGCTTCTTTTGCTCCTTTATAGAACTATATACTGTACCAACAACAAATAGTAGAGGTATGAGCAGAATTAAAAGTAGAGAAAATGACATGCTAATCCTTAAGTAAAGCCTTTAACTGTTCATAATCTCTAAATGCACCTCTTAACTCTTTACCATCAATAATCAGATAAGGAGTACCTGAGATCTTAAGATTTGTACTTTGAGCTATTGATTTTGAAATTCTCTCATGTGGTCTTTTTGACTTAAGTTCAGTTACTACCTTATTAAAATCAACATTGTACTCTTTGCAAAGTTTTTTTAAGGTATCTGTATCAGCACTTCTATATCCTGGGGTCATAAAGTACTTGTGGAATTTGAAATAAGCTTTTTTATCGATATTGTATACAGCCTGAGAAAAAACAGCAGACTGACTTGATTCTTCCTTGATGATAGGAATATTTACATAGATAATCTGTAGATCGAATTCTTTTAATGCTCTTTCAAGCATTGGTTCAAGAACTTTACAGTAACCACAGTTAAAATCAAAAAACTCAACAATATAGTGTTTTGCTCTGCTTGTATTTATCTGAGGAAGTGTGCTGTCATTTCTTAGTGCAATACCAGCATTTTTTACATTATTTGCCTGAACTGCCTGCTCATCATGTTCAAGCTTTTGCATAGCTCTTATGATGATTTCAGGATGTGTGGAAACATACTCATCGATGATACTTTCAATCTTTGCCTTTGTCTTTGCATCAATATCATCAATTTGAGCATAACAAAGAGGACTTAGACAAAGTAATGAAGCTATTAATGATCCTTTAAATAAGTTCATTTATCTTTTTAACCTTTTTGATAGTTCTAAAAACACTAATGCAAGAATAGCACAGATTAAAAGATTAAATGCTAGAGGAATCATTGAATTTTCACCAAAAATTCCGACAAAAGGTGAAATTAGTGATCCTATAACAAAGTACATAACACCAAAAATTCCTGATGCAGCTCCTGCTCCACCTTTTTTAAACTCCATTGCAATACTAAATCCACAGGACATTGAAAATCCCATCATGGAACAGTAAACGCAGAACACAAGAAGTATTGGAATAAAAGACTGAGGTGGACAAATGGCAATAATCATTGCAATAAGTCCTGATACAATCATAAGAATGATTGCACATCTTGAGGTATTGATATTAGAAAAGCGTTTTGCAAATGTTCCTGAAAAAGGAGCTATTGCAGATACACATAAAGACACAAGAGCAAATGTAAGTGAATACTCAAATGGTGTAAATCCGTAAATACTCTGAAAGACGAATGGAGATGCAGCAAGATATGAAAAAAAACCTCCCATAATCATTGCAAAAGCAATACATACAAGCATAAATCTTACATTAAAAAGATCTGCTTTCATAAGCACTATCGAATCCTTTATGCTCTTTGCTCTTTTGTTCTTATCTAAAGATTCATCGACAAATAAAACAGTCTGCAATAGGAGAAGTACGCCCCATCCTGTGAGTACATAAAAAAGAGCCTGCCAGGGGACAAATGAAATAATGAATGAGCCAATTATAGGTGCAAGAATAGGAGCAATAGAATTTATTGCCATTAAAAATGACATGAAGGATGTAAGCTTATATCCTCTAAATTTGTCACAAGCAATCGATCTTGTAAGTACTATTCCTCCAGCAGCGGACATTCCCTGTACAAGTCTGAACAAGATAAAACTCTCTGCACTGTTTGCTATTGAACATAAAAAAGATGATATGACAAAAAACAAAAGAGTTACGACAAGAGGTTTTACTCGACCATAGACATCAGAGATTGGTCCAATAAGAAACTGACCTAGTGCAAGTCCAAAAAATGAGGCTGTAAGTGATAACTGTACAAGAGATGCGGATGTATCAAAATAATCTTTTATAGTTGGCAATGATGGAAGATATAAGTCTGTACACATAGGTGCAAAGGCGCATAACAGACCTAAAGTTACAACATATGCTGCGTATAGAAATTTCTCTTTAAACATATTGTTTTGAAAAGATAACTGTTAAAAAGTGCGTCAATCTTACCAGAAAGTAAAAAATGGCAGCAAAGCTGCCATTTTTTGAAGATTATTTCTTGTTATTAAGACCTAATTTTTCGTATACCTCATCCTCATTTATAAGAACAAGATGTCTTTCATAATCTGGCAGTGCCTTAAACTCTTTTGCAACCATAAGGTTTCTTAATGCATAGAATCCTAAAGCTTTCTTTACCTCATATTCAAGTATGCCATCCTTCTCAATACCGTAGTCCATTTCAATACCACGTCTAGAGCCTTCATCAAGGGCAGGATTTGCCTTTAACTTGAATACTACAATCTCATTCCAGTCTTTATCATCCTTGCCACCAGTACCGATTTCCTTAAAACCGTTACCAATAGGATCAGGGAAACGATCAGATGGAGCTGCTGTACGAGGTTTTTCTGTTGATACTATTCTTGTAAGAACATAGTCCTTATAAGTATGTGAATCATAGCAGTATGCTCTTACATGCCAGCGCAGACCGTTAAAGCCAAATGAATGAGGTGCAATCAGATAGTCATCTTTCTTGTTTGATGATACAGAACTGTAAACAATGTGAAGTACAAGATGAGCTCTCATGGCATCAATAAGGTTACACATAATCTCTGGAGATACGATCCTTCTTGGATTATGTAATGATGCAACACCAACATCAGGGGTAAAACCAAAGAAACAGCGATCTGCATCTAGCTGATTGGTTGAAACCATCTTCAGATCAGAAAAGAATGTTTCAGGTGAACATCTGTTTGGGAAAATAGGAATAAAATCATCTGCTCTTACATAAACTTTCAGATGCTTATCATAAATAAGATTTGTTCTTGAAGGTTTTGCCTTTTCAACAAGCTCTCTGTAATAGGATAAATCAAGTGAAGCCTGAGGAACTGAAATATTGAAAAAAGAAACCAGATCTGCTCTATTGATTTTTCCATCAACGCACAGTCTGAAATCAATAAATTCAATTCTTCTTAATCTAGACCATTTGTTAGCCGCTGTACATGTTTTTTTATCATCTTTCACAAGTGATGCAATTTTTTTTGGTCGTGCCATAGAACTCCCTTTGATGATTTATTCCAATACTATATTGTTTATGCAATTATAGTATATTTTTTATTTATTCATAAGCATATTTTAATTTTATTTGACAGCTTCTCTAGGCTGAAGCCAGGTGAGCTGTCAACTATAGTGACTCCAGTTTTTCAAGGCACATTGAAACCATTCCTGATACTGTATCTTCACGAAGAACATCTGAGATTTCAATTTTAGGCAGCAAAGCCTCCTCAGCAGGCGTTGAAAGTTGTTTTCTCAGTCTGTCAATAAGTCCTGGTTTTAAACTTTCAGTATAGATTGAAACATATCCTGGATTTAACACACACATAATTGCTCTAATAGTTCTTATAGCAAGATCGTCGGCTTGTAATGATTCAATTGGAAGAACACCAACATCGTTATACATAGGGAAATATCTGATTTCACCTGCCATACCATCCTTACCTCTTAGAACCTGACCGTTGTAACAGAATCCGCAGCTTGGAATTTTTCCCGGTATCAGAATAATTCCAGATACACATTCTTGATCTTTTAGTCTCTTGTAACAACCAAGAGTTGCAGCATTAATATCAGTTTCAAAGAAAACAGGAAGATTAAACTGTATTTCAAGATGAGATGAAAGTCTTGATGCATGTGAATCATGACGAATAGCAGAGCCAACACGGCCACCCACGTCATCTGACGGCATGGAAACACCAATGACTGCAATTTTCTTGTATCTATCGATATAACGCTCCATACCGTTTTTAAATTCATTAGTATAAGTCTGCTTGTCATCGATAAGCTCTTCTCTACGCTCTAAGCATTCACCAAAAAGATTATGAACTGAATAGCCTACATATTTATGACCTGAGCGATGATATACAGAAAGAATCAGTATGAGTTTGTTCATCTCATTAAATCTGTATGTTGCAGCTGGTCTTCCGTTTAAACTGCAGCCTTTGTCACCTTGAATGACTTCACCTGAACTTATAAGAAGGTTTAGCAACTTATTTATAGTAACAATACTAAGACCTGTTTTTTCGTGTAGAACAGATGTTGTTGATACCTGTTCATCATGAAGAGCTTTTCTTATTAAATGAAGATTCTGTTCTCTAATAGATTTTGAGGTAATGGTCAAATTTTTATGCATAATATTGAAACCAAGTTATTAAACTAGGTTTAATAATACATTTTTTTTAATAAGATCTCAAATTTAATCGCAGTGATTTTTTATAGTTAGTTATAACTAACATTAAAAAACATCTCAATATATACGGTTTATTTTATAATTTTATTGTACGCATATTTTATATAGCTATTTGTAAATAATTTTTTTTATAACATTCAATTAAATTATATATTTTCTTATAAATCATATAAATATCTTAGAAAACAGCTTATTTATCGCGTTTGACAATTCTAAATATTCAGTAAAACTTTTTACATCTTCATTTTCGGGCTGTACAAAAAAAATTTGTCAAATAACAAGTAAGTTCTAAAATTATTTTTAGCGGCGTAATTGCCATTTTCATAACACACTAGATAAGGAGCCGTAATGCTTCAGATTAGATTACATGGCCGTGGAGGCCAAGGTGTTGTGACCGCAGCAGAAATGCTAACACTTGCAGCTTTCTACGAAGGCCACTTTGCACAAGCTTTCCCAAGCTTTGGTTCAGAGCGTACTGGTGCACCTGTTGTTGCCTATGCTCGTATTGATAACAAAGAGATCCGCACACATGAGCCTATCTCTAATCCTGATGTAGTTATTATTCAGGATAAGACACTGCTAGGTGCAGTTGATGTGTTTGCAGGTTTAAGTCCAAACGGATTCGTTATCATCAACTCAAAAGATGAACCATCAAAAGTTGTTCCAGAAATTGTTGCAAAACTCCCTGTTGGACACGTATTTACAGTACCAGCTACAGATTTTGCCATGCAGAAGATTGGCAAACCTCTTCCAGGTGCCCCAATGTTATCTTCTTTAGCAGCTGTAACAGATATTCTAAAACTTGAGTCTGTACAGAAGGCTTTCCAGTCAAGATATCCTGGAAAAATCGGTGATGCTAATGCAGAAACTGCTGCACTTGCCTATAACTTCATTAAAGGAGAATAGTAATGTTAAAGCAGATTGAAGGCTCATTAGGTGTTGCACAGGCTGTTGCACTATGTCGTCCTGGTGTCGTTTGTGCCTATCCTATTTCTCCTCAAACCCACATCGTTGAGAATCTTGGTAAGTTCGTAAAGGAAGGCTCATTAAAGGACTGCGAGTTCTTGAACGTTGAGTCAGAATTCTCAGCAATGTCAGTTGCAATCGGTTCTGAAGTTGGTGGTGTAAGAACCTACACCGCAACTGCCTCTCAGGGTCTTTTATTTATGACTGAAGGTGTTTATTCAGCTTCAGGTTTAGGTCTTCCAATGGTTATGACCGTAGCATCCCGTGCTATCGGTGGTCCTATCAATATCTGGAATGATCATTCAGATTCACTCTCTCAAAGAGATTCTGGCTGGTTACAGTTATTCTGCGAATCAAATCAGGATGCAGTTGATACACACATCATGGCATTCAAGATTGCAGAAGAAGTTGGATTGCCAGTTATGGTATGTATGGATGGTTTCGTACTTACACACGCATTTGAGCGTCTTGATATTCCTGATCAGGAAACTGTAGACAAGTTCCTTCCAAAATATGAGCCTCGCGAGTTTATCAATACAAAAGAGCCTGTATCAATAGGAGCTATGGTAGGTCCTGAGGCCTTCACAGAGGTTCGTTTCTTACAGCAGCGCAAGATGGCTAAAGCTCTTTGTGTAATTGAGAAGGTTACAAAAGAGTACCGCGAACTTACAGGATCCAAGTCAGGTGGCTTGCTTGACTGCTATAACTGTGAGAATGCGGATATCAAGCTTATTATCATGGGTTCAACTGTTGGTACTGCTAAAGATGAGGTTGATCGCCTAAAGACTCAGGGTATCAATGTTGGTATCATTTCCTTAAAGAGCTTCCGTCCATTCCCATATGCCGCAATTAAAGAGGCTATCGGTGATACCAAGCAGGTAATCTGTATTGAAAGAGCTTTCTCATTTGGTGCAAGAGGTATTGTCTGCCCTGAAGTCAAGAGAGCTATGGAAGGCACAAACTGCGATGTTAAGACTGTTGTTGCAGGTTTGGGTGGTCGTCCAATCTTTGGTACAACTATCAATGGTATCGTTAAGGATGCTTTAGCTGGCAAGTTCACAGAAGAGTTCACATGGTACGATATCGATACTAATGTTCTTAACAACAGTACTCTAAAAGATGAGAATGTTTCATTCTCTCAGGGTCCTATTGCTCAGTCTGTTCTTGAAAAATCAGTCAAAGCTTAAGCAGGAGATGACAAATGTTAGAAAAGATTAAATTTTACCAAACAGGTTCAAATACCGTTGGTAACCGTCTGATCACACCTGCTATGAGAACCATTCAGGCATCAGTAGACAGACCAAATTCATTAACCTCAGGCCACAGAGCCTGCCAGGGTTGCGGTGAGGCATTAGGCGCAAGATATGCAATTGATGCTGCAATGAAGGCAACAAACGGTCAGATTATGATCGTCAATGCAACAGGCTGTCTTGAGGTTTTCTCAACACCTTATCCAGAATCAGCCTGGAGACTTCCATGGGTGCACTCATTATTCGGTAATGCTGCATCAGTAGGTTCAGGACTTGCAGCAGCTGCCAAGGTAAGAGCTCAGACTAATGGTGATAATGTAGTTCCAAGAATTATCGCACAAGGCGGTGACGGTGGTACCACTGATATCGGTTTTGGTCCTCTATCAGGTATGTTTGAGCGAAATGATGATGTTTTATACATCTGCTATGACAACGAAGCATACATGAATACCGGTGTTCAGAGATCATCTGCAACACCACCTGCTGCACGTACCGCAACAACTCAGCTTGTTGGTGACAAACCAGGTGCAGACTGGGGTAAAGGTAAGGATGTACCTTTAATTGCTATGGCTCATGGTATTCCTTATGTTGCTACAGCATCTGTAGGTGACCTCAGAGATCTTGAGTACAAGGTACAAAAGGCAATGAGTTTCCATGGCGCAAGATACATTCAGATCTTAGTACCATGTCCTCTTGGCTGGGGTCTATCATCAAATTCAACTGTTACAGCTGCAAGAATGGCAATGGAAACTGGTTTCTACCCTATTTATGAAGCTGAATACGGCAAGATTACATCTGTTCGTAAGATCCGTCAGGTACAGCCTGTAATCAACTATCTGAAGATGCAGCGCCGTTATGCTCACTTAACAGGCAAGAAGGCTGATCCTAACGTACTTGCAAGACTTCAGGCTCTTTGTGATGCAAATATTAAGAACTTTGGTTTGGTTGATGGTACCGATGTTACCGATCAGCCAGTTGCAATGCAGGCTTATGAGCGTAGTCAGGCTGTATAAAGGAGATAGTGAATTATGATGAAAAAAGCTTTTGCTGTTACCCTTGATCCAGCTACATCACATCAGAATCATACTGGTTCATGGCGTACACTTCGCCCTGTAAATGTTTACAAGTTACCTCCATGTAACAATCAGTGCCCTGCAGGAGAAAACATCCAGCAGTGGTTATTCTATGCTGCAGAAGGTGATTACGAGCATGCATGGCGTATTTTAACTGAAGAAAACCCAATGCCAGCATGTATGGGCCGTGTCTGCTATCACACCTGTGAAGGCAAGTGTAACAGAGGTTTTCTTGACGAATCTGTTGGTATCAACTCAGTTGAGCGTTTCTTAGGTGACTATGCTTTAGAGCATAATCTGTCATTCAAGCGTCCAACACGTGAAACCGGCAAGAAGATCCTTATTGTTGGTGCAGGTCCTGCAGGCTTATCAGCAGCATACCAGCTAAGACGTTTTGGTCATTCTGTACACATTGTTGAAATGGGTAAGGAAGCTGGTGGTATGATGCGCTATGGTATTCCTACATACCGTCTGCCAAGAAACATTCTTGATGCAGAAATCAAGCGTATCACTGATATGGGTGTTACCATCGAATGCGGCAGAAAGATTGACGATATCGAGGCTGAAAAGAAAAACGGCAAATATGATGCTGTTATCATTACAATCGGTGCTCAGATATCATCTAATGTCGAAATTCCACAGGGTGATACCAACCACGTTTTAAATGCTCTTTCAATCCTTGGTCAGATTGAGACCACTGGTGATGTTCAGATTGCAAGAAAGGTTGCAGTTTACGGTGGTGGTAATACTGCTGTTGACGTTGCCCGTTCATTACGCCGTATCGGTGCTGAGCCTGTTATTGTTTACCGTCGTAACCGCGAAAACATGAAGGCTAACGATGAGGAAATGGATGCTGCTATCGAAGAAGGCATTCAGGTTAAGTGGTTATCAACAATTTCTGAGGCATCAAAGAACAATCTTAAGATCGAAAAGATGGCTATTGATGAGAACGGCAAGTTAAGCCCTACTGGTGAATATGAAGATTTACCAGCAGATGCAGTTGTACTTGCATTGGGTCAGAACGTTGACAAGGCTGTTCTTGATAAGATTGAAGGTCTTAAGTTTGAAAAGGACAACATCATCATCAATGAAGAGACAAAGATGACATCAGTTGATGGTATCTTTGCAGCAGGTGACGTTGCTACATCAAACCGTACAGTAACAAATGCAATCGGTATGGGTAAGAATGCAGCCCGTGGCGTAAATGCTTACTTAAACGGCCAGACATACAAGAAGGCTTTAAAGCATGAAATTGCAAAATTCGAGGATATGCATCCTTGGTACTATACAGATGCTCCAAAGACAGTAAGACAGGAACTTGAAGTTGCCCGTCGTTCAAACTGCTTTGATGAGGTTCAGTTCGGTCTAACCGAAGAGAATGCTATATTTGAAGCACGCCGCTGTCTGTCATGCGGTAACTGTATGGAATGTGATAACTGTTACGGTGTATGTCCTGACAGTGCTATCGTAAAACTTGGACCTGGTAAGGGTTATGAGTTCAACTACGATTACTGTAAGGGCTGTGGTGTTTGTGCACAAGAATGTCCTTGCGGTCACATCAGAATGGTTCCTGAACAGATCTAATCTATAAAAATGACACAAAGGGGCAGTAAACTGCCCCTTTTTGGATATGGACATAAGATATTTACTCTTCAGAATTAAATGCCTGTGTGTATCTGATTTCAGATACAATATGATCTCATCTATTCTAAATTCAAATGAACCTGAAACTTTTTGCAGAAGCATGTTAAAAGATTTTGGATTTAATAAAAAGCATGAGAATATTGTTAGAATAGAATTTCGAAAAATCATACAGGATGCATACGATAATCATGTTCCACTTGCAGATGAGCTGTTAAACAATCAAACTGCAGAGGATGCCTACCTGGCTCGTCAAAAATATCTGTCTAAATTTATGGATTCTGGAATTTTTAGTTCTGAAATTATTAATATTTTTCTTTGTCTTTTTATAGGTGCAATCTGCATAATTTGTGTACTGCTCTTTTCATAATTCTGCATTTTAAAAAATCTATCTTATTGAAATTAAAGATATTTAATAGATTTGTTATCCTACTAAATCTCCTTATTACGCAAAAACGCTCAAAATTAGAGCTATACCACATATAAAAATTTGGTATACATCACAATTATCTTTAGCAGGACCAAAAAAGTCTTTATAAATAACAATTTTAAATTGTTAGTAATTATTGGTTTTGTTATCATAAACATATGGTTAGATAACCAAAAAGATAACCCTGGGGTGACATCTAGTAATTTGCACCCTGAGCCGATATCTATAGACTGTGACTGCTTATATGCTGTGGTGTGCAGGCCCGGATTGCCCGCGGAAGCCTAAACTTCATACTGTGGTCAAACTTGAACGCTTTGGTTCAAGGAGTCATGAATTACGGATTCATTTCTGGGGCTTAGTTGATACTCATTTAACTCAGCAGAACATATGAGTGTTATTTTTATCTGCTGACATGAAAGCAAACAGAGAGAAAAAATGTCACCAATTATTAAACCACAGACTGACACAACTATTAGCTGGTTCCTAAGTCAGTGCCATATTCATAAGTACAACGCAAAAAGCACAATTATTCACGCTGGTGAAAAGGCTGAGACCCTTTACTACATTTCAAAAGGTTCTGTAGCTGTGTTAATTAAGGATGCTGACGGTCATGAAATGATTCTAAGCTACCTAAATCAGGGTGATTTTATTGGTGAAGTAGGTCTTTTTGATGATTCTGAAAATCCAAAGCGTACAGCCTGGGTTAAAGCAAAGACTGCATGTGAAATTGCTGAAGTATCATACAGCAAGTTCAAGCAGTTAGTTCAGGTAAATCCAGAAATTCTAATGAGACTTACAGCTCAGATCTCTCACAGATTATCTGCAACATCTGCAAAGGTTGGTTCTCTTGCTTTCTTAGATGTTACAGGTCGTATTGCAAAAACACTAGTTAACCTTGCTCATCAGCCAGAAGCAATGACACATCCTGATGGTATGCAGATTAAAATCACCCGTCAGGAAATCGGTCAGATTGTTGGCTGTTCACGTGAAACTGTAGGACGTATTCTCAAGATGATGGAAGAGGATCACCTCATTACAGCTCACGGTAAAACAATTGTTGTTTTCGGAACACGTTAAACTGATTAGGCCACTTAAACCATGTATTTAAGTGGCCAAAAAATGCTTGATCTATTTGATTTGAAAATATATCATTACCTGAGCAGATCTTATACAACTGCTCTATTTTTTTTATAGAGCCAGTAAAAATTATATACTGAAAACTACCCTCAAAATGTCATTGTTTGACATTTTTTATAATATAGGAGCACTAAATGGCCTCATTATTAGAGAGAGGAATTCATTCTTTTGACAAGAATGATCTACTTGCTTGTTCACGCGGAGAATTATTTGGACCTGGTAACAGCCAGCTTCCAGCTCCAAATATGTTAATGTTCGACCGTATCACTGATATTCAGAATGAGGGTGGTGATTATGGTTTAGGTTATGTTAAAGCTGAGCTTGATGTAACTAAAGATTTATGGTTCTTTGGCTGCCATTTCCCAGGTGATCCTGTAATGCCAGGCTGCTTAGGCTTAGATGCTATGTGGCAGCTTGTTGGATTCTTCCTTGGTTGGAGAGGTGGTCCTGGTAAAGGCCGTGCTTTAGGTGTTGGTAAAGTTAAATTCAAGGGCGAAGTTTTAGATACAGCCAAACTTGTAACCTATGAGATTCAGTTAAAGAAGATCGTTGCTCGTGGTAAGCTATACATGGGTGTTGCTGATGGTAAGGTATTTGTTGATAACGAGCATATCTACACAGCAGAAGATCTTCAGGTTGGTTTAATTCCAAACAAGTAATTTAAAGATTATCTATAAAGACGACTCACAAATGTGGGTCGTTTTTTTTGTTCAATAATTTGTTTTCATAAAAAAAAATTTCAAATTAACATCTTTCCTATAATCTTCATTAGTGCTTAAAATCTCAAATCTGAAATTTCAGATAATATTAAAAATATGCACATTTACGATCTTTTTGCACAGTTTTCTTTCTATTAATTATGCTATAAATCAATATGATAAAATTTTAAAATTTAGAAAACTACGATTTATAAGCCATTTGTGCTTGATAATGTGTTTTAGATAAGTATAATTGCACAAAATTTCAATATATGTGAGCCATATCACATTAAGGAATGTATTATGATTATTAAAAACTCATTATACGGCAACTATTTTTTCAATAACAGAAAAAATCTTGTCTGTAAAAAGCACGATTCTATTTGCAAAAATAATGAAACTGATAATAATCCAAAAATTGATCTGGATAAATTAGAAGTTGAAGTAAACTATGATTCCATAACAAAACGTTATGAAGAGTTTGTGATCAGCAATTCTTACGATGTTTTTAATCTATTTTCAAATCTTATCCCAGTACAGCTTAGCTATTATGTAAAAAAAGCTCGCGTAATTGATTCAGATATTTTTACTGTTCCTATCTGCCGTGAAGGTGATCATAACTTCTTTGAACCTGCCACTCTTAAACTTACACAGACTCCTCTTGATTATATTACTATGACACTGGATCTTGATAAAAAGGAAGTTCTAGACTCTCTTGAAGAATCGGTAAGAAACTATAATTCATTCTTCACAAGCCTTTTAAATCATGATAGCTCATCAATGCTTAAGGTCGTTGAAAAATATACTTATAATGCCAGCAAGATAAATCACAGAGAATTTTTTAAAATCTCTGATGAGAATAGAGCTAAGTATGAGTGCATGCTTATGACAATATCAGGAGCTTCTTTAAAGTGCATCAGAAAAGCTACAGGACTTCATCATTCAACTGTTGAAAAAATGTTTAAGGAATTTTCCGGACTTAATGATACACAGGTCAAGACATATAATGCTCAGTTTAAGAAAACCAGTAAAAGAGTTGTTATCAAAAAGTTGATGAGCCATGTCAGAAACAGCAAACAGATCATGCTTATGGTAGCTTTTTATAATATGTGTGCCCGCCTTATTTTAAAGAAAAACAATATCAATGATATTCTGTCAAACTATGCAATGCCACAAAAGATCTCAAACATTCTTGCAGTTGGAGCATACAGTACAGTTATTTTATTAAATGAATTTTTAAATCATTTTTTCAATATAGAAACTTCAGTTACAAGAACCATTGAAAAACAGGAGCCAACTTTTGATGAGTTCATGGCTGTATTAGATAAGATTAATACTAATGAAGCTGAAGTAATTCGATGTCCAAAGTGTAATACACCTTATATCTTTATGAAGAATATTATTACTGAAGGTGATCTGGTTTATGAATTCAGAGATCCTCAACCATGCCCTGCATGCGGTTATTCATCAGAGCTGGTTGAGGATAAGTTCGACAATTCATCAAAAGAGAGTCGATTATGTTTCAGAATCAGTACTCTAAAAAAGAGTTCTAAACTAACCACCTAAAAGACTTGCGACAATATTCGGTCTGGCATTTGCCTGCATAAGCATTTGAGATGTTGCATTCTGTCTTGTGTTGTAAGCTGCAAGATTGGATGTTTCAAGAGCATAATCAGCATCAATCATTCTTGAGCGGGCATCTGATTCTTGTTCAATAATATTCTCCTGATTTGAAATCGATGAAGAAATTCTATTCTGAACAGCACCTAACTCTGCTCTTTTTGTATCAATAAATTCTATATAAGTATCAATCGAAGCTAAAACTTTCTGAGCATTATCTGAGCTTGAAACATCAAATGATTTTGATGCTGCATCATAACCGTTTCCATCAGATACACCTCCTAATGCATTTACCATATCTTCCATAGTGAATGATGTTGATAAATCAATATCCAAGGTGGTATTTGCGTTTGCTCCGACTTGTACTGAGAGTTTACCGCTATCAGAAATGATTCCATTACCAGATCCTCTTAAGATCTGAGCACCGCCATAGGTTGTCTTACATGCAACTCTTGTAAGTTCAGAACACAGTTCACTAACCTCTTTTTGCATGGTTGCTCTGTCTTCATCACTTACAGTTCCGTTTGAACTTTGAATAGCAAGCTGTCTTATTCTCTGCAAAATAGAGAAATTCTCTGCAAGTGCACCTTCTGCAATCTGAGCTACAGCCTCACCTTCAGATGCATTTCTGTTTCCTCTGTCAAGACAGTTAATCTGAGCTGTAAAACGATTTGAAATCTGAAGATTTGAAGGATCGTCCTTTGCAGTATTAACTCTCTTTCCTGATGCTAATCTTTGAGTTGTAGTATCACCAAGCATTGTAGACTGACGCAGATTTCTTTGCGCAGTCATAGAGGTGATATTAGTTGCACAAGTGATTCCCATAATTTTTTCTCTCTTTAATTAGTTAGAATTATGGGAAAAGATAAGCAAATATTATGCCTAAGATTATTATAAGTATATTTCTACTTATAAATCAGTAACTTATTAAAATATCAAAAAATCAGTTTTCGGCAATTTTCTGCCATTTCAGAAGTCTTTTTATCACTTCAGCACAAAAAGACAGATATTCGCGAGAAACTTTTGACGATCTGTCATAGAGCAAGACAGGACAGGCTGCAGAGCTTGCCTCTGATACTTTTGGATTGTAACTAATTAGAGTTTTGAAAATAAGATCTGTAAATGAATGCTCAAGCTCTGCTGAGATTACATCACACATCTTATGAAGTGGTTCATACATGGTCCTTAAAAGACCAAGTAATACAGCTCTACTCATTCCACTGCTTTTTAAATTCTCATAGAATTTCATTAAAGATGCCATTGAATCAACAGATAAAACATCTAAAGATACTGTTGAGATAATAAAATCTGAGGCACATATAGCAGCTTTTGTAAGAAGATTTAATGATGCAGGTGTATCTACAATGATGATGTCGTAATTATCTTTTAAAGGTTTTAAAAGATTATCCAGACAAAGATGGGCATTTGGATCATCATTTAATGCAGGAGGAACAGCCACAAGCTCATCTGATGAAAGTATTACATCAAATCCGCCTTTTAAATATGGAACAATACAGTTTTCAATATTTACATTATCAAGAATTGCAGTTGCAAGATTACACTCAATATCAGTCTGCATAAAACCTAAAGCACAGCTTGCTGATCCTTGTGGATCAAAATCTACAAGCAATACTTTCTTGTTAACTGCTCTCATTGCACATGCAAGATTAATAGCTGTTGATGTTTTTGCAGTTCCACCTTTTGGATTGCATATTGTAATGATCTGTCCCATCATCTCCTCCTTAATAGATTTTATTTGTATAAAACATTATTGACAACAGATGATTTAAAAAATTGATAAATAAATCCTTTAAAAGTATTAAAATGTTCTTATTAATTGACTAAAGGACTTTAGAATGAAACCACATAAATTATCAATTGTAGGTGTAGGACATGTAGGCTCAGCTGTACTTGAAAAAGCTGTTGCTCTTGGCTTATTTTCAACAATTTCTCTTGTTGATATTAAAGAAAATGTTGCATTTGGTGAAGCTTTGGATATATCTCATTCAATGAGCTCGTCACTTAATGCAAATACTATTGTATATTCAGGCGGTTTTGAGGCTGTACAAGATGCAGATATTATCATTATTGCTGCAGGTCCTAGTATTAAACCAGGATGCTCTGACAGACTGACACTTGCAAAAGAAAATACAGCAATCATAGCTGATGTAATGACAAATATCGTAAAATACAATACAAGTGCTGTCATTATAATGATTAGCAATCCACTTGATGTAACAACATATTTAGCTGCAACAAAATTCAACTTGAAAAAAGGCCAGGTACTTGGAACAGGTACAACTCTTGAAACATTAAGATTCAAATATATCATTTCAAATCTTTTAAAAGTTGATCCTCATGATGTATATGGATATGTTCTAGGTGAGCATGGCAATTCATCTTTTCCTGCATTCTCAACTTTAAAGGTCGCTGGTCTTGACTTTAATGACATACAGGACTTTTTCAATATAAAAATTGACAAAACCATGATACAGGAAAATGTTATTAAAACAGCCTATGAAGTTAATAATGCAAAAGGATGGACAAATACTGGTATTGCTGCAGGTGCTATAAGAATTGCAAAAGCAATATTATTAGATGAAAAGGCAGTTTTACCTGTATCAATGCAACTTGAAGGAGAATATGACTTAAATGGTGTGTCTTTATCACTGCCATGTCTTATAGGAAAAAATGGTGTTGAAAAAAGATTTACACCAAAGCTTTTTGATAATGAAACTGCTCTTTTAAAGAATAGTGCTTTGTGTATAAGATCAGTTATTGAAAATGTTGGACTTTAATTTAACAGACTTTCAAGCTAAAAATTAGGCTCGCATTTGCGAGCCTAATTTTTATTTTACTCATTATTTGAGCTATCGTCATGACTGCCTGAATTTAACTTCATGGAGTTCCAAATACGGTTTGTAATCTTTGTTAACTTTGAAGTTGTAGGAGTCAGGAAATACATGGTCTTTATCTTTTCTTCTGAAAGATTTAATGAATCATTATCCTTTAAATCCTGATCAAGACCTGCAATAGCTGCATTTACAGGCATAATGTAACGGATCTCATTTGCAACTTTAGTTGCATTTACAGGATCCTGTAAGTAGTTAAACCACTGATGTGCTGCATCATAGTGATCGCAGTTAGCAGCGATAGTCCAGCAGTCAAACCAGAAAGCTGAACCTTCCTTTGGGATCACATAATCAACATTAACACCGTTTGCCTTACCTCTTTGTGTAGACTGTAAAACGTCACCTGAATAGCCAATAGCAACACAGATTTCACCAGATGCCAAATCATTGATGTAACGTGATGAGTGGAAATATGAAACATTAGATGCAAGCTTTGTTAATACATCTAAAGCCTGATCGTAATCTTTAGCCTTCTCTGATTTAGGATCTTTACCTAAAACGTGCATGATTGTTGAAATCACCTCAATTGGTGAATCAAGAACAGCAATTCCGCACTGCTTTAATTTCTTTGAATTTTCAGGATCTAAAAGGAAATCCCAAGATGTAATCTTATAATCCTTACCGAAAATCTCAGCAATTTTATCTTTGTTATAACCGATACCAACTGAAATTTCTGTATATGGATATGCATAATCATTGTTTGGATCAATCTTGGCTAAAGCTTCCATTCTGGCCTTGTCAAGGTGTTTCCAGTTTGGGATCTTTGTTTTGTCAATCTTCTGAAGAGCACCTGCCTTTGCAAGACGTGGCACATAATAGCTGGTCATCATAACAGCATCAAAGCCAGACTTACCTGATAAAAGACGAGCCTCTACAAGTTCATTTGAATCAAAAACGGCATAATTTGCCTTAAGCTTTGTAGCCTTTTCAAAATCTGAAACAGTATTTTCACCAATATAGTCTGACCAGTTCCAGATATTAATATCTGATTGTGCATTTGCAGCATATACTGGGCTTAAAGCTATTACAGAAGATAACAGAATTTTAGAAAAATTCTTCATAACGCATATCCTTAAAGGAAAGAATGAACACAACATGTTTTTTTTGTGATTATAAAGAGAAATTTCAGGATAACAAGAAAAAAATTGCTTTTAAATGGATTAATTTAGAAAGTTTTTTAAATTCAAAAGGTTAAGATATGGATATACCTTAACCTTTTAAGAGCAGACTAGCTGTTCTTTAGATCTAAAATTGCATTGATTCTGTCTAGATCTTCTTGAGTATCAACACCAGTTTCCGGTGGATTTGATGTTGGAGCAACTGCTATTGTATAGCCATGCTGCATAAGTCTTAACTGCTCAAGGCTTTCTGAAACTTCAAGTGAGCTTTGTGCCATTGCAGCATAGCTTAAAACTGTCTTTGCCCTGTATGCATAAATACCGATATGATGATAGTGCTTGTGCATAAGTTCACTAATATCAGTAATTTCCTTATTACGGAAATTGTCTCTTTCATAAGGAATAGGAGCTCTTGAAAAATATAGAGCCTTTGAATTTCTGTCAAAAACAACCTTAACGCAGTTTGGATCAAAAACATCCTTTACATTGTCAATTTCAAAACAGAGAGTTGCCATATCACATCCTGAACTTTCAAGAAGGCTTGCAACCTGCTCTATGTGCTCTGGATTTATCAAAGGCTCATCTCCCTGAACATTTACAATGACAGTTTCAGGATCTATATTCATTGTCTTAATCATTGATGCAATTCTGTCTGTTCCACAAGCACAATCCTTAGATGTCATGCACACGCAGGTTCCATCCATATTCTCTAGAACCTTTGCAACTCTTTGATCATCAACACAGGCTACAACTGACTTTGCATTGCTTTTTAGTGCCTGCATGCAGACTCTTTTAATCATCGGAATACCACCAACTAAAACAAGAGGTTTTCCTGGGAATCTGGTTGAGGCGTATCTTGCAGGAATTGCGACAATATAATCTTTCATAAGCTACTTCTTAAGTAAATCAAACAGTTTTCTGTCAAAACTTTCAAAAAATTCATCATCTATATGTCCGTTTACAGTTACTACATATAGATTTTTGCACTCTTTTAAGTGTGAGTATTTTACTGCATCTTTTGCTGTCATAAGTACAGGATATTTTTCACTTGCCAATAAAATATCTCTATCAGATGCAACAGCATGATCAGCAATATTTAAAGTATCTGCAATATTATAATTCATCTCCTTCAAGGTGTTGTAAAACCTTTGAGGATTGCCAATACCTGACATTGCAATCACGTCTGTAAACTTTGATATCTGCTCTGTATCAGAGACTTGATCCAAAAAATTCTTTAAGGATACAGGTTGATTAGCCTTTAAAATCATTGTGTGATAATCAGTATCATTCTTGCCGTTTACCACTACAAAATCAGCTTTTTTTACATGCCACATGCCTTCTCTGTTAGGACCTGCCGGCAGTAAAAGCCCGTTTCCAAGCATTCTTTTTGCATCAAGAACAACTATCTCAATATCTCGCTGCATTGCATAATGCTGAAGACCATCATCTGATAAAATTACATCAACGCCTTCATTTTCAAGAGCCCTAATAGCGCCCTCTCTTTTAGGATCTACAAAAATACAAGTATCAGCTGTTGATGACATTTTCATGAGCAAAGGCTCATCTCCACAGATCTTTGCATCTGTAGATAATTCAACCTTAATAGGATATGAAGTATTCTTTGAGTGATAGCCCCGGCTAAGTACACCTACCTTTAATCCTTGTTCACTCAAATGCTTAATAAGAGCAATGCAAAATGGAGTCTTGCCAGATCCTCCTACACTCACACCACCAATGATTACAAGAGGGACCTTACTCTTAAACTGCCTTTTAAATCCAAATCTAAAAAGCAATCTTCTGATTAAAGATAGAATATAAAAAAGGCATGAAAAAGGAAAAAGAAAAATTATTAAGAGAAAATTCCTTATATTTATCTTCTGATACCAGATTAGATTTATTAGATTCATAATTAAAAATGTTGAGAACAGATAGATCTGTAAAAGCGTTTTACAATATCAATTTTTGCAGATGTTGAGGACTTTATCTTCCAGCGTCTCTCAGTCTCATCAAGATACAGCTTGTAGGATATAACCGCTCTTGAGATCTCCTCATAGGCATATGAGTCAATGACAACTTCTTCTGAAATTGAATCAAGCTTGTTTGCAAGTTTTACATTCACTTCAATATCAATTGTTTTTAAACCGTCTTCCATATATGGATTGGTTGTTTTAACAAAGTCTCTTACTTCAAGATTTCCAATCATAGCCTTTAAGATACCAGGATACTTTGTTGGTGATAAGGTTCTATTAATATCGTCAATATAGGTTAATGAATAACCTTTGGAATCAACCATACCTACAAATTCTACCTTCTTCTTGAAGACACCTCTTGAAAGATTTAATAATTTGGATTTTTCAAGAACAAATGCATAATCAATAAGCCCCTGCAGATACATATTGTCATATACAGAAGACTTATTTGATGCTTTTTCATAATCAGGATCAAAAATAACAAAAGACTTAACCATAGTTCCACTATCAAGCAACTGACCGGGTATTGCAATATAAATCTGATTCTTTGCCAGATCTTGATTTATTGCTTTTTTTAAATTTTCTGTTGTCAGTTTTGAATTATCAATGCAGCCTGAAACAAAGACAAGACTTGCGATAGATAATATTGAAAGTAAACTACGATAAAACATAATCAGTTTTTGTATAACCCTTTGTTTGTATGAAGAGGATCAGACATCATTCTGTCAGAGATTAAAACTCCCTTTTGAATATGGCCGACTCCTAAAAACATTCCATTGGTTCTTATCTGCAAAGTAGTTGAAGTCTCTATTGTACAGTTTTCAAAAGAATAAGAATCATCAATTTTCTGCCTTTGCCCCATGCACAGAAGAACAGCCTTATCATATGGAACATTAATCCTCGGAAGATAATTCATAGCATCTTCTACTTTTATTAAAAGTCTGTCCATATCATCAAAATAGGCAATATCATCTCTTGAGTCTGCAAGATTCTGCAAAAATTCCAAAGTATGCATCTGACCTTTTGGCAGTCCATCAACCTCTATTCTTCGAAGCATTGATACATGAGCACCGCAGCCAAGAGCCTGGCCTATGTCACTTACAAGAGTACGAATATATGTACCCTTTGAGCAGTAAACACAAACAGTGAATTCATCAGCTTTCTTATCGAGAATATCAATACTGAAGATCTGAACCTGTCTAGATGGAACCTCCACTTCCTGACCTTTTCTTGCATACTTGTAAAGAGGTCTGCCATCAACTTTAATAGCAGAATAAATCGGTGGAACCTGAGTTATCTCACCTAAAAAGCTTTCAATGGTTGACTCTAGTTTATCAATACAGCCTTGATAGTCTTTTGTTTCTACAACCTCACCTTCAGCATCGCAGGTGGTTGTACTGATACCAAGTTTTCCTGTAGCAATATATTTTTTAGCACCTTCAAAAAAGTAAGAGGAAAACTTTGCTGCCTGTCCTAAACATATAGGAAGAAGCCCCGAAGCTAAAGGATCAAGTGTTCCTGTATGTCCACCTTTATTTGCTCTGAAAATACCTCTTACCTTGGTTAAGGCAAGTGCTGAACTGATACCTGATGGTTTATCGAGTAAAAATATACCATCTACATCTCTTAAAGGTGCACGGGCAGGTTTGGTATTGTTATTTGCTGATTTTTGCATGTGTTATTTCTTTAAAAGGTCTCTAATCTCTCTTAACAGCTGGATATCTTCAGGAGTTACAGGAGCTGGCGCTGCTGCATTTGCCTCATTTTCCTCTTTAATAACCTTTTTCTTAAGTGCTATAACAGCCTTAATTGCAATAAAGATTGAAAAAGCAATCAGAATAAAATCAAAAACATTCTGTAAAAAAGCACCATAGGACATTACTACAGCATCAGATGTATCAGTCTTTTCACACAAGGTTACAGACAGTTTTTTCAAATCCACATTACCTGCAACAAGTCCGATAAGAGGCATAATTATGTCTGAAACCAGTGAAGATACTATCTTGCCAAATGCAGTACCGATAACAACACCAATTGCCATGTCAAGTACATTGCCTTTTACAGCAAACTTCTGAAACTCTTTAAAAAAGGATGTTCCTTTTGATACCAGATTATTCATTTTTTTACCTTATGTTTATTTATCAGTTTTATTTTTTATATCTTGTTTTTGCAGTGAGTTCTGTAAGTTTTACAGTGAAATTGACATCACCTTGTTTATAGGTATTTTCAATTGTTTCTTGTAGTCTTACAGCTTCGGCCTTTGAGCCTACATATCTGTACCATGACTTATTGAAACTGTCAAAACGAAACTCAAGTTTCTTAAGTTCATTGTTGATACTAAAAGTATTGCCCTTAATATCAATCTTGATACTCTTGCTAAGTGCACTGTCAACAAGACAAGCAAAAGCATCTGGCTTTTGATAAAGGATCCAGAGTAAAGCCAAAGCATCTGTATATGCTCTGTGTGCATCATAAAAATAGCCAAGACATGAATTTAAATATTCAAGTTTCTGACCGTTAAAACCAAGTTTTGACCAGTTAATCTCTTTTAGTGAACAAGCCCAGCTTAAATTATTTAACATTCCAAAGCGTTTATCGAAAAACGGTCTGTCAAAACCAGCATTGTGAGCAACTATAAGTGGTCTTCCTGCAAGAAAATTTGCAACCATATCATCATCAAAACTGTGCCCTTGAACCATATCATCTGTAATATGGGTAATTTCAATTATCTCCTTTGGAATTGGCTCTTTAGGATCTTCAAATTCATCGTAGTACTTATCTACAGACAGAATTATCTTTCTATCAAGAGAAAAGGTTGCCTTAACCATTCCAAGCTCGATTAACTTGCACTTTTCAAAATCCATACCTGTAGTCTCTGTATCAAGAAAAACAACAGTATGAACTCTTTCACCTTCAACAGGCTCATTTAATTTAATAGGGAAATGAGTATCAACACCATTTACAGTTAAAGGAATTCTTTCTATAAGCCGGTAATTTTCAGGATGTGCTTTAATGTTGTCAAACATTGAAAGAGGAAAAATATTGTTATTCATTATTTTTATGATCCAGCAAATCTACACTAAGTTCATATGATAATACAAATTATCAGTAATAAAAAATAAAGAAAAGCTCTTACAGATAAAAACCATGATTTTGATCTTTTATTTTGTTGCAATATGAGCAGAATTCCGTATATAATCAAAATACACAGTATTTTGATAGGTTTAATATAATTATTTAAGGAAACTTGAAAATGGCGCTTTTCAAATCAGTTACAGACTTAATAGGAAATACTCCACTTGTAGAGCTTACAAATATTGAAAAGCTCTTAAATTTGAAGGCAAGAGTTCTTGCAAAGGTTGAAGGTCTCAATCCATCTGGCTCTATCAAGGATAAAGCTGCCTTTTATATGATTAAAGAAGCGATTAAGGCTGGTAAAATCAATGAAAAGACAAAAATTGTTGAGCCTACCTCTGGTAACACAGGAATCGGTCTTGCACTAGTTGGTGCAGCATACAACCTTGATGTTACCCTAGTTCTGCCAGAGACAATGTCAGTTGAAAGAAGAAACATTCTTAAGGCATATGGAGCAAAGCTTATTTTAACTGAAGGCTCAAAGGGCATGAAAGGTGCTATTGAAAAGGCTTCAGAACTTGCAAAAGAAGATGAGAATGTATTTATTCCTCAGCAGTTTGAAAATGAGGCAAACGTAAAGGCTCACTACGAACTTACAGGTCCTGAAGTTTTCAAAGACACAGAAGGTCAGGTCGATATCTTCGTATCAGCTGTAGGATCTGGCGGTACAGTTTCAGGTACTGGCAAATATCTAAAGGAAAAGAAGCCATCAGTTAAGATTGTTGCAGTTGAAGCTGCTGCATCTCCAGTTTTAGAAGGCGGCAAGCCAGGTCCTCATAAAATTCAGGGTATTTCAGCAGGATTCATTCCAAAGATTTATAATAGCTCTGTTGTTGATGAGATTATCGCTGTAAATGACGATGATGCATTCAATAACGGAAGACTTCTTGCTCAGAAAGAAGGTCTGTTTATCGGTATATCTTCAGGAGCAGCGCTAACTGCTGCAATTGATCTTGCAAAGAAGGATGAGAACGAGGGTAAAACCATTGTTGTTATACTTCCTGACAATGGTGACAGATATCTTTCAACAGCATTATATCATCAGGACTAATTAAGGATTTTTATGACAAATAACAACCGCATTGTTGAGGCTGCCGATACTGCACTATCAAAAGTAGACAGAAAAAAGAGAGTTAGAACAGCAGCTTTTTATATTGGTGCTTTAATTGCAGGTGCCGTTTTAGGTTATATTGGCAACGCTACAGTAAACAGCATAACAGACGTTATTGCAACTGTATATACAAGACTTTTTAGCTTCATTGCTGTACCTGTAATTGCAGTTTCACTAATGGCCACCCTATCCAAGCTTACACGTGGCGGTAATGGTGGAACCATTTTTGCACATACTGTTTTCTATACTCTGCTTACTACAATCACAGCAGCAGCTGTAGGTGCACTTATTTATATTTTTGTAAGCCCAGCAAATGTTGCTGATGTAACCTCTGATGCGGCAGCTTCAGTTGAAAAATATGAATCTTTGTCATATCTTGATCATATTGTTTCAATTGTTCCAAACAATCTGTTCCAGCCATTTGTATCTGGCAATGTACTTTCAGTACTGCTAGTTGCAGCAGCTTTCGGTCTTGCAATTGCATCATTAAAGGAAAGTGAAGGCAAGAATGCTTTAATTAGCTTTATTTCAGGTTTCCAGGAGCTGTTATTCAAGCTTATTCACTGGCTGATTGCTATATTACCATTAGGTATCCTGGCTTTTACATCTCAGCTTGTTTCACAGCTTGAAGCAGGTGTAATTCTTGGTGGTATTGCACAGTATTTTGGTGTGGTAATTTCATCAAATCTGCTTCAGATGTTCATTATCCTCCCTGCAATTTTATTACTAAGAGGATTAAATCCATTCAAGATTGCAAGAGGTATGCTACCAGCTTTGGCAGTTGCACTTTTCTCAAAGTCATCAGCAGGTACTCTTCCTGTTACAATTGCATCAGCTGAGGATAATCTTAATGTAGACAAGAGAGTTTCAAGATTTGTTTTACCTATTTGCACCACAATCAACATGAACGGCTGTGCTGCTTTCATTCTGATTACATCATTATTCTTAATGCAAAATGCTGGTATTGAGCTTGGAGCATCAAGTTTCATCTTATGGATTGTTATAGCTACATTTGCAGCTGTTGGCAATGCTGGTGTTCCTATGGGCTGTTACTTCCTGACAATTTCACTTGTAAGCTCAATGGGGGTAAACGTTGCGCTAATGGGTATTATTCTTCCTGTTTATGCAGTAATTGACATGATTGAAACATGCTTAAATGTATGGTCAGATTCATGTGTTGCAAATATTGTAAACAAGGAAGTAAAAGACAAACTAAACTAACGGTAAGTCTAAATGTATATGAGGATCCTACATTTTTAGGATCCTTTTTTTATGCAAAAAATATAAATACAAGCAAAGGTAAAAAAAATAACACATAAAAAAAACTCTGCAAATACATGCAGAGCTTTTTATTATTACAGGTGCACACTCTGTACACCATGGAACAGTGATTATTTCTTGTGTAACTGACGTGATGCTTCAGCTGCTGATACTACAAGATCAATTGTTGACTGTGAGTCTGATGCAACTTCAACTGCTGCACCAACAGCACCTTCAAGTAATGGAGCATCAGCAATCTTAACTCTTGACTTCTGAGTATCATCAAGCATTGCAATAGCAGCCTGAGAGCTGATAACGCCAGATCCTAAGTCACATAGAACAACTACGCCATCGCCATCATCAACTTTCTTGATTGCTTCTAAAATCTTTTTAGGATCTGTTCCTAATTTACCTTCGGCATTACCGCCTGCAGGAATTACCGGCAGCTTGTTCTCGCTTGAAGAAGCAATCTGCTCTACCATATCACAAATACCTTCTGCAACTTTAGTACTATGTGATACTACTACAATTCCGATCATGTCTAACTCCTTAAAAAGTCTAAATCTTTTACTACTTAGGATTTCTCTTAGTATTTTATATGATTTGTTTTAATAAAAATTGATCACTATTCACAATACGAATAGCCTTTTGTTTAACGCACATCACAATTATACGTGCTATTGAATAAAAAATAAATATACAACAGCTTAAAGAATGTAAGTTTATTAGTGATATTTGCGCACAACCGAGATGACAGGGCCAATAATTGTCACAAGAGAGTTTTCAGTGATTTGAACTGGTGCATATTCACTGTTACGTGGCACAAGTTTTGGGGGATTTGAAAGTACCAGCTCCTTTATGGTGTACTCTCCATCGACAAGTGCAACGACTACATCACCATTAGAGGGCTCGATGGATGAATCAACAAGTACATAGTCTCCTGGCATGATACCAGCATCTATCATGGATTCTCCACTTACCTTATAAATGTAGGTTGAATGAGGGGATGATATTAAAAACTCGTTTACATCGAGTTTTCCATCAATATAACCGCCATTGGGCGCAGGAAAACCTGCCTGTATACTTTCTGTTGCAACAGGCAGTTCAACTTTTATACTGTCACTTGAGGCCTTTGCAAAAGGCGATACTTCATTACTCATAATAAGGATTATAGTCCATTACTCTTTTTATTTAAAGCAATCAGACAGTAGAATCTATATTAGATCCCAGGTGCTCCAAGTCCTTAAGTTCACCATCATCATCAGAAAATCTGTTCTGCTCTTTAGTAAACTTCTGCTCTTTAGACTCGGCTCTCTTTGCATTATCCTTTTCTGAAGTCTTTGCTACCCTGCGTCTGTATACAAGATTTTCAGCTCCAAGAGAAGGTCTAGCAATGACCGAATATAATAATTCCTGGCTCATAGTGATCCTCCTTTTAAGACCTCTTATCTAATTATCGGAAAAACATAAGAAATCTTAAGAATCAAAGACAGCTATAAGCTTGTTTATGGTATAATCGGTGAATTAACAGAACAATCAATAGGGGTTTACTATGAGCGAAGAAACAATTTTTACAAAGATCATTAACGGCACAATTCCATCAAAGACAATTTACCATGACGATCTTGTTACAGCTTTCCTTGATATTGCACCAAAAGCTGAGCACCACATTCTTATTGTTACTAACAAGCCAATTCCATCAGTAAGCCATGTTGAAAAAGAGGATGAGCCAATGCTAGGTCGTCTTTTCACTGTAGCAAGAAAGATTGCTGAGGATCTGGGCGTAGCAGAAAGTGGATACAGACTAATTGTAAACTGTGGCAAAAATGGCTGTCAGGAAGTACCTCACATTCATATGCATCTGCTTGCAGGTGGCTATCTAGGTGGTTTCGGTTTCCCAGGCGATAAGATCTAAATAAAATGAAATTAAAAAAATTATCACTAATTCTTATATTTGCAGCATCTGCATCTTTATGTGCAGGTTGTGCATCATTTTTCGACACAAATACAGCAACTGGTGGTAAAAAAGTATCTTTTCAGGAAGATATGAAAGCTAAAAAAGCAAAACAAAAACCAAAGGCAAAAGCTGTACATAAAACCAAGCAAATAGAAGATACAGAATCTTCAAAACTTGGTAATGACATTGAAAAAACTCTATCAACTGAGCTTAAGGCAGGTGTAGTTAAGCCTTACGTTCCAGATGAGAGATCTAATAACCAGTCTTTACTTCCACATGTAAGTTCTCTTGAGGGGCGAGAGGCTTCAAATGAACTTAACAAAGTTTCAATGAAAGATGTTCTTGAAGGTAAAGTTGATCTAAATAAACTTTATGAACAAGAACACAGCCAGGATGATAAGAGCACACAGGTACAGGATCAAAAGTTGACTCCATTTGTTGATGGTGGCAGTAATGAGGAAGATATTGCATCTGCTGTTAATCAGTCAGTTGAAGGTCTTTCACAAGAATCTTCAAAGACATGTCATCTTGTAGATTCATCAGTAGCTCAGAACAAGGCTTATACTATTGCAACTGCACAGGCAAAAAGGATCTCACCTGATCTTGGTACAATCTATGTGGCACCAACAATTGTTCCTGAAGAACTGCATGAGTGTATTACTGATCTGTCAAAACCAATCTCAACTGCTCTTAATGAGAATTCACACAAGGCAATTTCATCTGGCAAGCTAAGGATTTCTCAAAATCAGGGATCATCTACTCTTATTCCATCTCTTGTAAGAGCATGCCGTCAGAATAATGTTCCTCTGTTAAATGTTTCTATTATCAGAAAAACCGGCAGCAAGTATATGCTGAATATCAGAAACATTCGCGTTCATGACGGTATTACAATCGTTCAGACCTCTCAGGCATTAAACTAATTATTTAATCAAGACAGCCTAAATGGCTGTCTTTTTGTAGGTATACATTGTGATTCAATTATCTTCAGTCACCATTATGCGTGGAGTAAATACACTCCTGGATGAAGCATCATGCAGTATTTTTCCTGGTCAGAAAGTAGGTATCATAGGCCGAAATGGCTGTGGTAAATCTACTCTGTTTGCAACTATAAAAGGAGAAGTACAGATTGAAAAAGGCAATTTACAAATCCCAAAGGGATTTAAAATTGCATCTGTTGCTCAGCAGACACCAGCACTTGAAATAAGTGCACTTGATTACGTTAAAGAAGGCGATTTAGATCTTGTAGAGCTTTTAAAACAGAAAGAAAGAGCCTATCAGGAAAACAATGGTGAGAAAATTGCCTTAATTGAAGATAAACTTGGTATAGCAGGTTACTGGACTTTAGATTCAAGAGCAAAGATATTGCTGCACGGTCTTGGCTTTTCAGACAGCGAGATGAGCAACAAGGTAAAGGAGTTCTCTGGTGGATGGAGAATGCGACTTAATCTTGCTAAAGCTCTTATATATAAGTCTGATGTTCTGCTTTTAGATGAGCCTACAAACCACCTTGATCTTGATACAATTATCTTCCTTGAGAATTATCTTAAGAATTATGAAGGAACAATTCTTTGCGTATCTCACGACAGAGATTTCCTTGATACATTCTGCTCTCATATGCTTCATTTTGAATCATTAAAGCTTGTAATGTATACAGGTAACTATTCAGATTATGAAAGATTAAGAGCACAGAGAATTGCAAATGAGAAAGCTTCACGTAAAAAGGAAGAAGCAGCTTTAGCTCATATGCAGGCTTTTGTTGATAAATTCAGATATAAAGCATCAAAGGCTAAACAGGCACAAAGCATGTTAAAGGCCATTGAAAAGGTTAAGCTAACAGCAATTACAGCTGAAGAATCACCATATCATATCCGCTTTTTTGAACCTGAAAGAACAGTAGATATTCTTGCAGATTTAAAAGATCTTGACTGTGGCTATGATAATGAAAGTGTACTTAAAAATATAAATCTTATGATAACCAAAGGAGACAGAATCGGTCTTTTAGGTAAGAATGGTCAGGGTAAATCTACTCTTATTAAAACACTATGCTCTGTAATTCCTCCTGTTAAAGGCTGTGTAACACTTGGTAAGGATATAAAAATCGGTTACTTTGCACAGCATGAGCTAGATGAACTTGATGAGAATCTAAGTGCACTTGATAATCTTAAAAAGCTTGATCCAAAGGCCCTTGAAAAGGATTTAAGATCATTTCTCGGTGGCTACTCTTTCTCAGGAGATAAGGCAAAGGCTATTGTAAGCACAATGTCAGGTGGCGAACAGGCAAGACTTGCTCTTGCAATGGTTGCATATCAAAAGCCAAACCTGCTGCTGCTAGATGAGCCAACCAACCACCTTGATCTTGATATGCGTGAAGCTTTAACTTTAGCTCTTACATCATATCCTGGCGCTTTAATTCTAGTATCTCATGACAGACATCTTTTAGAGGCAATTGCAGATAAGCTTTGGCTTATTGATGAGGGCAGGGTTAGTGTTTTTGATGGCGATCTTAACGACTATCAGAATTATCTTAACGAAAAGAACAGAGAATATAAAGAAAAATTAAGTGAGCAAAAAGCTATTTTGCAAAGCTCATCTGCTAAAGAGCAAAGCTACAAAACCAAAGAGCAGAAAAAACTAGAAGCTCAAAAGCGTCAGGCATTAAGACCTCTTAAGCTTGAAATTGAAAAAATTGAAAAGCAAATTGAGAAAACAAAGCTTGAGATAAAGGAAATTGACGATCTGCTTTTAGATGGAAGTTTATATCAGACTGATTCTAAAAAAGCTCAACAAATGTCAATTGACAGAGCTGCTTTGGCAAATTGTGTTGAAGAGCTTGAGCTTTTATGGCTTGAAAAGCAAGAAGAGCTTGAAACAGCAATGAATAGCTAGTTACAAACTCAGTTTTCTTTTGTTATAAAAGCTTCACCTCTGCTGATAGTTGTAATCTCAGATTGCAGATTATCAAAACTGTCAGCAGGGATATCAACTGTATAAGATACTTTATCTGTATATTCCTGATTTATAATCTCACACTGGTATTTTTTGAATAGTCTAAGCACAAGATTTACAATTGAGTGATCAACTCTGATAGTTGCTCTGTTCATTATTACCATATCAGTAACATCAAGAGATTCTAATGCCAGTTTGATACTGTCTGAATATGCTTTTACAAGACCACCTGTACCTAGTAGAATTCCACCAAAATATCTGGTTACAACACAAGTTATCTCACCTACATCAGAGTGCAGGAGAATATTAAGCATTGGCTGACCTGCAGTTCCATGAGGCTCACCGTCATCAGAACAGCCGGCATAACCTGAATTGCCAGGTTTATCTGCAACATATGCAAAACAGTTATGCCTTGCATCTGAAAATTCTTCTGTTACTTTTGAAATAAAAGCCTTAGCCTCATCTACACCATGTGTTCTTGCAACAGTAGTAATAAATCTGCTTTTTTTGACAATAAGTTCAACTCGATGCACTGCACCGTTTTTAAGATTTGGGATCTTGTAAGTATCTGACATAAAAAAATTCATACACAAATTAACTTTGTGTATGATACCAAGAAATCATTTACTTTTAAAATCTAAAGGAATCTGCAAATGCCGCCTTTAGCAAGTTTTGTGGCATTTATCAGAGGATCTGAAAATGAATTAAGAATGCACAAATCCTTTTTATATGAGCTTTTTTCAAGAACACTCATATCCTCGGCACTAGGAGCTCTTTTATTTAATACTGAGAATTTATCTGAATAGGACTGCTCTACTTTATCTATAACTTCGTAGGAACAATCAGATAATGTGATTTCCTCTTGTGTGCCATTTGAAAGCTCAGATAGAAAATCTAAACCAGCATAGGATTGTTTGCTTCTACTGTCTGTATTTATGTCAGATATATAGCTAGAAGCAATACTGCCAACAAATGTACTCATACCTTTTACTCCATTATAGGTGGCAATAATTGCCACCACTTGTTATATAAAAGATAAAAGCACAAAATATGCCAAAAGATTAATTCTGGATCTGATACTTATCAGACTGAAGTCTCTCGAAAACAACCTCTTCGTATCCTGGATCCTTTTCGCGAGGATTCTCATCGGTAAACTTATAGTTTGTTTTTACCCAGCCCTTCTTGGTTTCGCTCTTTGCAGAAGTAGGAACAGGCTTGCAGTCGTTATAGATATAAACATTATGAATATCGTTGATTCCCTTTAAAATGATAGGAGCTTCTTCACCTGAAGCAAAAACATACCATCCTTGAGTAATCCATTTGGTTTTGTCAGTACGAGCATTAATTGCAAGAGAACAATCATCAGATGAATCGTTTCTTACATCAATCATAACATCAGCAGCTGCAGAAAAAGTCATAAGACCTAACAGTGAGCCAAGAATTAAAGATTTCATACTATCTCCTTTGTTACAAAATCATTGTAACAGACAATAGAATGAAAAAAACGATATTTTGTATCTATTTGATATGTATCATAAAAAATAAGATAACAATGCGGCATTGCACCGCACTGCTTTTTTATTAGTTCCAGCCTGTAGCTTCTTTTAATCCATCAGCAATATCAGCTGCTGTTGATACTACAGTAACACCGGCATCCATAAGTGCTTTTTGTTTTGCTTCAGCTGTTGCATTTGCACCTGAAATAATTGCACCTGCATGTCCCATACGCTGACCTTTTGGAGCTGATGCACCTGCAATGTATGAAACAACTGGTTTTGTCATATGCTCCTTGATGAATTTAGCCGCATCCTGCTCTGCACTGCCACCGATTTCACCAACTAAAACAACAGCCTCAGTTTCTGGATCGTTTTCAAAAAGCTTTAAGATATCAACGAAGTTGGATCCCTGAATAGGATCACCACCGATACCAACACAGGTTGACTGACCAAATCCTGCTTCAGTTGTCTCTTTAACAGCCTCATATGTCAGCGTTCCTGAGCGCGATACGATACCAACCTTGCCTTTTGAGAAGATTGATGCTGGCATAATACCAATTTTGCACTCATCAGGAGTGAGAATACCAGGACAGTTTGGTCCAATAAGAACAGTATTTGAATTTTCAAGTCTTGCCTTAACCTTGAGCATATCAAGAACAGGTATACCTTCTGTAATACATACAACAAGCTCTAAACCTGCATCAATAGCCTCAAGAATTGAATCTGCTGCAAATGGAGGTGGAACCATTACCATTGATACAGTAGCACCGGTAGCTGCAACAGCTTCAGTTACTGTATTGTATACAGGGACACCTAAATGGGTCATGCCACCTTTACCAGGAGTTACACCAGCAACAAGTTTGGTTCCATACTCTAGCATTTGAGTACAATGTGCAGTACCCTGTGAACCTGTAATACCCTGACAAATAACCTTTGTTTCTCTATTAACTAGAATACTCATAACTGATCCTTACTTTGCTGCATTAACGGCTAACTGAGCTGCCTGTCTTAAATCTCTTGCTGATACAATATTCAATCCGCACTCATTTAAAATCTTTTCACCTAAATGAGCCTGATTACCTTCAAGTCTTACAACAACAGGAACTGATATCTTAATCTGCTCAACTGCGCCCTTAATACCTTCAGCAATCATGTCACAACGGACAATACCACCAAAAATATTGACCATAATGCATTTAACATTCGGATCTTCAAGAATAACTTTGAAAGCCTCCATTACTCTTTCTTTTGTTGCGGTGCCACCTACATCAAGGAAGTTTGCAGGTGCACCTCCCAGATTCTTTAAAATGTCCATGGTGCCCATTGCAAGACCTGCTCCGTTTACCATACAGCCAATGTTTCCATCTAATGGAACATAACTGAAACCAGCTGCAACTGCTCTTGCAATTCTAGGATCTTCTTGTGAAGGATCATCAAGCTCTGCCAATTCCTTGTGTCTATATGCAGCATATGGATCAGTATTAATCTTTGCATCTGCACATACAAGCTCACCGCTTTTAGTGATTACAAGAGGATTTATTTCAACTAGTGATAAATCCTTTTCAACAAACATCTTGCAGATACCTAAGAAGATCTTTGTAAAAGCATTCACCTGGCTGCCTGTAAGACCTAACTTATAAGCAAGTTCACGGCCCTGATATGGCTGTGGGCCTACAAGAGGATCAATATAGGACTTTAGGATCTTTTCAGGACTAGTTAAAGCTAACTCTTCAATTGACATACCACCAGATGCTGATGCAATAACTGTAAGTCTAGCACTTGCTCGATCAATGGTAGCTGAAAGATAAAGCTCCTTGTTAATATCGATTGCTCTTTCAATAAGAATTCTGTTTACAGGCTTTCCGTGTGGACCTGACTGCTTGGTTACAAGACGGTTACCAAGCCATTTTGCAGCAAATGCTTCTGCCATAGCAGGAGTTTCAACTAATGCCACTCCACCTGCTTTTCCACGTGCGCCAGAATGAACCTGACACTTTACAACAAAAGGTCCTGGAGCAAGCTCATAAGCAGCTTTACCAATACCTGTAGCCTTAGTGCTAACATAGAATTCTGATACTGGTAAACCATACTCTTTAAATATCTCTTTTGCCTGATACTCATGAATGTTCATATACTTTTCCTTAGAATTTTTTTTATTATTAAAATACAAAGGAAATATCTGGTAAAGATGACTGATTTTCTTTATTATTAGAAATACTTCTTGATTGACTTTATATAAATAACTTTAACTATTTGATTATAAATTAAATTTATCAAAGCTAAATTATTATTTAATCTCATAATTATGCACCAAAATATAGCATTATTTTTTACATAAACTGTTTATAATGTAGTCTTTTGGTGCACTATTTTTGAGTTTTCACTATTTTGAGACATAAAAAAAGTCTGATTTTTTTACAAAATCAGACTTTTTGTACATTTATTACAGGTTAGTTATCCAGATTTGAACTAGATTCCTTGATTACAGAGTTAATAGCACTTTCGTTATATTCAACCTCTGTTAGCTCACGAGCTGCCTTTGTAACAACAGACTGGAGTTTCTGTAGTTTAAACTGAGCTAGCTGTGAACGAATGAAAAGAACATATTTTTTCATTTCCTCTTCATTCTCTGTCATTGTTTTCTTTAGGATAGCTAATGACTTTTTACCATAATTATCTGCAATAATGCCAGAGTTTACAGAATCTTCTATTGCAAATACTGATAATGTAAATACATCAGAGAACTGCTTGTTCTGGCCACGTGCAACAGTTAAATCTGAGCTCTTTAATACAAGTGGATCAAGTTCATTTAAAGTTCCAGCCTTAGCCTGCTCTTTTACCTTCTCTAAAAGCTCCTGAGCCTTCTGATTTACAACATTATCAAGAGCAAGATTATGAGCCTTTGATTTAACTTCATCAAATGGTAAAAGCTTCTCTTCATTGTATTCATTTACATTGATTACAATGCATGAATCCTGAGTGATGTTTATTACATTTGTGTTTGTATGAGAAGTTCTGTTCTCTTCATTGAAAGCAAGACTCTGAACTTCTTCAACGCCTAAAGGCCATGCAACATTGGTCTGACCAAATACAACGTTTCCAGAATTTAAAACCTTAAGATTCAGTTTTTCTGCTGCAATATCAAGTGAATCAGGATTCTCATAGGTAATGTCTGTCAGATCCTGTGATAACTTGTTGTACTTTTCTAATGCCTTTGATGAAACATACTTCTCAGTAACATCAGCTTTGATGTCCTTTAGTGCAGGAACATAAGCATCTGTAATCTTATCTAGACGAATGATGTGTGCACCATAGTTATCAACAATTACCTCAGAGTAATCACCAACATTCTTCAAATTGAATAATGCAACATCAAGCTCTTTTGATAATGAACCTTTCTCAAGTGTACCTAATGAACCTTTTGTCTTTTCAAATGATTTGTCAGATGAATACTTCTTGCCAACTGACTCAAATGATGCACCACTCTTTAACTGAGCTAAAGCCTCTTTTGCTTTGTCAGCAAAGTTTTCTTCAGATGATCTGATAATAATCTGAGATGCAGCTCTCTTTGATGGAACTGTAAAATCACTCTGATTTAAATTGTAGTAATTCTCAAGCTCTTCATCAGTAACAGCAACATCTTTCTTTAATGCATCAACACTTAAAACAATGTAGTTGAAGTTAACTGATGCTGGCTTCATGAACTTGCCATGATTTGCATCATAGTAAGACTTAATCTCATCATCAGTAAGCTTTACAGACTTTTCAAGAGCCTTGGTATCTACTGTATAGATATCAACAACTCTCTTTTGTGAAAATAGTTTTGATAAAAGCTCAATCTCATATGGATATGCTACAGAGCCTGAAGCAAAAACAGGATTAAAAAGAAGATCTGTTGCAAGATCGTTTCTTACTGAATTTGCAAAACTGTCAGGGCTTGAGCCCATATTTCTTGTAGCTGCGTTGAATAGCTCCTGAGAGAACTTACCATTCTTCTGGAAGGCCTTTTCCTTAACAATTGCTTCTTTAACCTGCTTGTCAGAAATTCTGATACCCTGTTCATAGGTAACAGTATTAACAGCAACATTGTCAATTAATCGCTCAAGTACAGACAGACGTAAAGCTGAAACCGCATCCTTATTGCTTAGTACTTTGTTGAACTGAGGGCCATACTGTCTTTGCATTGCCCTTACCTGATCATCGTACTGAGCTTTCCATACATTTGCTGAAATCTTTGTTTCACCAATTTGTGCAGGATCATTATCATTGCGAACGATCATATAGCTGCCGATACCAGCAAATACAAAGCTAAACATAATAATGACAAACAGTAATTTAAATACTTTGCCATGCGCGCCTTCACGCAGTTTGTCTGATAACATTTATCATTACTCCAGAGTCTAAACCTGTTTATAAAAACTTAAACATTATACGAATTTTTTATCAAAATTTAAATTCAAAAATGCTCTATTTGCCTTGATTTATAGAGTTTTTTTTATTAAAAAAAAGTAAAAAAGCCAGGCTAAAACCTGGCTCTTTTTGCATTTTTAAGTAAGTATTACTTGTTTACGCCATCTTTGAAAGTCTTACCTGGCTTGAATGCAGGAACCTTAACTGCAGGGATCTTAACGATTTCGCCTGTACGTGGGTTACGACCGTTACGTGCAGCACGCTCACGTACTAAGAAAGTACCAAAACCGATTAATGTAACAGTATCACCAGAAGCTAAAGCGTCCTTGATTGAATCTACTACTGCATTAACAGCTGCTGTTGAATCCTTGATTGTTAAACCAGACTTCTTAGCAACGCTATCTACTAACTGACTTTTATTCACAACTTACTCCTAATATGAATGTTAATCGTTGACTTTGAGTTTCAAAGCTAAGCCACATAAGGCTTGTATGTATTATGCACATCTTTTATTTTAAATACGAAAACTATTTTCTAAAATCTGATCAAGCTCTAAAAAAAAAGAGTTTTTTTATAACACAAACGCCTTATTCCATCGGATCAAAGACGATTTTAAAGGTATTTTCTTATGTCAAGCTTTGATTTATTATTTTAGTAAAGAATCATAATATTCAGATTTTATGATCAAACTCAAAATTTTGAATTATGTTAAGACTTCAAATTATTGTTTGATTTCAATAAATGATGGATTAAGACAGATATAAATCAAATGGTGAGATTTTATATGAGAAGAATTAATCTATGAATCTATAATTCTTCTCATAATGATGATAAAGAAGTTAATTTTGTAAATTTCTTTATATTGAACTAATAATTCTCATTGCAATTTCTTTCATTCCAAGATCACCTGGATGTGCTGCAACGCCATTGTGAGTAATTTGATGAGCTTTTCCTTCATCATCAATTACAGTGCAATTCATACATGATTGATATGTTTTATTTTCTTTAATATCTGACAAATCAATGAATATAACGCCACATTGCTTTGCAGCTTCTATTTTTCCTTCATCACGCTTAGGAAACGACCAAAAATCTCCTACTATAACAATTTTAGCTTTTTCATTTTTTGTTTTAATATAATTGATTAAATCAATCCAGTCATTTTTCCAAGTTGATAAATCATTAGCATTTTCGCCAAGCTGAATAGTAATAAGATCAATTCTTGGATCTAAATAATTATCAAGTAATGACAGAAATTCGCCTCTGTCCTTTGAACTTACTTCCCAAATCGAAAAATTGTATGCATGAACTTTTGCTTTTAAGTGATTTGCTACAATGTGGACATAATCTTTTTCATCTTTTGAAGCGGCCATTCCTCTTTCGGCCCACCAATAAGAATTTATAGCATGGAGTGTGATTGAATTTCCTATTGCAAAATAATTAAATTCTTACGGTGACCAAATGAAACGGACTTTGATCACAGTTTAACCAAGGTTGTAATTCACTTACAATCTGCTTTTTAAAAA